>NZ_JABLUU010000038.1:2500-5524 GCF_018491655.1 Komagataeibacter oboediens | reverse complement strand
TGGTTGCGGGGGCAGGATTTGAACCTGCGGCCTTCAGGTTATGAGCCTGACGAGCTACCGGGCTGCTCCACCCCGCGGTGGTGAGGGGTGACTGGAAGACCTGGCGGCGACCGACTTTCCCGTGCCTTGAGGCACAGTATCATGGGCGCTGGGGGTTTTCACGGCCGAGTTCGGGATGGGATCGGGTGGATCATTCCCCGCCATGGCCACCAGGTCATCCAGTCATCCCGTTTTATGGGGCTGAGAGGATGTGATGGGTTGGTGCTGTTACTGTGTTGAAGAGTGGATGACTGCTGTGCATGTGTGATGCCCTTTTGAGGGGGCGATGGAATGAGCCTGTTGGGCGATTAGGACCAGTTAGCTGCACGCATTACTGCGCTTCCACACCTGGCCTATTGACGTGATGGTCTATCACGGCCCTCGGGGAGACCTTGTTTTGAGGTGGGTTTCCCGCTTAGATGCTTTCAGCGGTTATCCCGTCCACACTTAGCTACCCGGCTGTGCCGCTGGCGCGACAACCGGTGCACCAGAGGTATGTTCATCCCGGTCCTCTCGTACTAGGGACAAATCCTCTCAAGTCTCCAACACCCACGGCAGATAGGGACCGAACTGTCTCACGACGTTCTAAACCCAGCTCACGTACCACTTTAATCGGCGAACAGCCGAACCCTTGGGACCTGCTCCAGCCCCAGGATGTGATGAGCCGACATCGAGGTGCCAAACCTCCCCGTCGATGTGGACTCTTGGGGGAGATCAGCCTGTTATCCCTAGAGTACCTTTTATCCGTTGAGCGATGGCCCTTCCACGCGGGACCACCGGATCACTATGGCCGACTTTCGTCTCTGATCGAGCTGTCACTCTCACAGTCAGGCGGGCTTATGCCATTGCACTCGACAGTCGGTTTCCGACCGACCTGAGCCCACCATCGCGCGCCTCCGTTACACTTTGGGAGGCGACCGCCCCAGTCAAACTGCCCACCATGCAGGGTCCCGGACCTGGCTAACAGGCCTCGGTTAGACATCAGAAACAGTCAGGGTGGTATTTCAAGGATGGCTCCACCGGAACTGGCGCCCCGGTTTCAAAGCCTCCCACCTATCCTACACAGAATGTCTCTGATGCCACTGCAAAGCTGCAGTAAAGGTTCATAGGGTCTTTCCGTCTGACCGCGGGTACCCCGCATCTTCACGGGGAATTCAATTTCGCTGAGCCGATGCTGGAGACAGCGGGGAAGTCGTTACGCCATTCGTGCAGGTCGGAACTTACCCGACAAGGAATTTCGCTACCTTAGGACCGTTATAGTTACGGCCGCCGTTTACCGGGGCTTCAATTCGGTGCTTGCACACCTCCTCTTAACCTTCCGGCACCGGGCAGGCGTCAGGCCGTATACGTCGTCTCTCGACTTCGCACAGCCCTGTGTTTTTACTAAACAGTCGCTACCCCCTGGTCTGTGCCACCCGCCAATGGTTGCCCACTGACGGGTCTTGCTTATCCCGAAGTTACGCAAGTAATTTGCCTAGTTCCTTCAGCATCGTTCTCTCAAGCGCCTTGGTATTCTCTACCAGTCCACCTGTGTCGGTTTCGGGTACGGTCTATATGCCAGAGCTATTTCCTGGAATACTCCAAAAGCCGGATCAATCCGATAAGACCCGACAACATATTGTATTCGTCACTTCTGGCAGGCCCGGGAATATTTGCCCGGTTTCCATCGACTACGGCTTTCGCCCTCGCCTTAGGGGCCGGCTCACCCTGCGCGGATTAACCTTGCGCAGGAACCCTTGGACTTTCGGCGACAGTGTTTCTCGCACTGTTTGTCGCTACTCATGTCAGCATTCGCACTTCCGATATCTCCAGAGAGGGTCACCCCGTCTCCTTCACAGACCTACGGAACGCTCCGCTACCGCGCATACATAGTATGCACCCACAGCTTCGGCACGTGGCTTGAGCCCCGTTACATTTTCGGCGCAGGGTTTCTATTAGACCAGTGAGCTATTACGCTTTCTTTAAAGGATGGCTGCTTCTAAGCCAACCTCCTGGTTGTTTTGGAATCCCCACATCCTTTCCCACTTAGCCACGATTTGGGGGCCTTAGCTGGTGGTCTGGGCTGTTTCCCTCTCGACAATGGACCTTAGCACCCACTGTCTGTCTGCCTGGCTCATACTTCCGGGTATTCGGAGTTTGGTTAGGTTTGGTAAGGCTTTGGGCCCCCCTAGCCCATCCAGTGCTCTACCCCCCGGGGTAATACCAGACGGTCTACCTCAATAGATTTCGCGGAGAACCAGCTATTTCCGAGTTTGATTGGCCTTTCACCCCTAGCCACAGCTCATCCCCGACTTTTTCAACAGGCGTGGGTTCGGCCCTCCAGTGCGTGTTACCGCACCTTCAGCCTGGCCATGGCTAGATCACTCGGTTTCGGGTCTTCTGCCAGCAACTCGTCGCCCTATTCAGACTCGCTTTCGCTGCGCCTACACCTATCGGCTTAAGCTTGCTGCAAACAGAAACTCGCTGACCCATTATACAAAAGGTACGCCGTCACCCCATAAGAGGCTCCGACTGCTTGTAGGCATTCGGTTTCAGGTCTCTTTCACTCCCCTCGTCGGGGTGCTTTTCACCTTTCCCTCACGGTACTTGTTCACTATCGGTCACCAGGGAGTATTTAGGCTTGGAGGGTGGTCCCCCCATGTTCAGACAGGATTTCACGTGTCCCGCCCTACTCAAGGATCATTCCTGACACTACGCATACGGGGCTATCACCCGCTATGGCCGGACTTTCCATTCCGTTCTGCTTCTTCAAAAATGACCACTGGCCTGTTCCGCGTTCGCTCGCCACTACTAGCAGAATCTCAATTGATGTCTTTTCCTCCGGGTACTTAGATGTTTCAGTTCCCCGGGTTCGCCTCATGTCCCTATGTATTCAGAACATGATACCCATCGCTGGGTGGGTTTCCCCATTCAGATACCCACGGATCAAAGCCTGCTCGCGGCTCCCCATGGCTTTTCGCAGCGTGCCACGTCTTTCATCGCCTC
>NZ_JABLUU010000037.1:0-7747 GCF_018491655.1 Komagataeibacter oboediens | reverse complement strand
GCACGTCCGCGAACGGCAATAACATCGATACAGACGGCGCGCCTTATCCGCGGACGGGCTGAAGGCGGAAACAATACGGTGAGTCATGGTCCACATAGGCCATGATCGGCCAGAGCCCGCAGCATTGTCATGACAATGCCTCCGGCTTGAGTGCGCGGGGCCTCCGTATAGCACAATGACAGACGGTCCTTTACATGTAGACATGTCTCCGATCGCAAATCTCTGGTAGAAGAAGACATGATTGATACTGGCGTCAGAAGCAGCTTGCCTAACCACGCTAACCTGGGTGAGGCCCGGTTGGGGTGCAGAAAATACTATATACAGCCGATGTAAAACGGAACTCGGTTCGTCGCAGCTCGTACGTGGAAACACCAAAAGACCAGCTAAAGATGGCCCTGTATGCCCACATAAAGCGCATAAAGCCCGTGTGATGCCGCCATGAACAGTCGGTTACGGCGCCTGCCGCCAAAACACAGATTGGCGCATCGTTCGGGTAAAGGAATATGGGCGCGGGGCCGGCCGGAAGGGCCGAATACCATCACACCGTTCAGATCCGGGCCACCGCCCCAGCCGCACCACAGATTGCCATCCATATCGCAACGCAGGCCGTCCGCACGGGCATTGGGGGCCGGTTCTATCAATAGGTGACGGGCGGCAATACGTGTCCGCCCGGCATCCAGTTCGCAGGCCCATATGGTATTGGGCAGGCTACCGCTATCAATGACGTAAAGAATGTCTCCTGCGGGAGAAAAGCACAGCCCGTTGGGATTGATGAATTCCGTGTCGACCTGTTGGAGCCTGCCGTCGGTGTCCAGACGGTACAGTCCGGTCGGCAGTTCTCCCGCTTCCGTCCCGCCGCCTTCATAAGCGCTCAGCAGGCCGTAATCCGGATCGGTAAACCAGATCGCACCATCCCGGGCTACGACAACATCATTGGGCGAGTTGAGTCGCTTTCCATCAAACCGGCTGGCCAGAATGGTAATCGTACCATCATATTCAGTACGGGTGACCTGTCTGCTTTCGTGTTCACAGGTAATCAGGCGCCCGCCCCGGTCGCGTGTATTGCCATTGGCATGCCGTGAGGGCGCACGGAACACGGATGTGCGCCGTGTTTCCTCCGACCAGCGCAGGATGCGGTCATTGGGGATGTCACTCCACAGCAGATAGCGCCCATCGCCAAACCAGACGGGGCCTTCACCCCATTCGGTGCCACGCGCCAGACATTCCACCTCGCTATGGGCCAGCAGGCAGGACGCAAAGGATGGATCAAGGCAGACGGGGTCATAATCCGGTCGCGGCAGATAGACAGGTTCCTGGGCATCGCTGATGCCCAATGCGAAAGAGGGAATCATGGGGTGATGCTTTCCTCACCTTCCATATGCCTTCCGGGCAGCGTTGGTGGCTGGTAGAAAATGACTGCCGCCACCATGAACGTGCCGATGACGACCGAACTTTCAATGGCCTGCGGCAGGCCCCACTGACCGCCCAGCCACGGCACGACGAAGCCGCATACGCCCTGGCCCAGCGCCGCCACGGCGTAACTGCACCCCATGCCGAAGGAACGGTTGGCCGAGGGAAAGCGCTGCGAAAGATAATGCGGCACCAGGGCAAAAACACTGTTGCCAAACAGCCCCATGACCAACGCGGCCCCAGCCAGCACCCACATGGAATTTGCGGAAATGAAAGGCCAGATATCCACGATCGTGATCAGGAAATATGTGACAAATACCGTTCGTTCTCCCATCCGTGTGGCCAGTAGACCACAGAGCGGCTTGCCAATCAGTGAACCCAGGCAGTAGCAGCCCAGCAGGGGAAAGACCTCGGCCGGGGTCAGGTTCTGTACCTTGCGCAACAGAGTGGGGTAAAAACTATATATCGCGGCATTCTGGAACTGAAGGACTGCCATGAACAGCAACGCCTGAAGTGCTGCGCCATCCAGTCTGAATCCGGTGCGCGAACGCGTTGTGGCGGATGAGGCGGGCGTGGCCTGCAGGCGCAGCCAGACCGGACTTTCAGCAACATCACGGCGGATGAAGATGGCCAGGATGGCCGGAATGACACCAATCAGGAACATGGCCCGCCACCCCCAGTAGGGCAGGACCACAGCCTGCACGGCAGCAGCGGCGAAGAAACCACATTCATACCCTGCCATCATGATCGACGAGGCCAGCGAGCGTGCCCGTGGCGGCACGCTTTCCATAAGCAGCGAGGCAGAGGCGGTCCATTCCCCCCCGAACCCGATACCAAACAGGAACTGCACAACCAGCATGCCCAGATAGGTCCATACCAGTGCCGTAAAACCGGAAAATGCTGCAAACCACAACACGCCGATCATGAATGTAAGCTTGCGGCCATACCGGTCGGACAGCCAGCCCCAACTGGTATTGCCCAGAATGCGCCCGACACTCTGAGCCGTAATGACCAGCCCCATGGCCGTCAGCCCCACGCCGAGGCTCTTGCCAATATCGGGCAGGCACAAAAGCAGGGCAACCTGATCGAATGCATCGAGAAACCAGCCCAGAAATGCCGCAAGGGTTACCCGCCAGTAGGGGCGCAGCAACATGAGGGGGCTGAGGCTATCATCATCATCCGGCATTGCCGCAAGACCGGACATGGAGAGAGTGCGTTGATCCGACACGTCTTGTTCTCCTGCATGCCCATTAAGGTGCATGCGCTATGTTATTCTGTCTTGTTTATGGGAATGGCAGACCTTTTTAGGGACAGGACAGGAAACGGGGGCATTCTGTACGCGCGATGGTCTTACCACTCCGCTACCGAACCATCTGCATGGCGCCAGACGGGGTTGCGCCAGCGATGGCCTTCGGCGGCTTTTTCCCTGACGTAATCCTCGTTGATCTCAATTCCCAGTCCGGGTCCGTCGGGAATGGCCACGGTGCCATCAACGTAGGAAAAGACCGATGGATCATTCACATAATCCAGCAGGTCATTACTTTTATTGTAATGGATGCCCAGGCTCTGTTCCTGAATGAAGGCATTGTAGCACAGCGCATCAAGCTGCAGGTTGGCCGCCAGTGCGATCGGCCCCAGAGGGCAGTGTAGTGCCACCGCCACATCATAGGCTTCCGCCATGGCAGCGATCTTGCGTGTTTCGGTAATACCGCCAGAGTGGGACGGATCGGGCTGAATGATGTCCACGCAGCCCTGTTCGAGTATTTTCTTGAAATCCCAGCGCGAGAACAGCCGCTCTCCCAGGGCGATCGGAGCGGAGCAATGGGCCGTTATTTCAGGAAGGGCATCAAAATTTTCGCTCAATACCGGCTCTTCTATGAACATGAGATCGAAAGGCTGCAGTTCACGCGCCAGCACCTTGGCCATGGGTTTGTGGACCCGGCCATGAAAATCCACACCGATACCGATATAGGGTCCCACCGCGTCCCGGATGGCGGCAACACGGGCAATGGCCGCATCGACTTTCTCATGACTGTCGATGAACTGCATTTCTTCCGTACCGTTCATTTTTACTGCCGTAAAACCGCGGGCAACCACATCCTTTGCGGCACGGGCCGTATCGGCAGGGCGGTCGCCGCCAATCCATGAATAGACCCGGATGCGGTCACGACATTTACCACCCAGCAACTGCCATACCGGCATGCCGAAAGCCTTGCCCTTTATATCCCACAGCGCCTGGTCAATACCGGCAATCGCGCTCATGTGGATGGCGCCACCGCGGTAGAAACCAGCGCGGTACATGACATTCCAGTGGTCCTCGATCATGAAGGGGTCCTTGCCGATCAGGTAATCGGACAGTTCTTCCACCATGGCGGCAACGGTTGCGGCGCGGCCTTCCACGACCGGCTCCCCCCAGCCGGCAATTCCCTCATCCGTTTCGATCTTGAGAAACAGCCAGCGCGGCGGAACCATGTAGGTACGTAGTGCTGTAATCTTCATTTTTGTTTCCTGTTATTGTTATTTTTACTTCGGACGGTGCACAGATTCAGGATAGGGCCTTCATGAAACGGTCGGCTGCACGCCCAACGTCCGCGGCTGTATTTCCAGCACGATATAACGCCGACCCCAGACCAAAACCCGCAGCGCCCGCAGCCAGATAGGACTGCATGTTATCAGGAGTAATCCCCCCTACGGGAATGAAACGGGTGCTACGCGGGAAGACGCTTTTCCACGCAGTCAGGGCCTTCGTGCCCAGCTGTTCCGCCGGGAACAGCTTGAGGGCATCCGCCCCGGCATGAAGAGCTGCGAACCCTTCGGTTGGGGTCGCCACGCCGGGGGTGCAGATCATGCCGCGCTTCTTGGCTTCCGTGATCACCGCCAGATCGGCGTGGGGCATGACAACCAGCCGCCCCCCATGGCTGGCAACCTCGCCCACCGCATCAGGGGATGTAACGGTGCCTGCCCCCACCAGGATCCGGTCCCCGAATGTATCCTGCAGCAGAGCGATACTCTGATAGGGTGCGGGTGAATTGAGGGGAACTTCGATAATGGTAAAGCCGGTGTCAACCAGCACGCGGCCGATGTCGAGCGCCTCGTGCGGTTGCACGCCGCGCAGGATGGCGATGAGAGGGCAACGGGTAAATGCCGTGTCGAAGCAGGTCATATGACAGCTCCTTTCTGGTCGTGTAAATGGGACGGAGTCCGGTCAAGCAGGTGGGCGGCACAGGCTAGCCGGAACAGGCCGGCAGGCGCAGTATTTCCCGCTATTGAAGGTGGGGGGTGCCCCAGTACCGTAAACGCCAGCCGATATCGCTGGCACAATGCGCGTTCGCCTACAAGAACAGGCGTGGCGTGCTGAGTGGCCTCCAACGCGGCCATGCCAGCGTGGATTTCTTCCCCGATCAGCAGACCGGACAGATAATCGGCGGTATAGGCGCGTTCCAGCCTGTTGCGCAGCACAACGGTGCGGGCCGAAAACAGGCGACCAGCAAGAGGAATGCCAGACTGAGCGGTACGGACCCCCATGGCAAAAGCCTCATCACGGTAGCCGTCATCAGGTGGCGCTGTTGAGGGCAGGCGACCAAGGATGCTGTGCCGCATAAGAACGGCAAACAGTTCACCCGTCATGAATGTCCGGAATTCTGTGATAATCTGCCCTTGTACTTGCGCCCATTTGGAGTGTGTGCCTGGCAGGACAACCGTATGATGGCTGTTCCCATCAGTTCCCATTATTCCGACAATCTGCGTTTCCTCGCCGCGCATCACATCGGGTAGGGAACCGTCCTTCAGCAGGCCCGGGACGATATGCAGCATGCCGTGGGCCGTAGGCTGCAGGCCCAGTCCGTCGGCGAGTTGGCACAAGGATGCTGGACAGGGAAGATAGGATACTTCCCGCCAGCCGTTGATGCTTCCCACCATGCCACAGGCCAGCATGGGCACCGGATCATTCAGCCGCCATTGTGCGAGGATGTCTGACAGAACCTGCGCAAAACCACCATCCGGCAGATGGAGAATTCCCTGTCGGGCATGATGGGTATGCAAGATGATACCCTGCGCGTCGAGCAGCCATGCGCGTAGCGACGATGTACCCCAATCCAGCCCCAGTAGTGCGGGCTTTGCGGGATCAAGCGATTTCATGAGTCAGTCCTTTCCAACCCATTTGCCGCGAAATGGCTTCGGCCGCATTCAGAACCATAGGGGATAGTTCCTCCATGCGCGCGCGGGGAAGATAAACCGCCGCGCTGGCAATGCTGATTGCAGCCACGATGCAGCCACGTGCATCACGCAGGGGAGCGGCGACGCAATGTATGCCCGTTTCATTGTCTTCGAGATCGAACACGCAGCCCGTATTCCTGTAGGTGTGCATCCGCTCCAGCCACAGATCAGGAGACGTCCCTTTCTCTGTCGCGTCCCGATATAAACGCCGCCATTCGGATTTTGTGTCATCCAGCAGGAGCGCACGTCCAACACCGGTCAGGGCAAGGGGCATGCGCTGACCGATGCGGGAACGCATTTCCAATCCGCGCTGGCCGTTGACCTTGTCAAGATACAGGACATCATTCTCGACGCGGATACCGAGATGGATGGTATCCCGCGATTTTAGGCCCAGTTCACGTAGGATGGGGCGGGCCACTACGGCTATGGGGTTATCTTCCTGCGCGTGCTGTGCCAGTTCCAGAAAGCGTGGCCCGAGGAAATAGGTGTCGCCCGGCATTTGCCGGAGCCAGCGGCCTTGTACAAGAGCCGCTACCAGTCGCTGCGTTGTGCTGCGCGTATAGCCTGCATGGGTCATGAGGGCAGGTAGGGAACGGTGGCCCTCGCTGACCGCCTGCAGCAAACACAAGCCCCGCCCAAGGGTCTGTGTCCCATCTGGCCATGTCTGGTCTCCTGCACTCATTGTATCTGGACCGCTATCTTGTTTTTGTTGTCTGAGCCTAGAACGCGATATCTGGGAATTTCAATATATGAATGGGAAACCCATATTGTGGGATATGATTAATTACACATGTTATACCTTGTGCGGCCATTAACTATTAATACATTACATAATATATATTTCGTGCACATTTATTTTATTCGGGGTTTATATATTTTCGATTTCTGTTCACGTTGACGTCATGATGGCGTTCTATCCATCAGACAGCAAGGCGAGCTTCGGCCAAAACACCCAGCCCCACGGTTGGCGTCGTTTTTAGTAGTCAAAATAACAATGTTTCATGTTGTGGATTCTATCTAGCGTATCTGCATCGGAACTTTCAGCGAAGAAAATGTGGATATGAAAGTATCCGAGCACGGAATCGATATATAAGAACAAATTAAATAATACTATATACAAAAAATAAAATAACAGGACGAATTAACGCGATGAGCATTAAATGCAATAGTACCAACAAAGTATACCTATGGTGTTGACATTTGCAGCATAAATATTGTGTGTTAATAAGCGGAAGGAGTGCATAATTATGGATAAATTACCACATTACCCCGATATCACCTCTATGAGCGGCCAGGCATCACGTCGCTCCATGCTTAAATATTTTTTTGCCACACTCCTGTTGCCGCCCATCTGTGCAATAGCTAAGGACACCAGCGCAAGTAACGCATCTATCCAAAATGCACTCGAAGCATGGGCAAATGCAGCGGGACTTTCTCCAGATATGCATCATGTCCGCACCATCATCGCCGATTATTTTGCGTCGACCCCTGAACATGCTTCGCTTCGCCAGCAGCGCCAACGCGCGGATGCGTTCTATCTTAACAACATTCCTCTTCCGGCTGATTTGCGGTTTACCGATGTGAATACGCGACCTGTCAAAGGTGAATGGTCCACAGGCAAGCTGACCGCCCCTCATAAAATCATGCTCTATCTGCACGGTGGAGGATATGTTTTAGGTAGTCCAAAAGGATGGCGGCCAGTTAGCGCAGTGATTGGACGCGAAGCAGGGATCATGACTTTTTCACTTGCCTATCGTCTTGCTCCCGAACACCCGTTTCCCGCAGCGCTGGAAGATGCGTGCACAGCATATCGCTGGTTGCTGTCCATGAACTATTCTGCCAGGCAGATCATTATCGCTGGAGATTCTGCTGGTGGTGGTCTGGCCCTGGCAGTGATGTTCAAACTTCGCTCATTAGGATTGCCGTTGCCCGCAGCCGCTTTCGTGATGTCACCTTGGACGGATCTGACACTTGGTGGCGACACGATGGATCGACCTCTCGAGTACGACCCGTATAATATAAAGGCCGACAACCAAAGGAATGTGCAGGCCTATCTAAAAGGAGGGGATGTCCGGAATCCGTATGTATCGCCATTATTCGGTGATTTTCGCGGCTTTCCACC
>NZ_JABLUU010000036.1:0-8536 GCF_018491655.1 Komagataeibacter oboediens | reverse complement strand
CAAACGGCGAAGGGATTCGAACTTTGATTGGGTAGAATGCGTACCCAAGCCTTCTATCAGCCGTTGCCGGTAGAGCGCCGGATGATTCATGTCCGGTTTCGGTACACTTTCCACCCGCCTGTATATCGGAGATGAGGGCGAGAACAGAGATTCCAGTATCCATAATAAAATTTTTTAATAATTCTTATTTATATATATTCATTTGAAAATGTTTATGTAACTAATTCAGGAAAAGGAAACTTGTCCGGTATGCCGTTCTATGATTAATGTTATGAATATGTTCGGTATTACGGCCCTGTATAATGATTTACCCATCGGTACATATCCGATGCTTTGCAAATATTCTTGAAAACTCTTCATTTCCACTGGCCCTGGATACGTACCAGCGCGGTTTCGTCTGGTCCGAAGAGCAGGTGTCCATCCTGCACGATGAGCTGGTAGCCTACGCGCATGCCCCGACACCCGATGTCCCCTATTATATGGGCACGCTCCTGCTACATGAATGCGCGGAAAAAAGAAAACGGTTCATCATAGATGGCCAGCAGCGCATGACGGCCCTGTGCCTGCTCTATCAGCAAGTTGTCGGATGTTTTCCCGCAGGTCAGGACCTGCGATATTCCCGCTCATCCGCAGGCGCCATTTCCGCTGCCCTTCGTCTGCTGAAAACCACGCCAAGCAGTATAAAACCATCCATTTTCGGAAAGATTCATTTTACGGTCATTATTGTTTCCGATGTGGACATGGCTTTTTCGTTTTTCGACACACAGAACAGTCGGGGCGTACGGCTTGAGACGACTGATCTTCTCAAGGCCTTCCATCTGCGCGCTATCGCACAGTGTTCGGGCAGCAGACCGCAGGAAAGCCAGAAGAGTCTGATTCACGGTTTGCAGGACCATTGTGCAAAACGGTGGGAGATCATGCAGAAGGAAACGGAAAAGCGGCCGGATGGACAGAAAGATGGCGTGGATTTCGCTCCCCGCCTGTTTGAACTGTTTTTATGGCGGGCGCGACGGTGGCAGGCAAACAAACGACCACTCCCTGACCAGGCCCGTCTACTCGATGAATTTCAGAGGCAGACATGGCCAGCGGAACAGGGGCCTGACACGGTCCCGCTCTACCAGTCTCGCACAAACATCCGAGCGAGGAGCCTGGCCCTGTCCGAACAGGGAGGGATGATCCTGCACGGCAACCAGATCACGCTGGGAATGGATGTAGAGCAGCTTCCTTTCAGTCTCAGGCAACCCATCCAGCAGGGAGTCGGATTTTTTCTCTATGCTGACAAATATGCCAAATTGTACCAGAATATTTTCGTGGATCAGTCTGACAGATACACATATTTTAGACGGATCCTTGATGAGCTAATTCTAAAAAACCAGAAATATATTATTGAAATTTTTCAGTTGGCGTCCCTGATGTATGTCGACCAGTTTGGCGAGGAATCCCTGGATGAATTTGCGCTGAGACTGGAATTTCTTTTTGGAGAAATCCGTCTTTCCCATGACAGGATTGCAAAAGAGACGGCCCAGAAATTCTTCTCGGACCTTCAGGGTGATGAACTCAATCTGCTGGATGTGATAACGCAGGCTAGCCACCCCCGCCAGGTGAACATATACCTGAAAAGCCAGGCCAAGTCCTGCCGGGAAACCTACCGTCAGGATCAGACACCGACCGGCAGCACGGTCAAGGGACGATACAAAAAAGCGGTCCTGAAATTCTTCGGAAAAGAGACGACCTCCCTGGCAGAAAAAGAAGCGTGGGTCGAAGCTGAGATAGAGAAATTGCATGCAGAACGTTAAGTCCGAGTGGTGTACACTCAAGAGCATTGTAGATCATGACCCCACCGAGGCCTGGTTTTTTAATGTGCCGCTGTACCAGCGTCTGTATGTATGGGGTGACGAACAGATTTCGACCCTCCTGAACGATATTGCCAATGCCTGCGAACGGCAGGACGCTCAGTTCTTCCTCGGAGGAATTTTGGTTGTCGAAACAACGACCGAGCAGGAACGCGGGGCAAAGCAGCGCACCTTTGACCTGATCGACGGGCAGCAGCGTTTTACGACGTTGTTCCTGCTCAGCCAGTCACCGGGCTGGAGAAGGGCACTTTCCGCCTTCGGCAGGGTCGAGCGGAACGGGGGATTCGCATCCCGCCTGAATTTTTCAGTGCGGCCCGATGTCAATCGCTATTTCGAGGCAACGCTTCAGGACCCACAGAATGCGTTGGCCACTGTTCCAAACACACAGTGCATGCAGAACGCCCGGCAGGTCATGACGGGCTTCCGTGAAAAACGGGCTCTGGATGAAGCCGGAATAGGAAAGATAGCACGTTATATATACGAAAATGTCCGCTTTGTATGTACGGAAGTCCCAAGGCGAATGGACCTGAACAAGCTGTTTGAAGTAATCAATGTTCGCGGCGTTCAACTTCAGCATCATGAAATCCTCAAGGCACGGCTCCTTCATGCCATTCCCGCCGAAGAGCGCCAGCGTTATGCGGCGTTATGGGATGCATGCGCTGACATGAAAGGCTTTGTGGACCAGACTTTACGTCAGGGGCGCGACAAACTGTCCGGGTCCGCCCTGGCGACGCTGTACACGCAGCAAAAACTGGCCTGCGCCCCATCCGTGCGTGACCTTCTCGCCCGACAAGAAGCATTGCAAGAAACCGATGACTCCCTGTCGGGTTATCGCAGCCTGGCGCAGATTGCCGACGCGGATCACGAGAAGACCATACAGAAGGAACAGGTAGAGGGTGACAATCACTGGGCAGACAGCATCATCGGTTTTCCCCTTTTCCTACTGCATGTCCTGAGAATATGGCTTTATGAAAATAGCCGTAAAGATCTGGACAGGATACTGGATCGTGACCTAACGAAGATATTTGAAGAATTCTTTTTCTCTTCGGAAACGCCGCAGCAACAGGAACAGGATGCCAAAGGGTTTGTCGATCTTGTCTGGACGATCCGAGTTCTATGGGATGCCACAATCATAAAATGGGCCGAGGCTGAAATCAGGTCCGAGAGTAGGCCGGACCGTATCCATATGCTCTGCAAGACGTCGGTTTCCGGTGAAAGAACGACACGGAATCTGACAAGAAGCATTAATTATCAAGAAAATGCAGAACTGTCTCTATTGCAAAGCATGTTGTATCATACTCAGGAAAATACAACGCAATATTGGATGACACCTTATCTGTATTATGTGTATAAAAACCAAAACTCACCCTCTGATTACTACTTAAAATATCTACGTCATCTGGATAATTATCTGCTAGGTGAGGAAACGGACGAACCGCTTGTAAAGCGCACTCGCTCCTTTATGGAGCACCCCTGGCGCACCGGACAGTTAACGGATTTCGCAGATTATCTTCGTGGCAAGCATGGGGTACATTTTCGTCATTACTGGTTTTACAAGCTGGATTTTGTATTGTGGCATAGTGCCCATCGAAGTGACGCACAGGAAGAGTGGAAGAATTTCCGCTTTACAGCCAAGAACTCCGTAGAACATATCTCGCCGCAGCAACCTCAGCCTACGGACTATAATATTGTCAGTCCTGATAACAGGGATGATTTCGGCAACCTTGTTCTGTTGTCAGGGGGAATCAATTCGGAATACAGCAACAGACCATTCAATGAAAAGAAGATAAAATTCGAGAATATCAAAAAACATGGACGTATTGAATCTCTGAAAATGGACCTTATTTACCAAAATGCACAGTGGAATGATGAAGTGATGGAACGGCACCGAGAGAGCATGATCAAATATCTGGAGAATTATTACCGAGAAGATATTTAACCATCTTGGAGCTCTGTCTGTAAACGCGCCGCTAGGCCACCCTTTCCTGTGCGTGTTTCATGCGCTGCGGTAATCACGACCCATCAAGGCCGCTCCGCTCCGATGTTCAAAAATATACGACGGACACAGCCCGTTCCGGGCCACTCTCGTTCACGATAGACAGTCCGTTTTCCGAAAGCCCGAATAACTCCTCTAATGACTGACATGAGGCAGTATCCGCCTCTCTATTCCTTCCTGATCAGTTCCAGACCCTCCTCATATGTCGTCACGGGAAACTCAGGGAAATGACGTTTGAATTTGCTTGAGTCAAAAAGATTGTCCTGTTCGTAACGGGGCAGTAATTCCCTGATCTCCCGTACTTTTTTTGAAAAAATGCCTGCGATGATCAATGGCCATTTTCCAATGACCGAATAGGAAGGGGGACGTCCGAAAATCCTGCTCGCCATGGTAACAAATGTCTTGTAGGTCGGCCGCTCGTCACAGCACGGCAGATGCCAGGTCTGGCCGAAAGCTTCCGGTGTATTGCCCAGCGTTGCCAGCGCGCGGCTCGCATCCGGCGTCCAGATGAGGGTCCGGCGCGTATCGTCACGGACAGGAACCAGGGGTCTTTTACCTGCTTTCAGCCTGTCAATGATCAGGGCATTGGTGAAGCTCTGCGTTTTCCCCGGACCATAGAATTCCGGTGCGCGGGCGATCAGCACGGGAATGTCTCCGCGTCCCATTTCCTGCAGCACCATGGTGGCCATTGCCGCGCGCACGCGTCCTTTCCGGCCAACCGGCGCAAAGCGCGTTTCCTCCGTCTGGATCTGGCTGTTCTGCGAATACATGTAGGTATTGTCGAAATAGGCAAAGCTGGCCCCCGCCGCCCGGCATGCCTGCAGGGCATTTCTCAGCATGACGGGAAACTGTTCTTCCCAGAGTTTGGTGTCAGGGGGCAGGCCGGCCGTAAAGTAGACGATCCGGCTGCCTTTTACTGCCTGTGCCGTCTGCCCTGCATCCAGCAGGTTCGCCGCCATGAGCGTATCGTCTTCGTTGACCCTGCGGGGATTGCGGCTCACAAGCCGCAACGCCCCCGTATGATGCTGATGCAATGTCCGCGCCAGTTCCGTGGCGATCTGACCATTTGCGCCCAGTATTGTCTGCATATGAGGCTGCCTCCATGATGTCAGGTAGGTTTGCCCTTACACCATTAACCTTGAAGTCAGATTTAATGTCAAACCACAGATTGACCTTCAACCGGGCTTGAACGTTACAGGATGGTGATCAGAAACACTGCCGCATGGGAGGGGCCTGTCATGAACCGTCGTATCCTTCACGTTGTCACCAACACCGCTCATTTCGGCAATTCCAAGCAGCCGACCGGATTATGGCTGTCGGAACTGACGCATGCGTGGGACGTCTTTGCCGCCAGCGGTTATGAACAACGCATTGTCAGCCCAAAAGGCGGCAGGGTTCCGCTTGATCCGCGTGCATTGAAATGGCCGATGCGCGATGCCTCCACCAGGGCCTGGCTGGCCGATCCGGCAAAAATGGCCCTGCTCTCTTCAACACCCTCCCCCGCAGACATCAGTCCGGGCGATTACGATGCGATCTACTTTACCGGCGGTCATGGCGTGATGTGGGATTTTCCCGACAATGAGGGCCTTCAGGCCATCACCCGCGCACTATGGGAAAAGGGCGGCGTGGTCTCCGCTGTCTGTCATGGATATTGCGGACTGCTGAACACCCGGCTTACAAACGACTCCTTTCTGGTCCGCGGTCAGAAAATCACCGGATTTTCATGGACCGAGGAGAGGCTGGCGGGTGTCGCGCGCGAAATCCCCTACAACGCGGAAGCGCAGATGAAGGCACGGGGCGCGATTTATGAAAAAGCGCGGCTTCCGTTCATGTCCCATGTCGTGACGGATGGACGGCTGGTGACAGGACAGAACCCCTTTTCCGCCAGAGCGACGGCAAGGAAAGTGGTGGCGCTTCTGAATGGGGCTTAACGGGATGCCGTCTTTTTACGGCGGCCAGAGCTTACTGACTGACGGCGGTCCGTCGCATCAAGAAGGCGGATATCGTCCGACGTGACGTCGAGGGCTTCGGGATGTTCCGCAAGCATGTTCGTCAGGACACGATGCGCATTGGCCGCACAGTCCATGTCGTCAGGGCGCGCCTGAATATCCTCGATCAGACGGAGCAGATGCGCCCTGCTCTGGGCCAGGCGTGCCTGCAGCGCTTCAATATCCGCAATCTTGCGTGTCAGGGCATCCATCAATGTAGCATGATCCCAGTGTTCCAGATCAGGCGGCAGCAGGGTGCGGATTTCATCCAGTGTAAACCCGGCCCGCTGCGCCGTCGTGATGAGAGCCAGGACCATCACGGCCTGCTGCGGATAGGTCCGGTATCCGTTGGGCCGGCGGTCAACCGTTTTCAGCAGTCCAATGCGCTCATAGAACCGGATTCTCGACGGTGTCAGGCCACTTAACCGTGCCAGTTCTCCAATCTTCATGATTTCTCCCGGTCATGAACGCATGCTTGACCTTGAAGCTATCTTCAACGTTAGGCTCTGACCAGTATCCCGTTATTGATCGGCAAGGAGGCGTATCATGTCATTCGTCACGACATCTAATGGCGTAGAGATTTTCTACAAGGACTGGGGACCGAAGGATGCTCAGCCGATCGTCTTCCATCATGGCTGGCCGCTTAGCGCCGATGACTGGGACACGCAGATGCTGTTTTTCCTGAGCAAGGGATTTCGCGTGATCGCGCATGACCGTCGTGGTCATGGTCGCTCGGCACAGGTGAGTGACGGGCACGACATGGATCATTATGCGGCGGATACATCGGCCGTTGTCGAGCATCTCGACCTGAAAAACGCCATCCATGTCGGACATTCGACCGGCGGAGGCCAGGTGGCCCGCTATGTCGCGAAATATGGTCAGCCTCAGGGACGGGTTGCCAAGGCCGTGCTCATCAGTTCCGTGCCGCCCCTGATGGTTCAGACGGACCACAGCCCTGATGGCACACCGATCGCCGTCCTGAACGGACTACGTGCGGGGCTTGCAGCCAATCGCGCGCAGTTCTTTCTGGATATCGCCAGCGGACCATTCTACGGCTTCAATCGCACGGGAGCAGAAATTTCGGAAGGCACGATCCGCAACTGGTGGCGTCAGGGAATGATGGGCAGCGCCAAGGCCCACTATGAAGGCATCAAAGCATTCTCCGAAACAGATCAGACCGAGGATCTGAAGGCCATCACAGTGCCGGTGCTTGTGCTGCAGGGCGATGATGATCAGGTCGTGCCCTACCAGAACGCGGCTGTCCTTCAGGACAGGTTGCTTCAGGACAGCACGCTGAAGATCTATCCCGGTTATCCGCACGGCATGCACACGACACATGCAGACGTCATCAATACAGATATCCTCGCGTCCATTACCGAATGATGATCGCATCATAACGATGTGACGTTTAGCGTCAGCAGATGGCCGTCCTGGCCTCTCCAACTGCTGTTGTGCGTTCAGTTCCCACCATGTCGCCACGCAGAAATCTGTCCGTCGATGTCGGCTTACGGTAACGTCGCTGAGGGACGGAATGTCTTGACATGAAGACGTATTCTGACGGCAGTTTCTGCTTCACGAACAGCGTATTCGTTTGATGGGGTAATGATCCATCTGTCCGTCTTCCGAAAGGAATGTGGCGTGTTCAGCTTGCGCCTGCGCCATCAGGAGATGATCAAACGGATCACGATGATGCAGAGGCAAAGACATAAGGATCTGCAGGTGTTCGGGCCGTATTTGTAGTAGCGAGAAACATTCCGTAGGAACGGCTGCCAGAATATCGTTCATATCCGCATCCAGTTTTCCGATCCGGATTTTGATCGCAATCTCCCATAATGACACGATACTCACCAGAATATCGTGGACCGGATCTGCAATGATCTCCCGGGCATTCTCACCCAGCCGGTCAGAGTCCGAAAGCCACCAGAGCAACGCATGCGTATCGAGCAGAACCTTCACAGGTTGCGTTCCATGCTTTCAAGAATGTCCGGCGGCGTCTCATCAAAATCTTCGCTCATTCTGATCCGCCCGCGAAGAGCTCCCGGCTGACGGCGGGGGCGATAGGAAGGAGCTGGTGGCCGCAGTTCAGCCACAACCTCGTCATGAGACGTCACGAGGATCGTCCTGCCCTGTCTGACCTGACGCAGATACGCTGTCAGGTTTCTCCGGAACTCCCGAACACCGATTTTCTGTGGGGATGCTGCCTTATCTGAAAGATGCTCGCTCATGGCCTCCTCCTTATGTGTCATCATATCATGTACACATAAGGAGGAGGTAGAGAATTCCTGAGGCATATTCGATTTCAGAGATCAGTGGCTTCCGACAGTGCCAGAGCGTCCTCTACATCCACCCCAAGGTATCGAACCGTACTATCCAGTTTTGAATGACCCAGCAGGATCTGCACGGCCCGGATATTGCCGGTTCGTTTATAAATCATGGCAACCTTAGTCCGGCGGAGCGAATGAGTTCCATATTCCCCGGGGATAAGTCCCACCGCCTGAACCCATTGATCCAGAAGCCGGGCGTATTGCCTTGTGCTCAGGTGAGCTTTGGCGCTTAGGCGACTTGGAAAAACATACTCATTCAAGCCACCACCTCGATGCTCCAGCCACGCCCGCACGCTTTCCCGCGTTGTTTCTGTAATTTCGAACTGTACAGGTCGCCGGGTTTTCCGCTGGACGACCATGGCTCGGTGGCGCACC
>NZ_JABLUU010000035.1:0-10170 GCF_018491655.1 Komagataeibacter oboediens | reverse complement strand
TCAGGACTCATTCTTTAAGATAGAAGATGAAGCTTGCTGCGATGTGGATTGCAGACATGAATGTATGAGCACAGCGGTCGTATCTGGTCGCAACACGTCGCCAGTCTTTCAGCCTTGCGAACATGTTTTCGATCAGATGGCGCTTTTTATATAGATGCCAGTTGTAAGGCGGCTTTGATTTCCGGTTCTTTTTCGGGGGAATACAGGCAGTGATATTGCGTTCTGCAAGCGATAACCTGATCCGGTTGCTGTCATAGCCTCTGTCCCCGATGATTTCTTCTGTCTCGTCGTAGAGATCTGCCAGCAGCACGTCTGCGCCCTTGAAGTCACTGACCTGACCTGCTGTCAGATGCAGGCGAACAGGCCGACCCTGACCATCGCACACGGCATGGAGTTTTGAGTTCAGCCCACCTTTTGTCCGCCCGATATGGCGGGAAAAACCCTTTTTTGAGCAGGGACGCCGATGTCCGGTGCGCCTTGAGATGTGTCGCATCGATCATCAGGCGCTTCGAACGCCCAGCCTGTTCTGTCAGGGCGACGAAGATCCGGTCAAAGACACCCAGGCGGCTCCACCGGATGAAGCGATTATACAAAGTCTTGTGCGGACCATACGCTTTCGGGGCGTCTTTCCACTGAAGGCCGTTGCGGATCACATAAACGATCCCGCTCAGGACCCGCCGGTCATCCACGCGTGGTACTCCGTGTGCCAGAGGGAAAAATGGCTCAATCCGCTCCATCTGGCTCTCAGATAGCAAAAATACCTCACTCACAGCCTCAACCTCCATCGGTAAGCCTGTGAATCACAACGTCCCGCTCAGTTCAATAAATTAATAGGTCGTGAGCCTAGATTTCCTGCAAATTCGCAATGGTCGCATTTATGTCCTTGACTACAAGCCCCGTGCCGACAAAGAACGCCCGATTTCCCAACTCATGACCTGTGCGCTAGCGCTATCGCCCCGAACGGGCATCGACCTGTTCAGTTTCGTCTGCGCCTAGTTCGAAGAGCAGCATTATTTCGATTTCTACCCCCTTAGGCCGTCCGCAACCACGCTGCCCAACCACCGGCATAATGGATGGCATCACGGATGTCGCGCCCCCCGGTCCACGAGTTTGGCATGAGGATGATGGGTAAGGTCTTGTCGTCACGGTGAAATTCGCCTTCAGTTTTGGACTGGTGCGCGAGGCGGGTAATCTTTAAGGTGTACCGTTGTGGTTTTTGCGTCGGGTGTCCCTCAAGCCCTGGCCGGGGGATATTCCCTTTTCGGTATGAGACGCCCCACGCCTATTGTATGGAGAGAACCCACGTTTCTTACATGGGTCACTCTATAGAACTCGCAGCGGCGTTGCCCCACGACTTTGGCGCTAAGACGAGGAGCAATCCATTGAATCTAAATAAGGAAAGTCGGTGCAGTTTCGAACGGTGAAATTTTACCAATTGTAAGTCAAGTTTCCATAAAGGCGACGTCCTTGGCCGGTATAACAAAACGATGTATCACAACTCGTGACATAATATTTGTTAGTTAAATTTGATACTGCAAGTTGCCCTTTTAGACCTTTTAATACCGGGATTGCCTGTCCGAAATCATAGTGGGCGCCAATATCGAATAGTATGTATGATGGTGTTTTAAAAGATTCCACATTATCCACATAAGTAGAACCTACGTATCTCATACCCAAATTGATACCGAGACCTTTGGCAAAACTGGTAGGAACCGTGTAGTCAGCAAAGACGGAAAACATATTCCGAGGCATTTGCGGCACAACCTTTCCCGTTTCAGAAACAGCATTACCGTAAGAATTTCCATAAACATCTACTCGTTGTGCTGTCTGATTTGTCTTGGCAAAACGAATATCAGTATAAGTATAGGATGCGACAAGCCGTAGATCTTTAGTAACATTGGTATTTGCAGAAACTTCAAATCCTTGAGACCGCACTTTACCAACATCCGAGCTAAATCCAGAATGCTCAAGATCACTGATAAGATAGTGGTCTTCGTCGATACGAAATGCAGATGCTGTAAGAAGAATGTCCTTATTTGGTACCTTGTATTTCAGTCCAGCTTCCATCTGCTTTCCCGTTAATGGAGAAAACGGTTTTCCCAGATAATCTGTCGATCCAGCTTGAGGAACGAAAGATGTCGAGTAACTAAAATAAGGAGCTAAACCAAACCTAGTATTATATATCAAGCCTGCTCTCCACGTGAACGCATGTTGTGGCTCAGGTGCGTCCACAAGGCTTGATTTTGTTATAGTGTGAGCCGCATTATCGTTATTAACAGAATATCTATTACTGTTATAGTTCACCCAGTCCTCACGTCCCCCAAGAAGAACAGATAAGCCTTTCCACTTAATTTGATCCTGAAAATAAACTCCCTCCTGAAAATAATTATAGGGTCCCGTACTTCCATAGACTTCACACGCAGCTGAATGAATATTTACACATACAGGGGTATTCATCGTTGGATTATATAAATTTTGGGTGTACGTTTGTGTATAATCGTAAAATGCATTTTGCATATATTCTAATTGCCTAAAGTCAGAACCAACAATCCATGTGTGTTTCAAAAAGCCGGTAGAAAATTTTCCATAAATACGTGAATCTAGACCTATGGTTGTTGATCGTGAATTAATGGACCATGGACGTACACCAACCTCGGAGTTGGTAATGCCAATTCGACTATAAACATCATTTTGTTCACTATGAGAATTTTCGTACCTGAAAGTTTGTGAAAAGGAAATATACTTATTGAAGTCGTGTTTGAACATATATTCAAACATCGCTTCCTTTGAACCTTGTTCATTCCAACTCTTATATCCAGTAAATGTGTTTCGTGGAATACGGCGACAGTTGGCATCTTGAATTAATGTTCCACAGGTAGGGTACTGTAAATAATTCGTACCATTTCCTGGTGTGTACATATACATGCCGAGTAAAGTTAGTGAAGTCTTAGGATCAATATCCCACGTAAGTGATGGCAGAACCCCCACACGATGATAGTCAATGTGATCAACCTGCGTTCCGGAGGTTACGCCCATTGCTGCCACACGATAGCGTAGATTGCCACTTTTTGTAATCTTATCACTAACGTCCGCTGTCGCCTCATAACGCCCCCAACTGCCAAAACCAAGGGAGACCTGATGTAAAGGTACATCCGTGGGCTTTTTGAGACTGATACCAATCATACCGCCTGGGTTAGTTTGTCCATACATCACAGATGCTGGGCCATTCACCGCCTCGATTCGGTCGATAAAAGCTGTTTCCCCAGCGCTTCCACTATTTAGAGCCAAACCATCGACAAACGACGTTGTACTGAATCCTCTCTGTTTTATTCCACTGTTGGTTCCATCCAATCCACTTCCGTTGGAGTAATTTCCTAAACTTTCTGAATATACGCCAGGTGTGTAGCGGAGCGCCTCAACCACATTTTGCGGTTGTTGATCTTGCATCAGTTGTTTTGTTACCACGTAGATCGAATTGGGAATTTCCGTGATTGGTGTGTCAGTTTTAGTACCCGACATAGTGGTGGTAGCGACATACCCGACGCCAGGACCAGTCGGATTTTGATGCGTAACGGTTCCTCCCACACGGATAGGACCGAGAGTTATATTAGCGGCTGATTTCGCAAGGGTCACACTGTTCGGCCCCGTGGCGCGCCAGGTCAGGCCCGTCCCTGCCAGCAGGCGGGACAGGGCCTCCTGAGGCGTAAGATTTCCCGTGACAGCGGCGGCCCGGACGTTGCCTGCAGCCGCCGTCGGATAGGCGACCTGAACGCCGGACTGCTCCAGATACTGGTGCAGGGCCGTGCGCAGGGGTTGCGCCGCGATCGTGAAATGCCGGGTCGCGCCGGTACTGGCGGACGCCGTCTGCGCCTTTGCGGCCTGGGTCATCAGCCCGGAAAGACAACTTGAAGCCAGCAGGGTCATGAGGCAGACCCCTGCAACAGACGCCGACTGGTGGCGCAATGTGTGACCCATTGTTGAACGATGCTCCCATATGCAAGTGAGACGGATTCTCAAATAATGTCATAAAAGGGAAGACGACACGGCGGCGCAGGTCTCCACACCTGTGCCGGTCTTTTTTTCACACTGGTCTGTTTGCGGGCCTATGGCGGCGGGTGCGTCAGATCACCAAGGGTGGGAGGCCCCCCTCCCCCGGCCGGTCGTGTGTGAGGTTTTGCGTCGCTTCTCGTCAGGCGGGGGCGTTCGGACGAAGCGGCGTGCTGGGTGTGATGAGCCGCGAGAAAAGGGACGGAAACCGAGGACGGGAATTGTCCTGAAACCGAGGCGTATTTGTCATATGAAAACAAAGTTTTATGGGTAGGCATGATGCCAGATTCGTGCGCTTTGGGTGTGCAAAAGGCGTGATGTGCCCCATGCCAAACGGGTGGACCGGGGGTATGCAAGATCCGTGATATAGCCGGACCTGTGCCACCCGGCCGGGTGAGCACGGTCGGCGCGACGCCGGACGTTGCGTGCGGCAACAAAGTTCGTGGCGTGGCGCTTGCTGCTCCATCTGCCCGTTTCCTGTTCCCTATTTGCAACAGGCTTTTTTTGAATCTGGGCGATGTAAAAATCCACGACCGCCAGACGTCTCCCTCCGCTGGCGCAATTCTGGGCCAAGGGGCTTTGGTCGTTTTCCCCTCCTGCAACCGCCTGTCAGAGAAAGCCCGGATAGGCCGCGTACCCCTCGAAGGCATAGGGATTGAGGATCTGGCGCCCCATGAAAAACTCGTGCTCCACCTGCGTCATACCCGCATCGTCGCAGACACTGGACCAGTTGGCCCGGATGACACCGACCTGGTCGTCGATCATCCGACGTGCCTCCTGTTCCGAGGCAATGCGAAAGGCCGGTGCCGCCTCAAGCGCGTGAACGAGGAGAGGCTCCCGGTGGCTGTCCGTTATCAGCAATGCCTGATTGGCTTCCGCCGCGCCGCGTATCTGGGGCGCGATATCGTAGGCGGGCGTCAGGCGTAAATCCCGACCGTTCCAGAAGCCGGCATGATTGCGGCAATGGTCGTCGGTATTGCCGACAAGGATGTTGAACGTCAGGCGACGGAACAACTCACGGAGATCAGCAGCCGCATCGTAAAAGCGTGTGCGGATGATTTCAGCAAGCTCCACATAGCTCACGTGGCGCGAGGCCATCTCCTGTTCCTCCGTCCATGTCAAGGCCGAGACCATGGCGCGCCGTGCCATCTGTCCCTGCCCCGCCGGAAGCCGGTCGAAACGCTCGACAATGAGGGCATCGCGGTTCAGTACATGCTCGATATCGATTTGGGCCACAGTCAGCCCCACCTTCGCGGCAAGGCGCATGGTGGCGAATTCCGCCTTGACCATGCCGAACGGATCGTTCGAGGCGGCAAACTTGGCGATAAGGCGTCGCCCCCCGTCCGTCAGCAATGCCTTGGGCCGCGCTCCACCGATCGAACTGCCATGCAGGACTGCCCAGTCCAGAACCGGCGATATGGGCTCGCCGGACTGCACCATGTCGGCCAGCCTCTAGAGGTCTTCAAGAGACGCGTAGTCCTCCCCGCGCGCGACGTACTCCCTGGCGCTGGCCTGAAAGTCCACTGCCCCGATCCTGTCTGAGCCGGACCGGAGCATAAATGTCAGTTCGTCGGCATCGGTCGTCTCCAGCCCTGCCCTTTTTCAGGCCCGTCAGGTCACTGATGATCACGCGACGTCCCCAAGCATCTGGCAAAGCATCACGAAGACAGGGTGCCAGATTGTGCTGCCCGGGCGGAATCTGCTTCCCCACCCTGAGGGGGAGATCGGGTTCATACAGCGAAATGGCGTCTGGATTGGCCAGATAGCGCTGCCCGTACAGGAAGCGATACTCATCCGCTCCGGGATGCGTATGGTACACCTTGCCGGCAACGACCGGAGCCGTAGCCCCACGCAGCCATATCCAGACGAATGCGTCCTGGGCGGAATAGGTGATCCGCGTCTCAGAAGTCATCATTCACCTGACCTGCGCTTCTGGCCCGCATGCGTTGAGGCAGCAGGGCGAGGCGCTCGGTTTCATGTTGCCATTGCCGCGCCATGGCGTCCTCCCCCCCGAACAGCGACAGTCCGACGGTGATCGCCACTTCAAAAGCGATCCCGACCTGCACCGTGGCCTCCCCCTTCTCGACCGCCCGCAGCGAGGTGCGTGAGACGCCCGCGCGCGTGGCCAGTTCCTGTTCCGACCAGCCTTTCTGTTTTCTCATTACCGACACCTCGGCACCCAGAAGCTGGAGCGCCGCTTTCGTACTCCGGGACAGATGGCGTGTGACTCTGCTGGCATTGTCTTTCATGACATACTTTATAGCAGATAATGTGTGCTTTAGCAGACATTTTATGGTGCGCACATGAATGCCCAATCGCGCAGGCATTGTGCGTTGTGACAGCCATCCATCAGTTTAAAGTCTGCTCTGGAATACAATTCTGCTGTCGCACATGGCGGTCATGCCATCATCCAATATTGCGAACTATTCTTAACAATGCTACGGGCAATGAGGATTCCATGGATGACCCGATGACATGCAGGATAACATCGCCACCCTGACGACCCTGATGATGAAAGAACGGCCTTCGCTGTTTCATCTCATGTACCGAATCATCAAGAACCGCGAAGCCGCAGAAGACGCCGTTCAGTCCCTGTTCGAAAAAATCCAGCGTGTTGAACCTGAGGCTGTCATCCTCAGCCCGCATGCCTATCTTTATCGGCTGGCCTCCAATCTGGCGATTGATCACGCGCGCAGCCTGTCCCGCCGTGAAGACGTGCAGGACAGCATTCACGACCTGCTCTGGCTTGAGGACGACAGCCCGACCGCCGAACAGCAACTGGCCGGGAAAACGAGGTTGGCTCTGGTGGAAAACGTGATTGAAACCATGCCCGAACCCATGAAGACTATTTTCTGTCTCAATCGCTTCCATGGACTGAGCCAGACGGAAATCGCCCGCCGTTC
This sequence comes from Komagataeibacter oboediens, assembly GCF_018491655.1. NCBI lineage: Bacteria > Pseudomonadati > Pseudomonadota > Alphaproteobacteria > Acetobacterales > Acetobacteraceae > Komagataeibacter > Komagataeibacter oboediens. The sequence continues at coordinate 3,220 of NZ_JABLUU010000035.1, read as the reverse complement.
GGGTAAATCGGTGTCTCTGATCAACCGTTACGTGCAGCGGGCGCTCGACCTGTTAGCCACGGTCCGGGAAGACTGATATTTTACTTAAACCATGACCTGCCAGTATAAAGATGCGGTTTCCAGCCGTCTTACAGTTGAGAGCGGCGAAACAGCCATGGATGCAATGTGACCCAGACACAGTCTGACATCGCGGACACCGCGCGGCGCTGGATCGTGCGCATGGCATCGGGAGAGATGACCGAGGAAGAACTCGCGCAGTTTCGTGAATGGCGTGCGGCGTCCCCGGACCACAATACGGTTTTCGAGCAGGAACGCAGGCTCTGGCGGGCACTCCGTATTTCCCCTGCACAGGATCAGGCCCTGCAGGCGTCATGGACGCGCATGGGTCGAAAAAAGACTTTGAAAGCCGGGCTGTTTTCCCTCACAGCCATTGCCGCGTCGGCCGCCATTTTTCTGTATGCCCCGGTATTCAGGACATGGCTCCAGGCCGACCAGTGGACCGGCACGACCATTCAGACCGTGGCGCTGGCCGATGGTTCAGAAGCCATTATCGATAGCGATACCGCGATTGCCATCCATTATTCGGCCCATCATCGGGACATCACCCTGCTAAGGGGGAATGCCCTTTTCAAGGTTCGCCATGATGCCGACCGGCCATTTCGCGTGACGGATCAGGACGGGCGGATTGAAGATGTCGGCACGGTGTTCGAAGTGCGGGATGCCCCTGACCGTGTCACGGTTAGCGTCGGTCAGGGCCTTGTGGATGTCTACACGCCTTCTACCCATTCCGTGGCCGTCCGACTCAGCGAGGGCGAGCGCCTTGCCTACGCCCATGGCACTACTTTTCCGGTCGAGAGAGACATCAGCCCCGATGACATCGCCGCCTGGTCGCGCGGTGATCTGACACTGGACAATGCCACACTCGCCGAGGCCGTGCGGGCCATCTCCCGCTATCGGCACGGAGCCGTCTATGTCTGGGGAGACGCGCCGACCGCCAGCCGGATCAGCGGTGTGTTTCGCATCGACCAGCCTGACGAAGCACTCTCGACCATTGCCGCGACATCGGGCATGAAAATCGTTCATTTACCAGGTCATATCGTGGTGCTCCGGAGAGCATGATCCAGGCAAGAATGCCGCACGGCTCGGGTTAACCCCATCCCGTATCGGGCACTGCCACATCACGGGACTTGCAGCGCGACCTCACGGATGTTGCACAACTCCGCTCCACGAGTTTGGCAAGGGGACGACCCGTAACGTCTTGTGGTCAGGCTGAAATTTTCTCTCAGTTTGGGCGGTGAGCAGCTGTCTAATGCGCGCCGGCGTGAGTCACAGATATTGCGGGACATAATTCAGCGGGCGCTCACTTCTTGCATCATGAAACCCACTGAATCTTGCCGCCCTAAGGTGATCAATCCATTGTAGTTATTGTGTTTTTCATCGTCGGCTCAACCCCAACAGATTTTCGGACATCACGCGAATATTGCATGGAAAATTTTGAATGGCTGGCGAATGTTGCAGGCGCTACAGATCGCGCGCTTCACTTCACTTACCAGTTATATGTGAGGTTCCCGTACAATCTGCGGCCCTGTCCGACATAGCAAAAATAACCATCACAACTTGTTACGTAATATTTGTTTGTGAGGTTCGATACAGAAAGTTGCGCCTTCAGGCCCTTCAGTGCTGGGGATGCTTGCCCGAAGTCATAGTGCGCGCCAATGTCAAATAATATGTACGACGGGGTTTTAAATGATTCTACGTTATCTACGTAAGAATATCCAACATATCTCATTCCCCAGTTTATACCCAATCCTTTTGTCCACTTTGATGAAACTGTATAATCAGCAAAAACTGAAAACATATTGCGCGGCATGTAAGGAACTGCTTTTCCAGACTCTGAAACCGCATTACCATAATAGTTTCCATAGATATCTTCCCGTTGCGCAGTTTCGTTAGTTTTTGCGAACCGGATGTCGGTGTAAGTATAGGACGCGACAAGCCGTAAATCTTTCGTTACATTGGCATTTGCCGACACCTCGAAACCCTGAGACCGAACGCGGCCTCCGTCAGTGCTAAATCCGGTATGCGTTAAATCACTAATTAGATAATGATTTTCATCAATATGAAACGCTGCTGCTGTCAGTAGAATATCCTTGTGTGGTACCTTATATTTTAGTCCCGCTTCAAGCTGTTTGCCAGTTAACGGAGCAAAGGATTGTCCCAAATAATTTGTTTGACCTGCCTGCGGAACGAAGGATGTAGAATAACTGAAATAAGGAGATAATCCGAATTTTGTATTATATACCAAACCTGCCCTCCACGTGAAAGCATGCTGAGGCTGCAATGTCTCTGCTTGCTTTTTGTATGTGATTGTATGACTGTCATTGTCATTATTTACAGAATATCTATTTTTGTCATAGCTAACCCAGTCTTCTCTCCCACCAAGAAGTATAGAAAGTCCTTTCCATTTTATTTGATCCTGAAAGTAAACACCCTCTTGAAAGTAATTATACGGCCCAACACTGCCATACACCACGCAGGACGGAGAATTGATATCCACACATACTGGGGTATTTAGTGTAGGACGATACGTGTTCTGTATGTAATTGTTTGTGTAGTCATAAAGCGCGTTTTGTGTATACTCTAACTGTCTAAAATCCGATCCAACAACCCACGTGTGCTTCACTGGTCCAGTTGAAAACTTTCCATAAACACGAGAATCCAATCCAATGGTCTGAGAACGACCTTGAATCGACCACGGAGTAAGTTCTGTGTATGAATTTGCATAACCATTAGTAGTGTAACCGTTACTATAAGTATCTTCCGTTTTGCTTCGTGAGTCTTCATATCGGAAGACCTGCGAAAAAGAAATAAAATCGCTGAATTTATGATTGAACATAAATTCAAACATAGCTTCTTTCGAGCCTTGCTGGTTCCAGCTTTTATATCCAGCAAACGTATTCCGAGGTATACGGGGGCAACTACTGTTTTGAATTAATGTGCCACACGTCGGGTACTGCATATAATTCGTACCATTGCCGGGTGTGTACATGTACATACCGAGTAAAGTCAGTGAAGTCTTCGGATCAATGTCCCACGTGATAGACGGAAGAACCCCTACACGATGATAGTCGATATGGTCGACTTGCGTTCCTGAGGTCACGCCAATTGCAGCGATCCGGTACCGTAGATTTCCGCTTTTTGTGATTTTATCGCTAACATC
>NZ_JABLUU010000034.1:0-10609 GCF_018491655.1 Komagataeibacter oboediens | reverse complement strand
GGTTGCCGCCTTCGTGTTCGACGGGGGAACGCCCAGGCTGACCCAGATTCCGCCATGCTGGGACGCCAGGGTCTGCAGGGTGATCAACGCTACCTGCTTGTCGCCGTTCGGGCTCGCGGAATTGGTGAAGCCACCGAAAACCTTGTCCTGCCAGCCGCGCGTGAACCATATCTTCGAGGTCGCATCGGCGAATTTCTTGTACTGCCAGCTCACATTGCCCATGTAGGTGGGCGATCCCATGATGATGGCGTCTGCCTCGTTCAGTGCCGTCCACTCCGCGTCACTGATGTCTCCGTTCGCGTCGATTGCGACGAGCCTTGCCTCGGCTCCGCGCGCCACATGCTCGGCAACCACCTTCGTATGACCATAGACCGAGTGATAGACCACGATAACCTTGCTCATGCCTAAATCCCTGTAAATGCGATGTAGCACAGTGACATTTCAGACCAGGTTTCGTATTGAAACCTAGTTTCGTTTTCCAAGTTACTCATGGACTAAAAACACGACAAGAAGGCACCTGCAGGACACATGGTTACTCAAAGGAAACCAATGCCGTCACGCCCCCACCCGGCGTTCGACGTATATGCTCAAAACTGTCCCACCCGCATGGTGCTGAACCGGATCGGCGACAAATGGGCGCTTCTGATTCTTGATTGTCTCAGGGACGGCAGCGCACGTTTCAGTGTGATCCGGAGAAAGATCGGCGGCATTTCCCAGAAAGTTCTGTCCCAGGTTCTGAAGAACCTCGAACGCGACGGACTGGTCCTGCGTACTGTCCATGCCACGGTGCCGGTGGCGGTCGAATACAGCCTGACATCTCTGGGCGAAACATTGACGCAGGCTGTTGCCAGCCTGACCCACTGGGCCGAACAGCACATGGAGGAGGTTCAGGAAGCACAGCTCCGTTATGACGGGAAAAGGATCGACGGGTGATCTTCACAAGATCGTGTCGCTGTCTCTCCCCGTGCCTGTTTGCATACTGCATGGGAGTATGTGAAGGATACTAAGGGACAGTATAATTGGAGTGACCTTTTCGTGCCGCATACACCCGAAGAGAAAAAGCGCGTCCTGACACGGGTGCGCCGCATCAGGGGACAACTCGACGCATTAGAGCAGGCTCTGGAGAAAGGGGCTGAATGTGGCCCGGTGCTACAACAGGTCGCTGCGATCCGGGGCGCTACCAACGGCCTGATGGCGGGTATCCTGGAAAGCCATTTGCGTGAGGAGTTCGTCGAGTGCGCCGGGGACCGCGACGCGGCTTCCGGTTCCATCGAGAAGGTCGTCTCGCTCGTCCGGTCCTATCTCCGCTGATCCTGCCAAATATGAAGGAAACATCATGAAATCACGGGCCGCCGTTGCATTCGAGGCTGGCAAGCCACTTGAAATCGTCGAGATCGATGTTGAACCGCCCCGCGCAGGCGAGGTGCTCGTCCAGATCACCCATACAGGTGTGTGCCACACGGACGCCTTTACCCTGTCGGGGGATGATCCCGAAGGATTGTTCCCGGCGGTGCTTGGACACGAAGGGACCGGGATCGTGATCGAAGTCGGGGAAGGTGTAACCAGCGTGGCGCCGGGCGACCACGTCATTCCGCTCTATACAGCGGAGTGCGGTGAATGTCTGTTCTGCAAATCGGGCAAGACCAATCTCTGCATCTCAGTTCGCGCGACCCAAGGCAAGGGCGTCATGCCGGACGGGACAACACGTTTTTCTTACAAGGGCCAGCCGATCCATCACTACATGGGCTGTTCGACGTTCAGCGAATTCACGGTCGTCGCTGAAGTCTCGCTTGCTAAAATCAATCCGGCGTCCAATCCGGGACATGTCTGCCTGCTCGGCTGTGGCGTGACGACCGGTATCGGTGCGGTACATAACACGGCCAAGGTACAGGCCGGTGATTCAGTCGCGGTCTTCGGGCTTGGCGGTATCGGTCTTGCCGTAATCCAGGGCGCGCGGCAGGCGAAAGCCGGACGGATATTCGCCATTGATACCAATCCCGAAAAGTTCGAACTGGCGAAGGCATTCGGCGCCACGGATTGCCTCAATCCCAAGGACTGTGACAAGCCGATCCAGCAGGTTTTGGTGGAAATGACCGACTGGGGCATCGACCATACGTTCGAGTGCATCGGCAATGTCAACGTCATGCGTGCGGCACTCGAATCCGCGCATCGCGGGTGGGGACAGTCGATCGTGATCGGCGTCGCCGGGGCAGGTCAGGAGATTTCCACCCGCCCGTTCCAGCTTGTCACCGGTCGTTCATGGCGGGGCACAGCGTTCGGCGGTGTGAAGGGACGCACCCAGCTTCCCGGGATGGTGGAGGATGCGATGCGCGGCGATATCCAGTTGGCACCGTTCGTAACCCATACGATGCCACTCGAAGACATCAACACCGCCTTTGACCTGATGCATGAGGGAAAATCCATCCGCTCCGTCATTCACTACTGAGGTCGATCCCTTTCATGCCGCCAGGTTTGACCAATGGCGGCATGGATGAAGGCGCATCTGCCCGATCCGGTTTGCGTATCTGATGGTAGCATTGTGTTTCGGGGCGAATGCGCGTTGACTGGATGAGAGCCGGGGCTGATTTATTAGTCATACTAATGACGTCATGCGGATTAACCTGACTAATTGAAAATGAAACTTCGGATTAAGCTGTCAGACTAGGGCAATCAGCAGATCGCGTCCTCTGATGCAGCCGCTCGTTGTTTTCAAACGTCAACCCTGAAGGATACCGACAGCCATGTCTCCTGAACCTGCTCCTCGCGACGTGCTCTCCCTAACCCGGCGCAAGGCATTGTCGCTCGGTGCGGCGCTTGGCGCTGCATCGCTCGTTCCCGCAGGCATGGCGCGGGCCGCGACACTGCCCACATCACTTCCTGTCACGGCCCGTCGCAAGTTGAGGGATCTGGAAGTATCGAGCATCGGTCTCGGCTGCCAGTGGGTTCCGGGGCACCCGCCGGGCGGTCTCAAGGATTTTTATGGCAGCTTTATAGATCGGGCCACGGGGATTGCCCTCATTCGGCGCGCGGTGGACCGGGGCGTGACGCTAATCGATACGGCGGAAGCCTACGGTCCCTTCCTCTCCGAAGGGGTGGTCGGCGAGGCATTGCAGGGTATCCGGGACAAGGTCGTCCTTGAGTCCAAGTTCGGTTTCAATATTGATCCAGAGACCGGAAAGCAACTGCCCGGCCTCAACAGCCGCCCTGAGCATATTCGGATTGCGATCGAAGGCATGCTCAAGCGCCTGCGAACCGACCACCTTGATCTCGTCTATCAGCACCGTGTCGATCCGGCCATGCCGATCGAGGATGTTGTCGGCACGCTGAGCGACCTGATTACTGAAGGCAAAATCAGGCATTACGGGCTGTCTGAACCAGGTGTACAGACGATCCGGCGTGCGCATGCCGTCCATCCGGTCACCGCGATCCAGAATGAATATTCCATGCTGTGGCGCGGCCCCGAGCAGGAGATCATTCCCCTATGTGAGGAACTGGGCATCGGCTTCGTGGCCTGGAGCCCGCTTGGCATGGGATTCCTGGGAGGGGGCATCACCCCGTCGCGACACTTCACCAATGATTTACGGGCCATCATTCCACGCTTCGCGCCGGACGCGCTCAAGGCGAACATGGCGCTTGTTGACGTGGTCAAACGCTGGGCGCGCGCGAAGAACGCCACGCCCGCGCAGATCGCCCTGGCCTGGCTGCTGGCCCAGAAGCCGTGGATCGTGCCGATCCCCGGCACCACGAAAATCGCGCATATGGAGCAAAATCTCGGCGCGGCGGCGATCCATTTCACGCCAGACGAGCGGACGAAGATCAATGCAGACGTAGATGCCGTCCATATTCAGGGAGCCCGCCTGCCGCCTGCCATCTTGAGCATGTCCGGGGTTGAAGCGCCCCCAAAAGGCTAAGTGATTATTTGAAAACAAATCATTGATAAAAAACAATAAAAGTTTTTGGGTTCCGCCTTTTTTCAAAAAGGCGGTGTTCTTTGACGCTTTTTGAAAAAATCTTCACCAAAAACTTCCTTATGATTGCTGGATATTTTCTAATCTAACTTTTCAAACAGCCTGTAATCCGATCGTGTCTACATTGCGTATAACGGACAGGGCAGAAGCGAAATCGAAACAACAAAAGGCCGCCTGTCAGCCTGATGACAGGCGGCTTTACAAAATGATCCGTTAATGCGCATGTCGCGCGACACATCGTAAGGCCTGTAACGATTTACTGTTGCAGTTCGAATGCCCCTGCAATCGTTAGCGTCACCTCGTCACCCACAAGCGGCACGTATTGTTTGACGCCAAACTGGCTGCGGACAATCGTGCCCGTCGCTTCAAAACCCACCGTAAACATCTTGTCGAGCGGGTTGGTCCCGCTGCCGACCAGACGGGCCTTCAGTGTGACCGGTCGGGTCACACCGTGCAGGCTCAGATTGCCGGTAATGTCGGCGGTGCTCGCACTGGTCTGGACAATGCGGGTGGACTTGAACGTCGCATTGGGGAACCGGCTCGCATCGAACCACTGCGCGCTTTTCAGCTCGCCATCCAGCTTCGGCACCGTGGTGTCGACCGACTGCACCGGAATCGTGACATCAAGGTTGGTGGCCGAGAGATGGGCGGGATCGATTTTAAGCGAGCCGGATACACCGTTAAAAAAACCGGAAAAATTGCTGAAACCCATATGCGAGAGGGTGAAGCCGACCTGCGTATGATACGGCTCGACCCTATAGGTGCCGGCCCTCACCGCCGACGGGTCGGGCGTGGAAACCTGCTGGGCGGTGGCATGGGAAACCGCGCAGAAAACAGTCATGGCTGCCAGCGCCGATGCCGCGAAATGATGTCTGGTCATGAAAAATATTCCTGTTGCACAAAAGGATATCAGGCCGGAACGAGGGCGATTTCGCTCTGGGCCTGGACAATGGCGGCCTCCTTGGCCTCAGCGCCCAGGGACAGGCCTTCCGCCCTGATCCAGACGACATCACGCACACCGATGAAGCCAAGGACCGCACTGAGATATTTTTCCTGGTGATCCAGAACTGCGGCCGGACTGTCGCCAGTATAGATCCCGCCGCGGGACGAGATAAGGAATGCCTTTTTACCCGCTGGCAGCAACCCTTCCGGGCCAGCCGCACCGTACTGGAACGTTTTGCCAGCCACGACAACGCGATCAATCCATGACTTGAGCTGAGCGGGAATGGAGAAATTGTACATCGGTACGCCGATCACGATGATGTCGGCGGCCGCCAGATCCTCGATATGGGAATTCCCGATCGCCAGATCCGCTTCAAGCGTGGCTTCCGTCACGGGAGTACCCTGACGGGCCGCCAGATGCGCGCCAGTCAGGTACGGCAGCGGATCGGCGGCGAGATCGCGGTAGAGCACGTTGGCGTCGGGATGCTCGGCCTTCTGCCGCGCGACGGTTTCAGCCGAAAGCTGGCGGCTGAAGGAATATTCGCCAAGGATACTGGAATCGATATGCAGGATCTTCACGCTGGTCTTCTCCGCAGGGGCGCAGGACACGGACCATCTGTTGCGCCCTGAAAACAGGTTTCCGATGGCCCTGAACATGATCCAGCATGTCCCATGAACACAGGTATCTATAAAGCCGCTATATTCCGATATATAATACCGGAATAACCGATGGATTGGCGGATCATGCTGGATGGCGTCTCACTGGACCAACTGCGCACCTTCATTGCGGCCAGCGATGAAGGCAGCTTCTCGGCCGCCGCCCGGCTGCTGCGCCGGTCACAATCGGCCGTCAGCGAAATGGTTGCGGGCCTTGAGGCCCAGATGGGTGTGATGCTGTTCGACCGGACGGGCCGCTACCCACAGTTGACCGTCGCTGGCAGGGTTCTGCTGGCCGATGCGCGCGGCGTGGTCGCGGGCGTGGATTTCATGAAGGCGCGGGCCAAAGGCATGTCGTCCGGGCTGGAGCCGGAACTGTCGGTCGTAGTCGATGTGTTCTTCCCGATGGACCGCATGACAGCCATGGCGGCGAAGTTTCGCGAGACGTTTCCACACACCCCCCTGCGGCTTTATGTCGAGGCCCTTGGCGGCGTGTTTCAGCCCCTGCTCGATGGGCGGGCCGGTATCGGTATTGCAGGCCCCCTGCCCGACCTTCCCCCATCCATGTCCAGCGAGGCGCTGGGAGATATCCGCTTCCTGATCGTGGCCGCACATGATCATCCGCTGGCGCGGATTGACGGCGTCATTCCCCGGGAAGAACTGGCCCGCCACGTCCAGCTTGTGCTGACCGACCGCACCAACCTGTCCGCAGGCAAGGAACGTGGCGTCATGTCGCCCCTGACATGGCGGCTTGCCGATCTGTATGCCAAGCATCATTTTCTGCTGGGCGGTCTGGGTTGGGGTGGCATGCCACTTCATACTGTTCGAGCGGACATTGACGGCGGCCGACTGGTTGAACTCCGTATCGAGGGTATTGCCCACGGGGGCGCCGATATGCCCATGACTGTAGTCTATCCAACAACCGAACCGCCAGGCCCAGCTGGTCGGTGGTTGATTGATCGGCTCAAGCTTTGTCCTGCTGGATGTATTCGGCGTTGAACCCGTCTGCTGGCAAGTTTCTCCTCTCGCTCGGATCTCACTGCTCTTACAAGCTCATGTTTTGAAAACCATCATCGCCATTGAAGCGATGATTGCAGTATCGTGAGGTGCGCCGTGTTGCCCGTACCTCTGGTCGCCACCTGCCGCTCAGCTTTTCATACTTTTAGCCTTCACTTCGCATCGGCTAGGGGTTTTCTGCCCCCGTCACAAGCAACGAATAAATAAGCTGCGCTTATGAGCGTGTTCAGAAATTAACGCCTAATCGCCCAATAGATAACCGGCAGGTGTAGTCTAGCTTGACAAGGTAAGGAAATTCCCTTACATACACCCGAGTGTAAATTGGGGATCTAAACATGGCTGCGCTGCTGAAAGAAGAAAGCAGGATCACCGCCAAGGGCCAGACGACCGTTCCCAAAAGCGTTCGGCAGGCTTTGGGCGTGGACTACGGCGGACGTATCGCCTTCTTTATCGACGATCAGCATCGGGTCTACGTCGAGAGGGCTAAGGACGAGGCAAGCGACCCAGTTATAGACCGCTTCCTTGTATTTCTGGCCGAGGACATGGAGAAACACCCTGGTACATCCGTTGCCGCTCTGCCCACCAACCTTCGCGATCGCATGGCCGCGCTTGTCGGGGACATGGACATTGACCTCGATGCCAGCATTGACGGTGACGTTGCGCTCTAATCGTGATTACGATCAATGGCTGGACCATTCTGGCGCATCCCCTCTTTCTCGATCAGTTGGAAAAGCTGACCGACGCGGTCGAGGTATTGAAGGCAAAAAAGCCTGAAAAATACCAGAGGGAGGCGAACACGAAGCTGCTGGCTGCTTTGAGCAAGTTGGTATTCCAGACAATTCCTGCCGATCCGACCGCAACCGTCTATCGGCAAGGCTCGACACTTGGCGTCGCGCACAGGCACTGGTTCCGGGCAAAATTTGGTAATGGTCGTTTCCGTTTATTCTTTCGCTATGACTCGACCGCGAAAATCATCATCTTCGCATGGGTGAACGATGAAACGACTTTGCGGACCTATGGGGCAAAGACCGATGCTTACAGGGTTTTCAAAGGGATGCTGGAGGCCGGCGATCCGCCTGACGACTGGATCGCGCTTCGTGAGGCCGCGTCCGATCAGGCCGCAATCGACAGGCTGGAAAAAACCTCGCCTTCGGGCCCATGACGAATATTATTGAAAGTCATAAGAGTGGGCACTGCCCTTTGGTCTAGACATCCGGCGCAGACGCCTGAGTGTCCGTGACCGGATCCTTCGTCGCATAGCCAGGCCGCGATAGCCCAGCGCTATGACGACGAGGCGATATATCGATGTCGGGTCGACCGGTTCCGGCAACGGGGGCCCCGGACAATGGGCCGAGTACCAACTGACCGGCAGGCCCAAAGGAATTTGACGGAGAGTCCTGGTTGGGACGACCTGCACATGCTGTTTCTACACGTTTTTTGCGTTTGACGCCTCATTTTTCATCGTTTTTGTGTTACGCTCATCGTTCTTGGGCAAAGTCGCCCGTTTTTCACAGGTGGTGAGATGGCTGGCGGAAACATGATTTGCGGGGGACTCTGGCTCGCAGAGAATTTCGAAGTAGAACCTTTTGGGGGCCTAGCTGTCAGAAGTTACATCGGAACCAACCGCCGTACTACAGACATTGGTCCATATATTACGGAAATCTATCCCCCCCAAATGTATCCCGGGGAGAAGATAGCTGACCACCTGCAGTTTCACATCCGTCATGAGCCCATAAACCTTGAGTTGCTCTCACGCGTCTTTAACGTCGGAGGATCTTGGTTTGTCCAGGAGTGGGTGAACAACAAACCCACCAGTCAGTACGCCCGGCGTGCTGCGTTCCTGTATGAGTTCCTTACCGGCGAAGACCTCGTCCAACCACCAGACTTGCGAGGGTCTTACATTCCGGTTCTTGACAGTGACAGGAATCTGGCCGCGAGCGTAGTGGAGAATGAAATCCGCATCTCCAAGTGGAAGGTTATCAACAATATGCCTGGGACAAGATTTTTCTGCCCAGCCATTCCGCTTTCCAAGCGCCTTGTGGAAGCCTTTAATTACAATATCTCGAGACACTATGATGAAATCATTGAGGAGTTCGGTGCGGAATTGCTGTCCCGCTCTGCATCCTGGCTGACAACACGAGAAAGTCGGGCGAGCTTTGACATTGAAAAGGAATCTGGAGCGACAAATCGTATCCAGCGTTTTGCTCAAGTTATTGCGACTTGGACCGGTTACAACGTCCCGCCTTCCCTTGGAGGCGGCGCTTCAGACGCTCACCAGGCAGCGAGTGGCATTCTATCTGAGCAGCGACTGGCCAGTATTCAGAAAGCCATTTTGGGCGACACAGCTCTGATTCCATACAGCGGGTATCGAAAGTCTCCTGTCTTTGTCGGACAGACAACCCATCACTCGCAGGTTGTGCACTACCTGGCCCCCCCGGCAGAAGACGTGGCCGCCATGCTTGAGGGCATTGAGATATTTTTGGATCGCACGCAACACCAGTCACCAGTTATGCGTGCTGCTATCGCATCTTTCGGCTTCGTCTATGTCCATCCACTTATTGACGGCAATGGCCGCGTGCACCGGTTTCTCATCAACGACATTTTGCGTCGAGACGGTGCGACCTCCCAAGACGTCATCTTACCCGTATCCGTCGCCATCAATGACGACCCAACCAGTCGTCGAGCCTATGATGACGTCCTCGACAAGATTTCCGCTCCCCTAATGAGCCAGATTAGATCCCACATATCATTCGCCTCCAAGCCCACGATATATCCCGACGGCGTAGAGTCAGACCTGATCTTTTCTGACGAGGACCTGGCTCGGCCTACTTGGCGATATGCCAACTATGTTCCGCATGTCATTTACTTGGCGGATATCATCAACACGACTATAGTCCATCACATGCGGGATGAGGCGCTGTATCTCCGGAACCACGACAACGCCAGGCTGGACCTGAAGGAAATTTGTGAGATGCCGGACAGGTTGGCAGACGAGATAATCCGCTCCGTAACCGCGAACGATGAGGCCAGTGTGGGCAGGAAGTTACGCCGTAACTACCCGCGAATAACGGACGAGATGTGGGCATCATTCGTGAAGGCCGTCAGGGACGCATTTGCCCCGAGAGGCTAAGCGTCCCAGGGACTATACCACCTCGAATGTTTTGACGAGTTCCCCGAAAACACGGCAAATTGGGGTTGGAATTCTCCACCTATGATCCCGGATCCAGGATAATGAGAATTTCTTGAAGGCATCGGCGTTCACCAAGGCGCAGATCGCGTTTGTATTGAGGTCCACGGACACGGGCACACCTGCTACCGGGTTTAACGGAAGGCACGCATCTCGGGGGCAACGTTCTGCAACTGGCGGAAGAAATACGCGGGCCTGATGCCGGCCGAAATGAAACGGTTGCGCCAGCGCGAGGACGGGAACGTGGAGTTGAAACGGATCGTCGAGGACCTGTCGCTCAACAAGGCGGCTCTGCAGGACGTGCTATCAAAAAAAGCTCCGAGGCCTGCTGGGGTTGGCGACTGACGCGGTCATAAGAGCATCAGCGGCCGTATCGGACATATACCGAGTGCTATTTTCCTTCGCGCTCATGTATATTTTGCCATAGGCAACCGAAACGTAGGACATCAAGCATTACAGTGAGCAACAGCTACGTCCAGGCGGCAGCAGGTCTCCAGTGATTGCCCATTCCTCGTCTGTCACGTCGCCACGCATCCACAGGTCTCCGTAAATACCGGCGTTAAATCAATTATTTTACAGAGCCCGGTAGGCACTGTGAATAATCTATCGATGTTGAGCGAACTTCCGTCCTTTATGCCAACTGACGCTTGATGAACTCTGCGGCGCTGGCAACCGCTTCTCTGGCTTGAGGCAAAAGCGGACTCCATGCCTGCCAGACATGAAATACACGCGGCCATTTCTGAAGCCTGACATCCACGTTGGCTTGTGCCAGACGGTCAGCAAGCCGGGCAGAGTCCGAGAAATAAGCCTCGTTTTCTCCCACCTGAATAAGCACAGG
>NZ_JABLUU010000033.1:0-11475 GCF_018491655.1 Komagataeibacter oboediens | reverse complement strand
GCCATGATTTCATGCCCGGCCTGGTTGGGGTGGGTGGTGTCAGGGTTCCATCTGGTGGTGTCGAGAACGTTGGCAAGCGGCAGGCCGGGGGCGAAGGGGTCGAGGGTGATGTCGGGCGCAAGGACGCCGCGGGCGATGGCGTCATGGATGGCGGCGCGGGGGGCGCCGGTGGTCTGCGCCTCCTCGATGAGGGCGACGGTGTAGCCCGCCTGCTTCAGGCGGCCGGTGATGGTGGCGAGGTTGCGCACCGTCTCGTCGGTGGGGATATGGTTGCCCGGCAGGTGGTCGTTATAGCCGCCGAACACCACGGCCAGCCTGCGCGCGCCCCCGCGGGCGACGGCTTCGGCCGCGGGCAGCATGCCCAGCATGTGCCGCGTCGTCGCCCCCGACACCGCCAGGTTGTAGCTGCGGTACCGCGCGAAGCGCTGCATGAGGTAGGGCCAGTTGCGGCCATCCGGCACCACGAAGCCTTCCGTGCGGCTGTCGCCGATGGTGACCAGCACATCGCGCAGCTGCGGCATGGCGTCGTCCGCCACCGCCCCGGCCACGGCGAAGGCCTGCGCCTCGTCGGGGGTGGGGGCGTGGTCTGCGATGACGATGCCGGTCCACTGTCCCGTATTGCGTCCCTGCGCGAACCATGGCCCGCCATCGGCATTGTAGCCGATATAGCCGCCCGCCAGCGTGCCGCCGGGCAGGGCCCCGGGCAGGGTGGCGCGCGCATTGCCCGACTGCAGCACATAACCACCCGGCCCCGCCGCCACGCCGAAGGCGGCTGGGGAGGAGGTGACGACCAGCCCCGTGCGCTGGTCGGGGCTGCGCGGGTCGGCGACATGGACGAACCCGTCGAGCGAGTAGCTGCCCATGAAGGCCTTGAACTCCCGCCCGCTGCCTGCCTGCCCCAGCAGGACCGGCACGGGCACGGCGGCATTCCCCGAATTGGCCGAGGCATAGGTGCCCGTGGTCCCGAAGAAGAAGCCGTCGGATGCGACCTTCACCCCGTCGGGCAGCACGAAGCCGCCGGGACCGTTATCCTCGCCCCAGGACAGTGTCTCGTGCCCGGCGATGCGGATTTCACCGATATGCACGACATGGCGGCCCGGCGTCGCGGTGATGTGGTTGCCATGGCCGGACTGGTCATACACCCGCAGCACGGTGGCGAAGCTGCCGCGGTCACGGGCGGACAGGGCGCGCTGCAAGGCGGCCGTATCCAGCCGGCCATCGCCGCCAATGGCCAGCGTGGTGGTGACCGTCCGGCCCGCCACCGTCGTCCCGATATCGAGGGCGGGCCCGACATAGCCGCTGACCAGCCGCACCGGCCCCCCGGCAAAGACGGTGTGCCCGCCAAAGGCGTCGCCGGGCAGGCGGGCGGGCACGCGCGCCCACCGCGCGGCCCCGTCCGCCACCGATACCGCCCGCCAGGCCTGCCCCCCCGCCTGCCACAGGTCGCCTGCCGCGTAGCCGCGACGGGCGTCGTCATCGGCGCGGGGCGCGCGGTCCAGCCCGCCGGCGGTGGTGTCGGCGGCCGGCACGCAGACCGTGTCCCCGCCCGCATCCGCCGGGCCCCCCGCCGCGTGCGCCGTTGCCGTGCCGGCCGCCATGGCCGCCATGAGGACGAAAGCCTGTCTGCGCAGTGTCATGTCATGCTGTTCCCGAAAGTGGCGGGGCACCCGCGGGCGCCCCGGCCGTGAGGGGTAAGGGGGTTACTGGCCATCGAGGGTATAGTGCGCCATCCACATGCCGCTGGTCTCCGACCAGCTGCCCGCACGGCTGTAGCCGCCTTCCAGCCCGATGCGCAGGCGGTGGTCCAGCTGATAGACCAGACGCCCGCGCATGTTGCCCGCCAGCCCGCTGGCCCCGCTGTCGCCATAATAGCTGGGCGGACTGCCATCGGCCTGGCCCTGCAGCTGCGCGCTGGTCGGGAAATACGACGCGGCGTTGCTGTGGTAATACTGGTAGCCCGCCTCCCCGCGCAGGAACCATGTCCAGCGCCGGTTGTGCCCGGACCATTCGACCGGCACCATGGCGCCGAAATACTGCCGGGGCGAGAAGTATCCGCCCTGCCCCCATGTAAAGAAGTAGGCATTGCGCTTGTAGCCGAAATACATGAGGTCGAGCCCCACGCGCAGCCACTGCCGGTCATGGTCCTGCCACACGGTGGCGCTGCCGCCGGCGCCGGCCTCGGTCTCGGTATTGCCGATGACGTTGGTGCCGCCGAGATAGGCGAAGCCGCCCCCGGCATAGGCGTTCCACCCGCGCGCGGACCATTCCAGCGCGCCATGGCCGAACAGCCGCGTCACCCCGCCCCACAGCTTTCCGGTGCCCGGGTCGCGCTCGCCGGCATAGGACAGTTCGCTGTCGGTCACCATGCGCCGCCCGCCGCTTATGCGCAGGCCGAGGTTGCGGGTCAGGCGCGGGGCGAATTCCAGCCCGCCCACCACATTGGTGATGGGAAAGCCCAGCGGGGAGGAGCCCACGTCGGCCGCGAACCAGCGGTTGACGTAATTCAGGCTCAGCCCCACGCCCTGCGTATAGTAATGATGGTAGCCCCAGGGCCGCGCCCCGTTGACCGCGACAGTCCCGAACTGGTGGGCGGAGACGGCATTGGTCAGCGGGTCGCCGGTGAACAGCAGGGTCGGCGTGACCGAGAAGGACAGCCGGTGGTCCCATGATTCAAAGGGCAGGGTCGCGGTGATGGGCACGGCGAATTCCGTCAGCTGCCCCAGCCCCGCGACACCGGTGCGGCTGCGCACGAAGGTATTGGCGTCGAACTGCGGCGACACGGAATCACGCAGGTAGACGATCTGGCGGTCCATCGCCTGGGCGCCGTCATCCTCGGGGATGTAATGGTAGCTCGCCGGCAGGGTCGCGCCATGCAGGTCCATGTATTCGCTGTCGATGAGGGGCCAGCGGTAATCGGACACGAAGCTTTCATGCCCGCCGCATTCCCCTTCCCCGTCCAGCGTGCACTGGGCGTGGCGGGCATGTTCCACATCCGCCAGCTGGCCGCGGCTGTTGCCCTCGATGCGCTCGATGTCGGAACGGACTTCCCAGCTCATCGGGCCGTCGGGGTCCTCGTGCGCCAGACGGGTGGCGTAGCCCTTCGCCTGCGCCAGGCGGTGCGCGCCGCCCGCGTCGCGGGCGGCGGCGGCCAGGGCGTAGATGTTCGCAGGCTTCAGCCGCAGCGCCGTCTCGTCCTCCTCCAGCGCGCGCGTGGCCATGTTGCGGGTCTGGTACACCCGGCCCATGGCCAGGTGGGCCTCGACGGAATCAGGATGGGCGCGCAGCACGGGGGCCAGCACCTGTGCCGCCTGCGCCGTCCGGCCATAACGGTCGAACCCGTCGGCGGTCATGATCGCAAGGCCGATGGCGACCTGTTCGCGCGCGCGGGCCTGGTCGGCGGTGACATCGGCGGGACGGGCCTTCGCCATGGCGTCAAAGGCGTCAAGGCAGCGCGTCGTGTCGAAAGCGGAACGCAGGCGCAGGTAGGTCCCGGCATAGGCCAGCATCTGCGCGGGCGTGGGCGGCTGCGTCAGGCTTTCCCCGCGCGCCAGCGCCTGGCGCGCGTCCTGCGGCGCATGGCGCGCCAGCAGGGCGGCGGCAATGCGCATGCCACGCTCGCCCGTGGGGTCGGGCTGGTCAGCCAGCGCCAGCACGGCGGCATTGCCGGCCACGGGCGCGTGGTTGAGGGCGGCAATCCGCTGGTCCAGCACCACCAGGCTGGCCAGGCGGTCCATGTCCGGCGTGCGCCCCGTGCGGGGCATGCGTTCGAGCAGCGCGCCGGCGGTGGCCGTATCATGGCGGCCCATGGCGTAGATGATGCCCGCCTGCAGGGCCTGCGCGGAGGCATTGCGTGGCGCGGTCAGCGCGTCCATCATCGCCTGCGCCGCCGCATGGTCGCCCGCGTCGTCCAGCGCGTGCGCCAGCTTCAGGCGCACCCACGGGTCATCGGGGTCCAGCGCCTGCGCGCGGCGCAGCAGGGCAATGCGCCCGTCATCATCCCCCGCCCGGTCGGCCTGCGCCGACAGCATCATCGCCTCCAGCCGCCGCGCCGTGGCCGGGGCGAGCCGCTGCAGGCGGGTCAGGATGTCCGCGGCTTCCGTGGCGTCACCCACCTGCACGTCCAGCGCGCCGAGGCTGAACAGCGCCCCGGCATCGCGCGGGGCGCGGCGCACGACCTCGCGGTACAGCCGCACGGCGTCCGCCGTGTCGCCCTGCCTGCGCGCCAGCGCCGCCTGCAGCGACAGCACCGTCAGCCCGTAGCCCGGCCGGCGGCCCAGCGTGGCAAGGTCGGCGCGCGCCGCGTCATAGCGCCCGGCATTGATGGCCTGCACGATCCGCGCGACCAGCGGGTCCACGCCGCCGCCGCCCGTCTCCAGCGCCTTCAGCGCCGCGCGCCAGTGTCCGGCCGCATCGGGACCGGCCTGCATGGCCTGCAGGAAATACTGCCGCGCCAGCGCCGGCTGCTGGCGTGCCTGCGCCACCAGCCCCAGCCCGCCCAGCGCGTCGGGGTCGTGGGGGTCGATCTCCACCGCGCGGTGGAACTCGCGCGCCGCCGCGTCCAGCATGTGCCGCGAGAGCAGCGCATAGCCCTGCTGGCGGTCATTCGCCGCGTCAACGCCGGCCTGCGTCTCCTGCGCCTTCTTCAGGCGGATGGTGAACTCCGTGTCATCGGGGTGCTGCGCCAGCCATTCATCATAGAGCGGGATGCTCTGCCCCGTGATCGGCTCCCACAGCAGCGCGTCGCGCCAGGCGGCGACCGCATCGCTGCGGATCTGGGCCGATACGTTGGAGCGCGCCAGCGCGCGCAGCCCGTCCAGCCCCTCGGCGCGCGAGGTGACGCGATAGGTCAGGATCCGGTCCAGGCACAGCCGCGCGTCGATGTCGCGCGGGTTGCGCGCGACCCAGGCCGCAAGCTTGGTGCGCGCTTCCTGGTATCCCAGGATGGTCGCCCCCAGCACGCGGTAATATTCCAGCGCCAGGTCGGGCGGCGGGTCGCCGTTCTTGAACAGGGCCTTGTATTTGAACATCGCGGGCATCATCCTGCCCGATGCCGCCAGCGCGCGCGCTTCCGCCAGCGCTCTGGGGTCCACCGGACCCGCCTGGATCTGCGCCTTCAGCTGGGCCACCAGCCCCGCCGGCGCCCCCTGGCGCTCCAGGCGCTCGAGCGTGCGCGTGGCCTGCGTCGTGCCGCCTTCGGCCATCTGCAGCCGCCCCTGCAGGAACAGGGCCTCGTTATTATCGGGTTCGATGGACAGCGCGCGCTGGATCGTCTCGTGCGCCTTGCCCAGGTTATGCTGGCCCAGCCAGTAATACCCCTGGTCAAGCAGCAGTTCGAGCACGGCTGCCGCATGCGCCAGATGCGCCGCATCCGCCACCGTGGCGGGCGGCATGGGGGCAGGCTGCCCGGGCGGCGCGACCGCGGTGGCGGGCGCACCCGCCACCGCCATGTGGCTGTCCTGCGCGCAGGCCACCCCGCCCGATACGATCAGGCCGGCCATCACGGCGCAGGCCAGCCGCAGGCCGCCCTCGCGCCCGCGCACCGCGTCACGCAGCAGCACCCAGCGCGCGGGGTCACGCCGCCACGCCGCCCCGTCGCGCGGGGCGGGCCCGCGCGGTCGTGTCATGTCATCCTTAATGGACACGGGACACATGGGAGATATAGGCCAGGACCGCCGCCAGCCCCAGGCAGGCCGCCACCAGCAGGGCCGCGCCGCGGTTGCGCGCGGCGACGGGGGCGCGGTCCTCGTAATCGAGGCCGGTGCGTTCGACAAGGACGTAGCTGAGCAGGCTGACCACCATGACCAGCGCCAGCACGCCCGCCATCATCGCCCCGTGCACCTGGAAGAACAGCAGGTAGTTCGCCACCACGATGCCCGGCCAGTGCCACAGATAGACCGAATACGAAATCACCCCCAGCGGCGACAGCGGCACCAGGCACCACCGCCCCACCCGCGTGTCGGGCAGCATGATGATGAGGACCACCGCAACGCACGGGAACACCGTCATCCATGACGGGCACGCGTAGCTGAGGGGGTAGAACAGCCCTGCCCCCATGATCACCGCAACCGCCGCCGCATAGACCGCGTCCGCGGCAGCCGGCGGCAGCTTCGGGCGCGGCAGCATCCACACCATCGTGCCCAGCGCGAACTGCCACAGCCGGTCGAGGATGTTGTAATAGGCCTGGCTGTCACCCGTATGCCAGGCATAGGCGCAGTATGCCGCCGAGGCGCTGAAGATGGCCGACAGCACCAGCCTGCGGTGCCGCGTCAGCGGCAGCAGCAGCGCCATGATGAAGATGATGGCGTAGAACTGCATTTCCAGCGACAGCGACCACGTGTGCAGGAACGGATAGGCCACCGCCTGCCCCTGGAAATACCCCACATGCCCCGACGCCCAGATGTTGGACAGGTACACCAGCGCATACGCGCCATTGAGCGCGATGTCGGCGCGGTCGCTCTGCAGCACCCACCACAGCATCCCCGCCGAGACCAGCGCCACCATGCACAGCAGCGCCGGCAGCAGGCGGTACAGCCTGCGGCATACGAAGCGCACCGGCTGGAACGGGTGCTGCATCAGCGCCGAGCGCCCCATGAAATACCCCGAGATCACCACGAAGACATCGACGCCGATGAACCCGCCCTTCAGCCACCCCGCATGGAACAGCACCACGAGCGCGATGGCCAGGCCACGCAGCCCGTCAATGTCGCGCCGGCGGTTCTTGGGGAAGAAGTCGTTTTCCAGGATGGTGCGCCAGCGGCCGGGCGCGGGTGGGGTCGGGTTGAGTTGCAGCATCAGTGGGTTTCCATGGCGTGCGCCAGTATCGGGCAGGGCGGCGGGCGCCCGGTGTTCCGGGCCGCCCGCCGCGTCAGGACGGGCTTACTGCGCGGGCGCGGGCGGCGCGTCCTTCAGCTTCTCCAGTTCGGGCAGCGTCGCCTGCACGATCGCATCGCCCCAGACCCTGTAGCTCTCGGGGGTGGCGTGGATGCCGTCGATGGTGTTCACGCTGCCCTGCTTGAGCAGCGCCGTCCCGTCGACATAGCTGCACGGCGCGACCTCACCCTTGAGGAAGCTCGCCATTTCCGTCGCGCGCTGGTCGGTCTTGCCATAGCGCGGGCTGAACTGCCCCCAGGTCGGCCCGACCCAGATACACGCCGTCTTGCCGATGGCGTAGGTCAGCGTCTTGACCTGTTCATCCACCCAGTCCTTCGACACGGCATTCTGGCCATACGCCGCCATCGTGTCGCCCAGGATGACCATCACCACGTTGGGATGCCACTTCTCGATCAGCGAGGTGATCGGCGGCGGGGAGGCCGGCTTCATGTTGGGTGCGCCGATCGGCGCATCCCCCACGCGTTCGGCAGCGCCACAGCCATTGTTGGGGTTGGACACCACCCAGTCGGCGGCGGTGGACGAGCACACGCCATACGTCACGACCTTCGCGCCCTGCTTTGTGAACTCATCGGGCAGCACCGAGAGCAGGGAGTCCTTGAAGGTGACGTGGCTGTCGCCAATGATCAGCAGGGTCAGGCCTGCAAGAAGGGCATTCATTTCGTGTTTCTCCAGTTGGGGATTGGTTCGGAAAAGTGCCGTGTCCGCGCACCGGGCAGGCCGGGCCGTCCCGGCGTGCCGGCGGTCACGCCGCCACGCCAGCGGGCATCGCAGATACGCAAGGGAGGTGTATATGACCTATCACAACTCCCCCGTCAGATCGTCGCGCGCGATCCGCCTGCGCGACCAGCCACGCAGCCACGCCCAGACCCCGAGTGCCGCCAGCCCCGCCCCGGCCAGCCCCGCCAGGTAAAGGGCCGAGGGATGGTGGCCCAGGAACCAGTCAAGGCGCAGCCACAGCGGCAGGGAGCCCACGGTATAGACCGGCGCCGTGCGGTAGCTGGTGAACCGGTCCCCGTTCTTGAGCACCAGATCCCCCTGCAGCGACGGCAGGTCGCCCTTGTTGCGCAGGCTGAGCACCAGGTCATGGATGCGTTCGGGCGTATCGCCCGTGAACGCCACGACCGAGCGCTGGCTGTCATAGGGCGACTGCGCGGCCAGCAGTACTCCCGCCTCGGCGATCGGCGCGTTGAGGTTGGCCGTCACCCCGTCCTTCAGCCCGGCGTGGTCATGGTCCTGGAACAGGTACCAGATCCCCTGCAGCCCCATACGCTGGCCCACCGTGATGTGCCGGTCGTGGATCACGTAGGGCGAGCGCGCCAGCAGGCCCGACGCCGCCCCCCCCAGCTGCGCCGCCGTGCCCAGCACGACGATGTCGCCCTTCGGCGGGGTCTGCGCCACCTCGTCCGCGCCCATGACCGTCACGCCGGCCGCCGGATACCATGTCGACGCGCCAAAGAAGCCCATGAGGTCGAGGAACGCCCCCGTCGTGCCCGTGTCGGGGTGGTCGGGCAGGACGACGGTCGTCTCCGACAGGTCGGCCATGCGCGAGAACGGGAAGGCGGCCTCGGCGAAATAGGACAGGTTGGGCATCTCGGCGAAGTGGTAGCCGCGACGGAAATCCAGCGTGGAATCCGAATCCACGCTCATGTGGATGTCGCCCGGCGTGCGGCGGCACGCGCCCCGGTCGATGGGACGGGCGTCAAAGTTGAACTGCAGCTGGTTCTGCCCGAACAGAAGCCATGGCGGCAGCGCCGTGACATGCCCCACCGCGCCCGCGTGCTGGTTGACCAGGCGTTCGGACCATTTGCGCCACAGCCCCGGCGGCGAGAGCGTATAGCTCTGCAGGTAGTTGTTGTTGAGGCTGACATCCACGCGCGAAGTCTCGAGGTCCACCACCGGGCCACCGGGGGCGCGGACCCACATGTTCATGAGGAACGGCCGCCCGCGCCACGTATACAGGTCCGGCGGCAGGTGGAACGGCAGCGTCATGCCCGCGGGTGCGAAGCCGCCGCCCTGCAGGTCCGCCGCCCCCACCAGTTCGCCAAAGCGCACCGGGCGGTCCGTCGGCACGAAGGCCGGCGCATCATAGGGGTGCCGCGTCTCGAGGCTGACATCACTGACCACCTTTGACGCCACCCCGCCCAGCGTATCGGGCGAGAACACCAGCGCGCGCGCGGCGACCTCGACCTCCTGCGCGGTGCGGCCCGTCACCACCAGCACCGTGCCCCAGCGGTCGTTGGGGTTGGCGACTTCGGCCAGCATCGGCCCGGCGGGCCTGCCGCCTTCGGCGTCAACCGGCAGGTTCACCCCCACCTCCACCGCGTTGCCCGAGGCGGGGATGGTGGTCGAGACCGGGAAGGACAGCTTGCGGAAATCGGCGATGCGGCCAAACCACGACGCCACCAGCCCCGCCGCCCGGAGCGCCCCCCTGTCCCCCGTCGCCGGCAGCACGACCGGCACGCGCAGGGTGGAGCGCTGGTTGGGATCGAAGAAGGGCGCGGGCAGGCGCGAGAGCTTGCGTTCGGGCGTGATGCGCACCGTCGTCAGCGTGATGCGTGACATGTCCGAGATGCGCGCCCACAGGATCTCGTTGAACAGGTCGTTGCAGTCGCGGCGGTATTCCCCGGCGAAGTGGAAATTGAGCTTGTTGTCGCCCGTGAAATACAGCGGGTCGATGTCAAAGCTCACCGGCCCGAACTGCGGGTGCTGCGGGTCCACCTTCAGCGTGCCCACATACTGTTCGTTCAGCGTGACGGTCACCGCACTCGCCTCGGGCAGCAGCGAGGGCGACAGCGCGCCCGACAGCGTCAGCTGCGCATGCGTCACCACCCGGTTGGCCGGCACCACCACGTCCAGCCCCTGCAGCGGGGAATAGCCGCGCAGCGTCAGCGGCCCCGTCGTCGCGCCAAGGTTGCGGAACGTGAGCGTGCGCGTCACCTCGGCATCGCTGATCCGGTCGGCAACGGCCGGGTCAATGGCCGGCAGCGCGTCGGGGACAACCCCGGTATTGCTGTCCCCGAACGGCGTTTCCGCCGTGACCCCCGACTGGTCCGGGGACGGCGCCTCCTGCGCCATGGCCGCCGGGACCAGGGCCATAAACGCGACAAACAGGGCGGCGGATGCGGTAGCGCCATGACGCGCGCTACGGGGGACAGGTTTCAGCACGAAGCTTTGTTTCTCCAGTTTCTCTTCCGTGGCGGGAAGCTCGCCTTCCCCCATTTCATGCAGTGCGCGCGGCGCCTCCGCCGGGCGCCGCCGCAGCAGCCCGCCTATGCTGCGGAACACCATCGCCAGGCTGCGCAGCGGGCGGTCGGGCGCGAAATCCGCCCAGCCGGCCCAGGCGTCGTTGCGGCCGAAGACCATGCTGACCACCTGGCGTTCATCCTCCAGGTCGCGCACGGCCCACCGCAGCCGCAGCGTGCCGTCGCGCGCGTCCAGCACCCGCGCGGGCACGCCGACATGGATGCCGTCGCGCGCGCTGTCGTACCGCACGGTGACCTCGCCCCCCACCATGTCCGGCGTCGCAAGCCGCGTGCCCACCGCAAGGCCGCCGAGCGAGATGTCGTGCGTATGCCCCTCCATCTGCCGGCCATGGGCGTCGGTCACCACCACGGGCAGCCGCACGCTCACGCGCGGCGCGTTGCGCGTCTGCCGCGTCTCGCGCCCCACCGCGATCGACGCCAGCACGATGATCAGGCTGATCACCACCCACAGCGTGTTCAGGATGAAGGACTGCAGCGCCAGACGGTCATGGAACTGCCACACGATGCCGAACACCCCGCGCAGCAGGGCCGCGCACAGCACCCCGGCGAGGATGACGTTGGGATAGACCGCGTCCCAGTCGAAATACCCCCGCGCCAGCAGGCCGCCCTTGTCCGTCACGTTGAACTTGCCCTTGTGCGGCTGCAGCAGGGTGACGATGGTGATGCGCACGAGGAACAGCGCCAGCGAGGTCTCGTAGATCTCGCTCCAGAAGGAATAGCGCCACCGCCCCTCGATGCGTGACAGGGTAATGACCGAATGGAAGATGTGCGGCAGCGCATAGACGCTGATGGCCAGTGGCGAGGCGGCGATGATGTTCTGCCCCAGGAACAGGAAGGCCAGCGGCGAGACCAGGAAGGTCAGCCGCGGGATGGCGAACAGGAAGTGCGACATGGCCGACAGGTAGCAAAGCCGCTGTTCCCACCGCAGCCCCGCCCCCAGCATGGGGTTGTCCAGCCGCATGATCTGGATCATGCCACGCGCCCAGCGCACGCGCTGGCCGATGTGCAGGATCAGCCGTTCGGTCGCAAGGCCGGCGGCAAGCGGTTCGCGCAGGTAGGCCGTCCCCCAGCCCCGGCGCTGCATCTTCAGCGCGGTATGCGCGTCCTCGGTCACGGTCTCGGTGGCGAAGCCGCCGATGCCCATCACCGCCTCGCGCCGGATGATGGCGCAGGAGCCGCAGAAGAACGTCGCGTCCCAGAAGTCGTTGCCGTCCTGCACCAGGCCATAGAACATGTTGCCTTCGGGCGGCACGTGCATCCCGCCGGCGAGGTTCCGCTGGAACGGGTCGGGGGCGTAGAAATGGTGCGGCGTCTGCAGCAG
>NZ_JABLUU010000032.1:0-11922 GCF_018491655.1 Komagataeibacter oboediens | reverse complement strand
CGTGATAGCGGTCATTTCTACGGCATGCATGCCCCTGCCCGCTTCACGGCGCAGCTTCGCATCCGCGCTGAGTATGAGAAGCTGTACGATCAGGCCGGTCTCATGGTGCGCATTGACGAGACGCGTTGGGTCAAGGCCGGGATCGAACTCTCGGACGGGCGCGCCATGCTCAGCAGCGTGCTGACCGATGGCCGCTCGGACTGGGCCACGGCCCCCTATGAGGGCGATCCGAAGGATTTCTGGATGCGGGCAAGCGTGGCTGATGGCGTGCTGCGGCTTCAGGTCTCAGGCGATGGCAAAACCTGGCCGCTCGTGCGTCTGGCCCCCTTCCCCGTGGCTGAGTCCTATCTGGTCGGGCCGATGTGCTGCACGCCAGAGCGCGAAGGGCTGAAGGTGCGTTTTTCTGACTGGAAACTGACCCCGCCGCTTAACAAGGCGCTGCATGACCTGACATGATGCCCCACCGCAGCGAAAAACAGAAAATGCTGGCGGGCGAGCTGTACGTGGCCAGCGACCCCGAATTGCAGCACGATATGGCGCAGTGTGCCGAGTGGCTTGCCCGGTATAACACCGGCAACGGATCCCTGCCCGAACGGCTGGGCGCGGTTGGGGAGAATACCTGTATCCGCCCACCCTTTCATTGTGATTACGGCTACAACATCTTCCTTGGGCGCAACGTATTCCTCAACTTCAACTGCGTCGTGCTTGATGTGGTGCCGGTGAGGATCGGGGATGGCACGCAGATCGGCCCCGGCGTGCAGATTCTGGCCGCCGATCATCCGCGCGACCCGGAACTGCGCGAGAAAATGCTGGAATCTGGCCGCCCCGTGACTATTGGCCGCAATGTCTGGATCGGTGGCGGCGCCATCATCCTGCCCGGCATCACGATCGGGGATGATGCCATTATCGGGGCGGGCAGTGTCGTCACCCATGATGTGCCTTCTGGCGTAACCGTGGCCGGCAATCCGGCGCGGCCCCTGCATCTGTGATCATAACCCCGGCAAACAGACACACCCATGGCTGAATTCCAGTTTCAACAGATTGATGTATTCTCCACTGAGCCGACCAGGGGCAATCCGGTCGCCGTGGTGATCGGGGCAGACGGCCTGACCACGGAGCAGATGGCCGCCTTTGCCAACTGGACGAACCTGAGTGAAACCACGTTCCTGCTCCAGCCAACCACGCCGGATGCGGATTACAGGGTGCGTATCTTTACGCCCCGGACCGAACTGCCCTTTGCCGGCCACCCGACCCTGGGCAGTTGCCATGCCTGGCTGGCTGCGGGCGGCCAGCCGCGCGGGAATACGATCGTGCAGGAATGTGGTCTGGGCCTTGTGCCGGTACGCGCGCATAATGGCTGCCTTGCCTTTGCAGCGCCCCCATTGCAGCGATCGGGGGCGGTGGAGCCCGACCTGCTGCACCGGGTTGCGGATGGGCTGAAGATTCCCGCCGCCTCCATCCGGGCCGCAGCATGGACTGATAACGGGCCGGGATGGCTGTCCGTCATGCTGGGGTCGCGCAGGGAGGTGCTGGCGCTTGAACCCGATTACGCGGCCCTGTCGGACCTGTGTATCGGCGTAACAGGACCTTGGGATCCCATCCACGATGGGCAACAGGCGCAGTTCGA
Organism: Komagataeibacter oboediens; assembly: GCF_018491655.1. Classification (NCBI taxonomy): domain Bacteria; kingdom Pseudomonadati; phylum Pseudomonadota; class Alphaproteobacteria; order Acetobacterales; family Acetobacteraceae; genus Komagataeibacter; species Komagataeibacter oboediens. The sequence continues at coordinate 10,295 of NZ_JABLUU010000032.1, read as the reverse complement.
GGTGCGTGCCTTCGCCATGGCCTGTGGGGTCAATGAAGACCCCGTGACCGGAAGCCTGAACGCCGGGCTGGCGCAGTGGCTCATAGGCAGCGGGCTTGCGCCCGGGCATTACATTACCAGCCAGGGCACCTGCCTTAGCCGGGCCGGACGCGTGCATGTTGATCTGGAAGATGGAAAAATCTGGGTTGGCGGGGTGACAACGACCCTGATTGTAGGCGTGCTGCGGTTATGATCCTTTCTGCGGGAATGCAACGGCCCTTTCCAGAAGAGCGGGCCAACAGACAACGGCTTTCATCATTGAGCATGTTTTTACCAAGGCTGTCTGTGTGCTCCTGTATTATTGAGCAGAAAGGCTGTTTACGGGGAAAGCGGAAGGTCGGCTTTCAGTTTACAAAGATAAAAAGCAGACTAATCATCGATTACTAGGCAGAAAGTGTCCCCCGATATCTCGCTTTACCGGTGGTCTCCTTTGTCGGCCGGAACCTTGTCATCCGCGATAAGGTTGCAGGCAGCCACCGGGCGGCGATGATTTGCATCTTCGTTGATACACGCCTCAAACGTATCATGGCGCACCTGCTGGCCTGCTTTCGTATTGAGGAAAAATGGTGCGAGTTGTTCTGCGCAATGCCCGCCATCGCGAAAATCCATATCCACCGCATCAAGAAAAATCTGTGTGGGGACGAAACCAGCATAAAGCGGATCGCCGAACTTCAGGGGGATCTTGATATTCTGAAGATAGCGGATGCTGAACGCACACATCGGCCCGTAAAGTTCACGATGGCTCAGGAAATGGTAATCGAGCCGCCTGCCTGCGATCGGGATACGCCAGCTCCCCATGATGCTCTCCATGCCGTTCGCTTCTCCCGCCTCATAGAGCTGGATATTACGAACGAGATAATCCAGCAAGATCATGGATTTGCAATCATCCGTGCCGCAATGCACGGCCTTCGCCTTCGCTGCAGCAGCTTCAAGTCCTGCAAAAGTCGAGGGAACAGGCACGCTTTCAGCCGGCAGTGACGGCGAACGCGCATGGGCCGGGCATACTGTGAAAAAGGCTGCCAGTATAAGGGCAAATGATTGCATAGGTTTACTCCCGATAGAACTTGAACTCCCTTTCCGGAACATTAAAGACGCGCACACGATTCCAGTCCTTTGCCCATTTTGGAGCATAATTCTTAATCGGTTTTCTACTTCGGTCCCGAACCCCATCGACTGATTCCAGTCCGCTGCCAATATCGAATCCATGCAGATTCGTATCTCTCTCTTTTGGCATGCTGAGCGGGGAATAAAAAAGGGTAGCACCCTGGCTGATATCACGCGCCTGACCGGACAGCAGGCTTTCCGCGATACGTCGGCTTATTGTCGTTGCAGGATGGTTGTGTGCGTAATTGTTATGCTGCCAGACTACGGACACCGATCTGAGATGACGGCGCTTCATTCTGTTGATGACAGTCCATCCGACCATGAGTTGTGCTGTCTCGTTCGAGCCACGTGCCTCTGATGCAATAATACGGCCTAGATCTTCAATATTCTGTCTGGTGAGCCTTTCGTCCTGAGAATAGGACAAAGAAGGCAAACGGCCAGAAGCAGATTGTAATGACGGCATGCTGGCTGTCTTTCCCGAATGTTATCGTAGCTTCAAATGTTTCTAATTTGTTCCTGTGTAGGCATCAAGCATCATTACGTATGCGCGCTCTGAGCGCGCCATGCTCCCTGATATCTGCTTCGGGCAATGCAGCAATGTGGCAGAATGTCTGCAATGAGGCGAAAGCGGCAAGTCCTCTTTCGCCTTCATGGCCGTCATTCCAAAGAACGCAGGACTTCAACACGGACCAACAAACCATTCGGCAGAGGCCGCTGAAGACGCAAAGCCTCGGCCACCGGGGCGTTCATCCATACATCCAGTTCGTCTGGCTGCGTCAGGATCACCGGCATGGCCTTCGGATGGATCGCGCCTACTTCCCGGTTGGCATCCGTCGTGAGAAATCCGAACAGATCATCCGTCGTCTCGCCATCCGCCAGTTTCCGCACTGAGGTCCATCGACACCAGATCCCGGCAAAGAAAGCGAGCGGTTCTCCATCGCTGCGGGCAAACCACACCGGCCGCGATTTCCCGTCGGGCAGACGCTCCGGTTCCGAGAACGCCGTCAGTGGCACGAGACAGCGATGCGCCACGCCTTCCCAGCGCTTCCACCATACAGATCCCGGATTGCGGATATTGGTCACCCCGCGATCCACCTTGTGCCCCTTTAGATAGCCCGGCGGTGTCGGCATGCCCCAGCGCGCCATGACCAGTTCGCGACCATTCTCATCATTCCGCACAATCGGCGCCATCGTATTCGGGTAGATCTCGGGCAGTGGCTGGAGATTGCCCGTGCGATCCTCAAGAACTTTCGCGATCGCCCGGATCGCCTGAGGATTCGAGGTCATGGAATAGAGATTGCACATCGGCGTTGCTTCCTTACGACCACATGCCGCGCAGACGGGCCGCCATATCAATCCGCACCGACTTCACCGCCTCCTGCCGGGCCTGCTCTTCCGGCTTCACGACCGGCCAGGATACGGACTGAAACAGGGGCAGCATGTCCCGGTCGATGAAACGGGTGCGAGACGCATAGACATGCCGGTCGCCCCGGCTGTGCTGGCCATGCACATAGAAGCGCTGCGGTACCATGATATCGAGACTGTCCTTCGCCCGCGTCATGGCGACATAGAGCAGCCGGCGTTCCTCTTCGATGTCATCCTGCTCGCCGGTGGCCAGATCGGATGGAATGCAGCCGTCCACCGCATTCATCACGAAGACATTTTTCCACTCCTGCCCCTTGGCGGAATGAATGGTGGAGAGGATCAGATAGTCCTCATCCAGCAACGGCACGCCGGCCTGATCGGATGTGGCATCCGGTGGGTCCAGCGTCAGTTCGGTCAGGAATTTTTCCCGTGAGGCATAGCCGCTGGCAATCTGTTCGAGTTGCACCAGATCGGCCAGACGGGTGGAGGCGTCCTCATGCAGCCGTTCCAGATGCGGTTCATACCAGTAGCGTACAGCCGCGATCTCGCCCGGCCAGCCGACCTGATGGCCGCCAAGAGCGGTCAGCATATTCACGAAACCCGTCCAGGCCTCGCCACTACGCTGCGGGGCTTTGACATCCTTCAGCGCCTCGAAGGGATGGGCACTTTCGCCCATCGTGTCCAGCACGCGTCGGGCCGAACCCGGCCCCACACCCGGCAGAAGCTGCAACACCCGGAAGCCTGCGATGCGGTCGCGAGGGTTCTGAGCAAAACGCAGCAGAGCCAGCACATCCTTCACATGCGCACTGTCGAGAAACTTCAGGCCACCGAACTTCACGAATGGGATGTTGCGCCTTGTCAGTTCCACCTCCAGCGTGCCGCTATGGTGCGAGGCCCGGAACAGCACCGCCTGCTGCTTCATCGGCGTGCCACCCTCCCGCTCTTCCAGCACACGATCCGCGATATAGCTCGCTTGGGCGGTGTCGTCCCAGATGGTGACCAGTCGCGGCTTTTCATCTGAGGTGCGCTCGGTCCACAGATCCTTGGTGAACCGCTCGGTCGCTTCGCCAATGACGGCGTTGGCCGCATCCAGAATGGGCTTTGTCGAGCGATAATTCCGGTCCAGCGTCACGACGCATGCCGGGGGATCGAAGGACGCCGGAAAATCGAGGATGTTGCGCACGGTCGCCGCCCGGAAGGCATAGATGCTCTGGGCGTCATCGCCCACCACCGTCAGCCCGCGTCCGTCGGGCTTCATGCCCAGCAGGATATCCGCCTGCAGCCGGTTGGTGTCCTGATACTCGTCGACCAGCATATGATCCCATTTGCCGCCGATATCGGCGGCCAGCACCGGATCGCTCACCATCTGCGCCCAGCACAGCAGCAGATCGTCGTAATCCAGCACACCCTGTTCCTGCTTCGCCGTGACATAACCTGCAAAGAGCTGTTTGAGCTGGCCTTCCCAGCCCGCGCACCACGGATAGTGCTTCAGCAACACATCGGCGAGCGGTGCGCCGGAATTCACCACACGGGAATAGATGGCAAGGCACGTGCCCTTACCGGGAAACCGCTTCTCGGTTTTGGAAAACCCCAGATCGTGGCGGATGAGATTCATCAGATCGGCGGAATCCTCCCGGTCATGGATCGAGAAAGCCGGGTTCATACCGATCTGCTGGGCATACTCCCGCAGCAGCCGCGCACCGATGGAGTGGAACGTCCCGGCCCAGGCCAGCGCGTCGGCCAGAGGACCGGCCTTGTCGCCGAGCACCGTTTTGCAGATGCGCTCCACCCGTCGCGTCATCTCGACACTGGCCCGGCGCGAGAAGGTCAGCAGCAGGATACGACGCGGATCAGCGCCGGAGTTAATCAGATGCGCGACCCGGTGCGCCAGCGTATTGGTCTTGCCCGATCCGGCGCCAGCGATGACCAGCAGCGGGGGTGAATCCGCGATGCCTGCCGAGACTCCGGTCCCGTGCGTGACGGCCTGCCGCTGCGCATCATTCAGACGGGACAGATAATCGCCGCTGTTTGGGATGGGAGAAGGTTCTGAATTCAATTCCTTAGCGCGCTTTCATCAACGATACCGAACCGACATCGGATACCAGCATGCCGGATACGGAGCGAATTTGCATTGACTTGCGTAGCATGATCAGAACAAATCAGGAACATATAATCATGAAATGCACCTGCACAAGGGACATCGACCCGTGAAATGACTGCTGAACTCAATAAAAAACCCGGTCTGGAGACGCTGCGGGCCGCGATCAGCCGTCTCGAAGGGCATAGCGACCGACGCCGCAAGATGCTGCCCTTTGGCGTACGTGAGATCGACAGCCGCCTGCCCGGTGGTGGTCTGGCGCTGGGTGCGTTGCACGAGGTGGCGGGCGGCGGCAACGATGCCCTGCACAGTGCGGCGGCTGGTCAGTTCTGCGCCGGCATTGCGGCCCGCACGCGCGGCAAGGTGCTGTGGATCGTCACCCGTCAGGATGTGTTCGCCCCTTCCCTGAAGCAGGTCGGGCTGTCGGCACGGCGGACCATCTATGTCGAGGCGGCCTCGGACGTCGATGTGCTGGCCTGTTTCGAGGAAGGACTGCGGCATGGCGGTCTTGGGGCCGTGGTCGCCGAGGTGGCGCGTCTGTCCATGACGGCCTCACGCCGCCTGCAACTGGCGGCCGAGACGTCCGGTTCCCTCGGCATCGCCATCCGACGCTGGCGGCGGCAAACGGATGCGGCGGATTTCGGTCAGCCAACGGCTTCTGTCACCCGCTGGCGAGTTTCGGTTCTGCCGTCCGCGTCGCTGCCGGTTCCCGGTGTGGGAAGACCGCGCTGGCTGCTGGAACTGATCCGCGCCCGCGCAGGCGAATGTGCCGATTTTGAAGTGGAGGCCTGTGATGCCAAAGGGAGGCTCGCCCCATGCAGCCCGATCGCGGATCGTCTCTCTTTACCTGCCGCTCTGGCCGACGGATCGGATCAGGAAGCGGCTGGGCAAAGACGCGCCAGCGCCTGAGGTACCGCTGGCGCTGATCGGACGGGAAGGACGGCGACGGGTGGTGCTGGCGGTCGATCTCGCCGCCCGCAGGCTGGGTCTGCGTCCCGGCACTCCGGTCGCCAAGGCCCAGGCGCTGTATCCTGATCTGCTGCTGATGGACGCCGATCCCGAGGGCGACCGGCTGGGGCTGGAAAAGCTGGCCCTGTGGTTCCAGCACCGTATCGCGCCCATCGTGGCCGTCGATGCGCCGGATGGGCTGGTTCTGGATACGACCGGGGCGGATCATCTGCATGGCGGTGAACTTCCCATGCTCAAGGACATGGTTCATCGCGTGGCGGGCGCCGGCTTTCGGGCAAAAGCTGTGGTGGCTGACACGTGGGGAGCCGCGCACGCCATCGCCCGCTATGGCCGGTTAGCGATAGGGGCTGTCCCTTCAGATAAAACGACCTCTGCACTGGCCGACCTGCCCATTGAAGCACTCCGCCTGCCAACCACAATCATTGAGGGTCTGGCCAAGCTGGGCATATCCCGCATTGGACCGCTTGCCGCCATGCCCCGTGCACCTTTGGCGCTGCGTTTCGGCCCAGAAGTAGCCCGCAGGCTGGATCAGGCGTTCGGGCGTATTGGTGAAGCCATCGTGCCAGTCCGCCCGGTTGATCCGGTCGAGGTCAGCCGGAATTTCGCCGAACCCATCGGCGCGGCCGAAACCATCGCCAAGTACATCGGCAAGCTGGTGCCACTGCTCTGCCAGGGCCTGGACGAACGCGGACAGGGCGTGCGCCGCCTCGACCTGCTGCTGCATCGGGTGGACAGCCGCACCGAGGCGATCCGGGTGGCCACGGCCATGCCGGTGCGCGACGTCAGACGTCTGACCCGGCTGTTGTGCGAGAAGATCGAAACCATCGATCCGGGGTTCGGCATCGAACGCATGGTGCTGATCGCCTCTCTGGCGGAACCGATGGACCGGCGGCAGACCGTCTCTTCCCTGATCGCCGAGGAAGAGGCCGATGTGTCCGACCTGATCGACACACTGGCCAACCGTGTCGGCACGCAGGCGCTCTATCGCTTTGTCCCGGTAGAAAGCGATCTGCCCGAACGCTCCTTCTGCCGCGTGCCCGCGCTGGCGCCCGAGGAGACGAAGGACTGGCCCGAGCACTGGCCACGTCCAACACGCCTGCTGGCACCGCCGGAACCCGTGCAGGCGATGGCGGAACTGCCGGATCAACCGCCACTGTTTTTCATCTGGCGGGGCGTGCGACGAAAAGTGAAATGCGCCGACGGGCCGGAGCGGGTCTTTGGCGAATGGTGGAAGAATGATGCCGAACTGACCATCGCCCGGGACTATTTCCGGGTGGAGGACACGAGCGGAGAACGCTTCTGGCTCTACCGGGCCGGCGATGGCGAGCATGGCGAGACCGGCTCGCAGGGCTGGTTCCTGCATGGGATCTTCGGATGAACACCTCAGCACCGCGTTACGCGGAACTGCAGGTGACGACCTATTTCTCGTTCCTGCGTGGAGCCTCGTCGCCGATCGAACTGTTCGAACAGGCCAGAGCGCTGGGGCTTGAGGCGCTAGGGATCTGTGACCGCAATTCCCTGGCGGGCATGGTGCAGGCATACGGAGCCGCGAAGACTACCGGCGTCCGGCTGGTCGTCGGGTGTCGCCTCGATCTGGCGGATTTCCCGCCGGTGCTGGTCTATCCGATGGACCGGACCGCCTATGGCCGGTTGTGTCGTCTGCTCAGCCTTGGCAAGGCCCGAGCCGGAAAGGGAAAGTGTCATCTTCTCTGGGAAGACTTGATCGCCTGGGGCGAGGGCCTGCTCGTCGTCCTGATCCCGGACACGGCGGATGATGCCTGCGCCCTGCACCTGCGCAAGCTGAAAGACGCCTTTGCTGACCGCGCCTACATGGCGCTCACCCTGCTCCGTCGTCCCAATGACCAGATGCGGTTGTATGAGCTTGCCAACCTGGCGCATCAGGCGCGAGTGCCGACCGTCGTGACCAACGATGTGCTGTTCCACACCCATGATCGACGCATCCTGCAGGACATCGTCACCTGTATCCGGCACAACACCACCATCGATGAGGCAGGCTTTGTTCGCGAACGTCATGCCGATCGTTATCTCAAACCGCCGCAGGAAATGGCCCGGCTGTTCAGCCGTTACCCTGAAGCGGTCGCCCGCACCCTAGATATCGTGGAGCGCTGCCGCTTCTCGCTCGATGATCTGGCCTACCAGTATCCCGATGAAGTATCCGTGCCCGGTCAGACGCCCCAGCAGGCGCTGGAAACCCTGACATGGGAGGCCACAGCCCGCACCTATCCCGAAGGGGTGCCGGACGAAGTCTGCAAAAGCCTGCAACATGAACTCGCCCTGATCGGGCGCATGGCCTACGCACCGTATTTCCTCACGGTGAACAGCATCGTCCGTTATGCCCGTTCTCAGGACATTCTTTGTCAGGGACGTGGGTCGGCGGCCAATAGTGCGGTCTGCTACGTGCTCGGCATTACTGCCATCGATCCGGCCCGCAACTCCCTCCTGTTCGAGCGCTTCGTCTCCGAGGAACGGGGCGAACCGCCGGATATCGATGTGGATTTTGAACACACACGCCGTGAGCAGGTCATCCAGTGGGTCTATGAGCATTACGGGCGTGACCGGGCAGCCCTGACGGCCGTGGTGATCCGCTATCGCGCCAAGGGAGCGCTCCGGGACGTCGGCAAGGTAATGGGCCTCCCCGAAGACCTGATCCGCACGCTGTCAGGTCAGATCTGGGGCTGGGGGCGCAAGCTGGATGATGAGGCCCTGAATGAGACGGGTATTGACCTGTCCGACCGGCGCATCCGCCTGACACTCGACCTGGCACGTTGCCTGATTGGTGTACCTCGTCACCTGTCACAGCATCCCGGTGGTTTTGTGCTGACACATGACCGGCTGGATGAACTGGTGCCGATCGAACCGGCATCCATGGAGGACCGCCAGATCATCGAGTGGGACAAGGACGATATCGACATCCTGAAATTCATGAAGGTCGATATCCTGGCGCTTGGCATGCTGACCTGCATGAAAAAAGGACTGGACCTGCTGGCAGAACACAAGGGCCAGCACTTCACGCTCCAGACCCTCCCGGCTGAGGATCCGCGTACCTACGCCATGATCAGGAAGGCTGACACCATTGGTGTCTTCCAGATTGAATCCCGCGCCCAGATGTCCATGCTCCCACGGCTCAAGCCACGCGTATTTTATGACCTCGTCATTGAAGTGGCGATCGTCCGCCCCGGCCCCATACAGGGGGATATGGTCCATCCCTATCTCCTCAGGCGCGAAGGGATCGAACCGGAAAACTATCCCACCCCGGAACTGGAAAAGGTTCTGAAAAAGACCCTCGGGATCCCGTTGTTTCAGGAACAGGCGATGCAGGTCGCCATGATCTGTGCAGGGTTTACCGCCGCCGAGGCCGATCAGTTGCGTCGGGCCATGGCGACGTTCAAGAACACTGGTACCGTCTCGCAGTTTCAGACACGCCTGATCGAAGGCATGCGCGCCAACGGTTATCCGGAAGAATTCGCCGAGCGGATCTATCAGCAACTGGAGGGCTTCGGTTCCTATGGATTTCCCGAGAGCCACGCGGCGAGTTTCGCCATTCTGGCCTACTCATCGTCATGGATGAAATGCACGCATCCGGACGTGTTTCTGGCATCACTCCTGAATTCCCAGCCAATGGGATTTTATGCGCCGGCGCAGCTTGTCCGTGATGCGCGGGAGCATGGCGTGGAGGTCCGACCTGTCTGCATGAATGCTTCACGCTGGGACAGCACGCTGGAAGGACCGGAAAGCTCCAATGGCCGATTTGCCGTGCGGCTAGGCATGAGTCTAGTGAAGGGGCTGGCCAATGACGATGCAGCCCGCATTGTTGCCGCGCGAGCCTCACGCCCGTTTACCTCGATCGATGATCTGTGGCGTCGGGCCGGTGTGAAAGCGGCAGCCCTGACCCATCTGGCCGAAGCGGATGCGTTCCGGCCTTCGCTCGGGCTGGTACGGCGCGAGGCGCTCTGGGCGATCAAGGCTCTGCGCGACGAACCATTACCCCTGTTCGCGGCAACGCAGGTAACCCGGGAAGCGGAGGAACCGGACGTGCTGCTCCAGCCGATGCGGGATGGCGCCGAGGTGGTGCGAGACTATAACCGGCTTGGCCTGACCCTGCGGAATCATCCGCTGACCTTCCTACGCGAGGATCTTCAGGCAAGGGACATCATGTCCTGTCGGCAGGCGCTGGCCGCGAAAGATGGGAAGCGTCTCACCGTGGCGGGGCTGGTTCTGGTCCGGCAGCGACCGGGCTCCGCCGAAGGTGTGGTGTTCATGACGCTGGAGGACGAGACGGCCAACATGAACATCATCATCTGGCCCGATATGTTCGACACTAACCGGCGCGTGGTGCTTGGCGGCCAGATGCTGGCGGTGACAGGCATACTGCAGAAGGAAGGTGAGGTCGTGCATCTGGTAGCAAAGGAGATTATCGATCTCTCCGGGCTGCTCGCAGACGTTGGTAATCGCTCCTCTGCTGAGAGCGCTCATGACAGCGTTTCCGCCGGTGAGCGTATCGTCGTCAGATCGCGCAATTTCCACTGATCAATAAGGCCGCCGATCAAGTTCACGCCATCGTGAAAAGCCTTGTTATGAGTCCAAACTACGCTGGAGTTTCACTCCCATTTGCATCCTATACGCATCCTGCGCGTGTTTCCCAAACGCAGAAAGCCGCCCTTACGGACGGTTTAACATGCTGATTATATTGTATAAGGTT
>NZ_JABLUU010000031.1:0-13214 GCF_018491655.1 Komagataeibacter oboediens | reverse complement strand
GCTGGTTGAACAGATGTTCAGTGGCGTGGGTCAGTGCGTCACGGTGTGCAACGCCACGATCGGGCTTATGATGGCGCTTAAATATGCGACCCGGCACAAGGATACCCGTGTCGCGCGATATGTCATCATGCCGTCCTTTACGTTCGCGGCGGCAGCACACGCCGCCCTGTGGGCGGGTTTCATTCCCCTGTTCTGTGACATTGACCCCGATGACTGGATGGCATCCCATGAATCGGAAAATGAATTACTTCGCCAGTATGGCGAACAGGTCGCAGCGATATTTCCTTATGCCACGTTCGGAAATGCGACCGATATCGCCCGTTACACTGCTTTGGAAAAACAGACCGGAATTCCTGTCGTGATTGATGCCGCGGCCTCCCTCGGTGCGCATGATGCGCTTGGGCAGGGCTTCGGGACCGGATCGCCGCATGCCATCGTGTGCTCCCTGCACGCGACAAAAACAATGGGGATCGGGGAAGGCGGTTTCATATACGCCAACAACCCCGACATGATCGAAGCATTGCGGGCCATGGGCAATTTCGGCTTTGGACAGATCCGCCATGCCACCATGCCCGGACTGAATTCGAAACTGCCTGAAATCGGGGCGCTGCTTGCGCTTTCGGGGCTGGAACGCCTGGAAAGCGTTGTGGAACGGAAACGCCGTATCGAACAGATGTATTACGACCTTCTGCCCGGTTTCGGTTTCCAGCAGCAGCGTGGCGCCCGCATATCCTACCAGTTCATGCCTGTGCGCCTTCCACCACGATATGCGCCATACCGTCATGCAATACTTGAACGCATGAAAGAAAAACGGATCGGCACATCAACCTATTTTTCACCGCACCTGCATGAACAGAGCTATTTTGCCGCCCATAGTAAAGCAGGCGATCTGCACGCGACCCGCGCCCTTGCCTCTTCCATTGTCTCATTGCCGCTGTGGCATGAAATGACGCCGGAAATGGTGGGGTACGTGTGCCAGGAACTCATGAACGCCTGCCACGCCGCAGATATGTAAGCCCCCTTTCCTTCCCCCCACTGGAAAATGGATACCTGCAGCCATGTCCCCCCATACATCAACACCGGTTCTTATTGCTGGCGGTGGCCCGGCTGGCATTGCCGTGCTGCTTGCCGCGTCGCGCATAGGCGAACTGCCACGCCTGCTGGATGAAGGACTGACCCTGGTTGAACAGGGTGAACATATCGGCTCTGGCATGCTGGGGCGATATGTCATCAATTCAGACAGTGCAGCCGAAACGTTCGTCGATACGATCACGGACAATCCGGTACCCGAACTTGCACGCCTGACCCACCATCCACTGGTGAAAATGATCCGCAGCCACGGCAGGCAGGCCCTGCCGCTACGGATTGTCGCGGAATTCCTGGATCTGGTAGGCGAGGTGCTGACGGGACTGATCCGTGCGCATCCGGCCTCACGGCTGCTGACCGGGTGGCAGCTGAGAAGCCTGCATCAGGATATGAGTGGAGAATGGGGGTGTCACCTCGTCTCCTGCGATGGCCAGCGCACACAGCACATTCACGCCTGCAAGGTCGTGCTGGCGATGGGGGCCTGCCAGCCTGAACAGCGGCTTCATGATGAACAGGTTGCCGGGCGCCCTTTGCTCCCCCGCCATGCGGGCCGGATCATGCAGTCTGATACCCTGCTGTCCCCTGATGGCATTGACCGCCTGCGCGCGATGACAGCGGGACATAAAAAACCCAGGATCGCCATTATTGGTGGCGCCAGCAGTGCACTGTCCGTTGCACGTGTCATCATGCGTGACATGGCGGACTGCCTTGCGCCGGGCCATCTGACGCTGCTGCATAAATCACGTCTGAAGCTGTTTTACCGTACGGCACAGGAAGCGGTCGCGGATGGATACAGGGAGTTCAGCGATACCGACATCTGTCCGGTCAGCCAGTTCGTTTACCGCTTTGGCGGCCTGCGTTATGAATCCCGTGATCTGGCCATGCAGCTGATGGGCATTGCCAATGCCCCGCCCGAACCCCTTGTGCACGACGTACAGATGACGGGAGACAACGACGCGCAGGTAAATAACATTCTCGATAATGCCGACGCCATTATTGCCTGCTTTGGTTATCGTCCCCGCCGCGTGGCCATGATGGACATGCACGACCACCCCATATCCCTTGCCGCCGATACCACCGATGGATGCCTGACCGGTGCGGAATGTGCCGTCATGGATGAGGACGGACATCCCATTGCCGGCCTGTTCGGAATCGGGCTGGCATCGGGTTTCCGTCCTTCGGGAGCGATGGGGGGAGAAAGCAGCTTTCGTGGGCAGGTCAATAGCCTGTGGCTATGGCAGACCGCGATCGGGGAGAAGATCCTGCACCACCTGCTGCCGCAGGATGCACCGGTTCTTGTTCCGGTTCCCCGCCTGCGCGCGCCTGTCCTGGAACCCGCGCGGGGACATATCCATCCCTGACCATTCATGTATTGACGAACAATATACGATAAAGGCTACATCTCATTATTATATGAATGTAGCCTTTCGTTCTTCCTACGCTGTAACGCGGCAAGCCCCGATCATCCCGACAAATGCGGTTCAGGTCAGCTTATTGAAGGTGCCAGCCTTCAGCGCCGTTTCGATTTCTTCCAGCGAGCGCCCACGCGTTTCAGGCACATAACGCCAGACAAACACGAACGCAGCCACATTGAGTGCAGCATACATCCAGAACGTGCCCGCCGCCCCCAGCGCCTGCACCAGTGACAGCGTGGTCAGGGAAATCAGCAGGTCGGCCGTCCAGTGCGTTGCCGCCACAAGGCTCATGCCCTTGCTCCGGCATGACAGGGGATAGACCTCCGCCCCCACCAGCCATATCGCAACAGACAGGCTGCCCACGTTGAATATGGCGTAACTGACCACGGCGGCTGCTGTGATCCATGTATTGATCCCCGATGTCGACCCGATGCCAAACATGATCGCCAGCACCATGAGCGAGACCGCAGCCCCGGGCACAAGCCGCAGCAGCAGCCTGCGCCGTCCCCAGGCATCCACCGCCCAACTGCCGAAGGCCGTGGAGATGACCATGGCGACACCAATGGCGATGGACGTCAGCAGGGCGGAGCTTTCCCCAAACCCCACACCCGCGAAAATGGTTGGTGCGTAATACAGCACCGCATTGATACCCGTAATCTGACAGAATAACGCGACGCCAACCGATGCCACCACCGCCGGGCGCACCCATGGCTGCAGCAGCGCGGACCATGGGGCCTGCTCATCATGCATGGCGATAATGGAATCCAGTTCTGCCCGTGCAGCCTGCGGGTTGCTGCGCAGGCGCCGGAGCACCTCGAACGCCCCTTCCATGTTCCCCTTCATGGCCAGCCAGCGCGGGCTGCGGGGCAGTACCGACATGCCGACAAACAGGATGACCGCCGGCACGATGCCAAGACCGAACATAAGCCGCCACGAATAATGACGGCACAGATACCCCGCAATAAAGGACACAAGGATACCGAACACGACCGCAAGCTGGAACAGGACCACCATCTGCCCACGTTTTTCCCGTGGGGCGATTTCCGCGATATAGACCGGCACGATCTGCGAACACATGCCGACCGCCAGCCCCAGGATGAACCGTGCGCAGACCAGGATCGTCTCCCCCGGAGAGAAGGACGCAACCAGTGTTCCCACAATAAAGACAAGGGCGGCGAACATGATCATGTAACGCCGCCCCAGCCGGTCCGACAGCGGGGCCGCCACAAGGCAGCCCCCCAGCGCCCCGGCAACGATGGCGGATGTCACGACCTGCTGTCCCAGCGTTCCCAGGCCAAAGTCAGTGGTGATCTGCAGCAGGGCCGCGGAAATGATGCCGGTATCATACCCGAACAGCAGGCCGCCCGTAGCAGCCACGCCCGCAATGAGGTTCACGATACCGGAGCCAGATACCGTCTGTCTGTCATGCGCCATTATTATGCGTTCTTTCCAGCTTGCCAGTCAGGCTTATTTCAAGGGAATGCGCACCACCAGCCATGGCCGCTCTTCCATGTCATGACCGTCATGGAAGACCGGCAGCCGCCCCCACTGGCCCACGGTCAGCCACAGGGCACCGTCCCTGAGGGTCAGGCCATCAGGGGCGATCAGGCGGGGGTCATGCGCGACAACGGACAGGTGCCCGTCTGCCGTGCGGCGCAGGACCGTGTGGCGTTCGATGTCCGTCAGATACAGGGTATTGTCGGGGCCGGTCGCCATGCCATCAACCACCGCGTCCTCCCCTTCGTCACGCACGGCGTGTTCAAGCTGCGCGGGGGTTACGGCGGGATCAGCCAGCAGGGCGGTCGGCGCGCTGTAAAGCCTGCGGCTGGACAGGGGCTGCCAGTACAGACGTGATGAATCCGTACTCAGCGTCACGCCATCAATGCCGCCCTGCCCCATGGCCGGGTGCGCCATGTCATAACGCAGCATCTGCCCGTCCAGTTCCATGGCGAAACCCGGTTCCGCACGGGTCGAAGGCGCGTTTTCCAGCACCCGTCGCGCATGCCCGGTTGCAAGATCAACCACGATGATCGCCGGATGATCCATAAGAGAGGTATCGCTGACATAGGCCGTGCCCTGCGCACCATGCGTCATGTCCACACGCACGTCATTCACATGGCTGTCGGCCCGCGTCGCCCCACTGCCCAGCGGTATGGTCGCCACGATCTGCCCGGTATGTCCATCCAGCCCGATCAGCGCGGGGGTGGGTGGCGTTTTCTGCCCGGCGACGGTGCCTTCATCCACAATCCACAGCCGACCGGTTGCATCCACCGTCATGCCAAGGGGAGAAATAAAGCGTGCCTGCGTCGCTTCATCGGGAAATGGCACAGCCCCGCCATTGTGCAACAGGCCCAGGCGCGGTCCCTTGTGGTCGGCGGCGCTGCGCGGGAACGCCAGCACGATGCGTCCATCCGGCAGGGTCGCGATCCCTGATGGCTGCATGTCATAAAAACGCGCGACAACGCTGATATTGCCCGACGGGGCGGCGCCATGGTCCACGCTGTCGGCGGCAACAGCCCCGACGGGCATCATGCATGCCAGCGTAAGGGCCGTGCATGCGGAATATACCATCGTGTGAAACATACCAGCTTTCATAATGCTATCCATTCCCCCTGTTCCTGCCCGATATGGGCGGCATGGTCGTTATAGGGCTATAACAGCCTTTTGCCCGGTCGGGACATGCTGTGGACCTGGCAGGCCGCACGGTCAGGCGGACTACGCATCCATTGCGGAACGAAGGGCGGGATAAAGCCTGCGGTAGAATGCCAGTGGCGCGGCATAGGCGCTGACAAGTTCAGGATCGGGAACCAGCGTTTCCTTACGCTGCTGCGGCAGGCAGACGGCGTCCACCGCTTCCCCCGTGACCGCAATGCGGGCAAGGCGCGCCGCGCCAAATGCGCCCCCCTGTTCCCCATGCGCCAGTCGGTGCAGCGACAGCCCCGTGACACTGGACAGGATGGAAACCCATGCCCGGCTATGCGATCCCCCGCCGATCACATCCGCCTGTGTTACGGGGGAACCGGCATCCGCCAGTGCATCCACGACATCACGAAAGGAAAAGGCCACACCTTCCAGCACCGCCTGCGTCATGTCCGCGCGCGTGGTGTTGTGGGACAGGCCGGCAAACATGCCACGGATATGGCCATCATTATGGGGCGTACGTTCACCCGACAGGTAAGGCAGGAAAACGGCAGGCGACGGACGCATGATGCGCGCGGGCAGTTCCGCCAGCAGATCGCCCTCTGCCATGCCGGTGGTACGCGCCCACCACGCAAGCGACGAAGCCGCCGACAGCGTCACCCCCATCTGGTGCCACATATCGGGCACGGCATGGCAGAACGCATGGATCCCGCCCTGTGGATGCGGCCGGAACCGGTCGGTTGTTACCCACAATACGCCCGACGTACCCAGCGACAGGAACGACGACCCGGCCCTGACCGCCCCCAGCCCCACGGCACCAGCCGCGTTATCCCCTGCACCACCGGCCAGCACCGGATGCGCCCTGATCCCCCATCGCTGGGCCAGCGCCGCATGCAGCACGCCCGCAGGCGCCGTGCCTTCCACCAGATCGGGCATGTCGTCACGCCGCAGGCCCGTCGCAACCAAAGCATCATCGGACCAGCGACGATGGCCGACATCCAGCCACAGGGATCCCGCGGCATCGGACATATCCTCGATCATGTCGCCGGTCATGCGGTAACGCAGCCAGGCCTTGGGCAGCAGGACATGGCGGGTCGCGGCAAAAACCTCCGGCTCATTCTCCGCCACCCATAACAGCTTGGGCGCGGTAAAGCCGGGCATGGCAATGTTGCCGCATACGTCACGGCTTTGCGGAAACCTGCGTTCGAATTCCGCACATTGCGCCACCGCGCGCACGTCATTCCATAAAATACACGGACGCAGCACATCACCATCGCGCCCCAGCAGCACCGCGCCATGCTGCTGACCGGACAGGCCCATGCCGGTCACCTTTGCCATGTCAGCCGGATGGGCCGCCGCCAGCGCGTCCATGGCGCCAAGCAGGGCCATCCACCAGTCCTGCGGTGCCTGTTCGTTCCATCCCGGCCGGGGGGAACTGACACGCAACGGATATGAATGACTGCCTATTACATTCTGCTGGCCATCAACCAGAACGGCCTTGAGGGCGGACGTACCCAGATCAATTCCGACAAACATTATTATTATTCCCATGCCGTAACTGGCTTTCCAGTCCGGCTATTCTTGCTTTGCCGCCTTGTTGTGACCCAAGTGAATACACATCGGCAGTGACATGGCAAGTTATGGGCTGTGCACCTTCTGGTGACCTGTCGTAACAGAAAGTTTTTCCATTATTCTGTCATAATACGAAACATTACAGGCAGGCAGGGAGTAACAGGATATACTGTTTCAATACAGAAACGGTTCCTTCATTCGCAGAATATCATGAAACATACCCCTGCCCCGCAGGGCAGAAATAACAAAGTCTCTCCGTTCAGGATGGCGCATGAAGACATGTCGTGACAGCGCCATCCTGAACCGGCCTTCATGTCATGTAGCGAAAACTCTGGATTTCATGAATTCCTCCACCATGGCGTTGACCCTGTCGGCACATTCAAGCTGGGGCATGTGCCCTATATCAGGCAGCACATGCCGTTCGACACCGCCCGGCAGGCCATCAGCCTGTGTCACGGGCAGGATTTCATCTTCCTGACCCCATATTACCGAAACCGGGACATGGACCGCCGCCAGAACGGACCGCAGGTCATCCCCCTGCCGCCCGTTGGGGAAACAGGCATCCGCAACCCTGCGCAGGGCGGCGTCCACCCCATCCAGCCTTTTGTAGCGCAGCACGTCATCGGCCATGCGCCGACCGATCAGGGATTTGTCATGCACAAGGTATTTCAGCGCGTCCTGCACCGCGCGCACGCGATCGGCTTCGATAAACCCGTTGATAAAGGTCATGTTGATCTGCGGCCCAAGGCCCGCAGCGGCGACCAGCACCAGCGAGGCCACGCTCTGTGGCGCGGCATGCGCCAGTGTCAGCGCAATGCCCCCACCCAGCGAATGGCCCATGACATGCGCCTGGCTGATCTTGAGCTGCGCCAGAAGCTGCACTGTCACGTCCGCGAAGAATTCCAGCGTGCCCGGTCCGACATCCTTCGATGACTCGCCATGTCCCGGCAGGTCAAAGGCAATGACACGCCGCCCGTGCGCAAGGGCCGCATGGTTGAGCATCCAGTTTTTCAGGTCGCCACCAAACCCGTGGATCAACAGCAGGGGAATACCGTCACCTTCGCCGCGTTCATGCACACGCAGGGTATGCTCCCCCACTGTCATCATGACCGGTTCATCGACTGGCGCGCTGCCTGACTGCGCATCGGACGATGCAGCAAAATCGGCCTGGAAGCGGGTAATGAACGCATCAATATCCGTATCCGGCACGGCTGCATCGGCCACCACGCCAATCAGTGCGCCCACCGGCAGCATTTCCCCATTACTGGCAACCTGCCGCCGCAACGTACCGGTTACGGGACTTTCAAAGGCATTGGTGATCTTGCTGGTTTCAATATCAACCAGTTCGTCCCCCGTCTTGACGGCAGCACCCGGTTCGACCATCCACCCGGCAATCTTGCCTTCGGTCATGGCCAGCCCGAATTTGGGCATGGTGACGGGAATGATGTCCTGTGTCATGTCAGACTTTCTCCGCTACGCGGTGGGCCATGGTGGCGGTGACCGCAGCCTCGATCCTGTCCACGCTGGGCAGGTAAAGCGTTTCCAGAACGGTGGCGAAGGGAACCGGCGTATGCGGTGGCACCACGCGACGGATGGGCGCGCGCAGGGTATCGAATGCCTCTTCCGCCACAAGGGCCGCAATGTCGGTCGCCATGTTGCACCGTGGGCTGGATTCATCCACGATCACCAGCCGCCCGGTATCGGCCACGCATTCCAGAATGGTGTCACGATCCAGCGGCGACGTGGTGCGCGGATCGATGACCGTGCAGCTTATGCCCTTCTTTTCCAGCCGGTCGGCCGCCTGGTTGGCCAGCCCGACCATGCGGCCAAAGGCGACGATGGTCACATCGCGCCCTTCCCGCGTCAGGTTGGCTTCGCCAAACGGGATGGCGTAGGGTTCGTCGGGCACGTCTTCCTCTTCGTCATACATTACCTTGTTTTCAAGGAAGATGACGGGATCATCATCGCGGATGGCCGAAATCAGCAGTCCCTTGGCCTCATAGGGTGAAGACGGGATCACCACCTTCAGCCCGGGAATATGGGTAAACAGGGGATACAGCGCCTGACTGTGCTGGGCTGCTGCATTGAACCCCGCGCCGAACATGGCGCGGATCACCAGCGGCGTACGGGCCTTGCCGCCAAACATGTACCGGAACTTGGCGGCCTGATTCATGATCTGGTCCAGGCAGCAGCCGACAAAATCGACAAACATCAGTTCCGCCACGGGCCGCAGCCCGGTCACGGCAGCACCGGCGGCCGCACCGATATAGGAGGCTTCGGTAATGGGCGTATCCAGCACGCGGGTATCGCCAAACTCCTCCAGCAATCCCTTGGTCACGCCCAGCACGCCACCCCATGCATCCTTTGTGCCAGCCGATCCGCCCCGGCCACCCGCCACGTCTTCCCCCATCAGGATGACGGTGGGGTCACGGCGCATTTCCTGCCGCAGGGCTTCATTGATCGCCTGACGAAAGCTCTTTTTACTCATGGTTCATATCTTCCATGCATTGGGGGAACAGGTCAGTACCGGACATACACATCAGCCAGAAGGTCGGCGGATTGCGGCAGCGGGTCGTCCTTGGCCTGCACTACGGCGGCCTCGATCTCGTCAGCGACGGCAGCGTCGACCTCATCGAGTTCGCTGCCGTCAAACAGGCCAGCCTCCGTCACGCGCGTGCGGAACAGCTTCAGGCAGTCATGGTCGCGCTTGGCGTTCGCCACTTCGTCTGCCGCGCGATAGGTCATGGCGTCGCCTTCGAAATGTCCGTACCAGCGTTGCAGGTGGACATGCAGCATGACCGGTCCCTTGCCTTCGCGCGCATGGGCGATCGCCTCGCCTGCCGCCTGGTGAACGGCGAAATAATCCGACCCGTCACATTCGATATAGGGCATGCCAAACCCCGCCGCCCGCGCCTGCTGCGTACCGGCACAGGCATAGGATGCACTGGTGGCCTCGCCATACCCGTTGTCTTCCACCACGAACACGGCGGGCAGGTTCCATACGGATGCAAGGTTGAGGCTTTCAAGCGTCGATCCCTCGTTCGACGCGCCATCGCCATAGAACGCGACCGCCACGCCGCCATCACGCAGCGTCTTGTGCGACAGCGCCGCCCCGCAGATCAGCGGTGGGCCGCCCCCCACGATCCCGTTTGCCCCCAGCATGCCGCATGCCAGGTCGGCAATATGCATCGACCCGCCCTTGCCACGGCAGACACCGGTGCTACGGCCATAGATTTCAGCCATCATGCCGGCAACGCCCACGCCCTTGGCAATGCAGTGGCCGTGGCCACGGTGGGTACTGGCTATGGTGTCGTTATCCGTCAGGTTGGCGCACACGCCCACGGCGGATGCTTCCTCGCCACAATACAGGTGGACGAAGCCGGGGATTTCCCCCGTGGCGAATTCAACATGCAGGCGCTCTTCGAACATGCGGATGGTCCGCATCGCCCGGTAGGAGCGCAGCAGCGTTTCACGCGCTATTTGCATGGTCATTTCCCCTGTTTTTTTTCTGATCCCGTGCCGCCGCGTCCATGCGGCCCACCGGGCTACATGCAGCACACACGCATTGCACGGTGCGCGGCAAGGACGCACCCCGCCCCCTTCACGTCCATGTGACGCGGGGCGTACGAAGTGTCGCAAAACCGCGACAGGCGACCATGTGTTTACCCGCCATCACCCCTGGAACATGAGCGCGAAGAAACAGCATGTTGGATGGTTCCCGCCCTGTGCATCCTGCGTTCCCCATCGCCCGCATACCTGCCGTACAGACGGGGCTTGATGCCTCATGGCGGCGCTGCCAGCATGATTACGGGCTGGATCCCTCGGCCCCGACCCTGCCCGATGTCCTGTCGGGCGCAGAGTTACGGCAGGCATGCCAGCGGGCGGGCCGGGTTCTGTATTCCGCCGGCCCGGAACTGGAACGGCTGTATGCCGCCCTGGCCCCGGTCAGCTATACCGTCATGCTGTCGGACATGGACGGGATTGTCCTGACCCATCAGGCAGGCCCTGCCATCCGGCGCGGCTGCCGCAGGTGGCATTTCTGGCCTGGTGCAGTGTGGGCCGAACGGCACGCCGGGACAAACGGCATTGGAACCTGCCTTGCCGAACGGCGCAGCATAAGCGTGCACCGCAACCAGCACTGGCGCAGCGGGCTGCATGGGCTGGCAGGGGTTGCAACGCCGGTTTATGACGCATACGGACGGATGGCCGGCGCACTGAACGCCAGTTCCTTCCACCCCACACCCGATGGGGCCCTGGGCGTGCTGATCGCATCTGCCCTGCTGCAGTCAGCGCGCCAGATCGAACTCAACTGCTTCATGGACCAGTACCGTGGCCACGCCATCATGCTGCTGGGCGATACGGCAGGCGCCTCGGTCCCGCTGGTTGCACTGGACCGCGACCGTCATATCGTGGGCGCAACCCATGCCGCACGGATTCAGATGGGCCTGTCCCCCACGGATGACATCAACGTATGCCTGCTTGATGATACGGCCACCCCCGCGCCTGATGCGCCCCTGCGCGAAGCCCAGACCGTGGCCATCCATACCGCACTGGCCAGTGCACGCGGAAAGGTCGCGGTCGCCGCCCGCATGCTGGGTGTCAGTCGCTCCACCCTGCACCGCAGGATCCGCAACATCGCGCAGACGCAGGCCACAGCACGTCCCTGACAACTGCCCAACCCAGTGATGCCAGATGCCCCATCATGCCATCCGCATGGCCGTGTGCCTGCGCCACATATGCCATCCCCGCCACAGGACAAGTAAAACCAGTGCGCCAGCATAACTTATGCTGGTCATGTTATATGTCTTGAACGCCATAAGGAAATGCACGGCGGCAAGCACGGCAATGATATAGACAAGACGATGCAGCCTGCCCCACCACCGGCCCAGCCTGCGAATTGACCAGTCATTGGATGTCATGGCCAGCGGCAGCAACAGTAAAAACGCAGCAAAGCCAAGCATCAGAAATGGACGGTGCGTTATGTCCCGCAACAGCACACCCATATCCCCGCGCTGATCCAGCACGACATACGTCGCCACATGCATGCAGGCATACCAGAAGGCCAGCAGCCCGAATGTCCGCCGGTACCGCAGCAGGTTGCAGCCCATCATGACACGCAGGGGCGTCACAAGCAGCCCCAGCAGCAGGAAACGCACCGCCCATAACCCCAGCCAGCGTTCAAACACATTGACCGGGTCAGCCCCCAGTTGCCCATGCGCGCCGTACCAGAAATAGACCGCCGCCGGCAACAGCCCCACGAACATGATGGCCGAACGTTCACCACGCCATGGCACGATCGTAAGATGCCGGCCCTGTCCGGTCAGGCGGGGCATGTTCAGTAACTGGTCCGCAGGTTCATGTTGTCGTACAATCCGGCCACCTGTTCACCATACCCGTTGAACATCAGCGTTTTTTTCCGTCCCCCACCAAAAAATCCGCCCGCCCCGATGATACGCTCCGACGCCTGGCTCCAGCGTGGATGATCCACATCCGGATTGACGTTGGCAAAAAAACCGTATTCCGCGGCGTTCATCCGGTTCCATGTCGTGGGCGGCATTTTTTCGACCAGCCGGATACGGACAATCGACTTGATTCCCTTGAACCCGTATTTCCACGGCACCACCAGCCGGATCGGCGCGCCGTTCTGGGTGGGCAGGGTCTGCCCATATAACCCGACTGCCAGAAGGGTCAGCGGATGCATGGCTTCATCAAGCCGCAACCCCTCCACATATGGCCATTGCAGTGAATCCAGCCCCGTGCGCTGGCCCGGCATCTGTTCCGGACGCAGCACGGATTCAAATGCCACATAGCGTGCATTCCCCAACGGCTCCGCCTGCCGCAGCAGTGTCGCCAGCGGAAAGCCATCCCACGGGATCACCATGGACCACGCTTCGACACATCGCATGCGATACAGCCGTTCCTCGATCGGCATGGCAGCCATCAGATCATCAATGTCCCATACGCGCGGACGGGACACCAGGCCATCGACCGTCACGGTCCATGGACGCGGACGGAATGCTGCGGAATAGGTGGACGGATCGCTTTTATCCATCCCGAATTCATAGAAATTATTATAATGCGTCACATCCGCCAATGAGGTGGGCGTCTCCTTTGCCTGAAAAGGACCGGGACGGGTCCGCAGCGCATCCGCCTGCGCATGGCCCGCAAGCCCGCCCACGGTTGCGGAGGTAACCGCCGCGACAAAACGCCGTCGCGACAGCCATGCCGAACGCGGCGTTATTTCCGATGACAACGGACGAGGATAGGACCAGCGCGCCATGATACGCCCCCACAGACAAAACGGCAGACAGCCCACATAACGCACCTGCCCCGCATCCGTCCCCTACCATGCTTCATGCTGATCCGGCATCTGGAACAGACGCGACCGGTCAGGACATCCGTATCTGACCCGCCCCACAAAAAACATGCATGCGCCAGTCACATTGCGGGCCAGATCGGGCTTATTGCATCACGTTCCTGATTTTTGCCCACACGAACTCC
>NZ_JABLUU010000030.1:0-14271 GCF_018491655.1 Komagataeibacter oboediens | reverse complement strand
CATCATTGCGGCCCATGAATACACCCGGTACTACCCGCTGGAGGTCCAGTCCTTCGAAACCACCCCGCTGCGCAGACGGGTTCAGGTCATCAACCCACAGGCAGGCGCATCTCATGCTGCTCATGGGGGAACGGGCGGAACATGTTCCCGATACGATGGGCACAGCGACCCCGCTGGCCTTTGGCAACCTCATGCCCCCGGACGACTTACGGCGTGTGCGCGATTATGCGGATGTCATCGGACCGTCCAATACGGACATCATACCACGTGACGCAGATGGCGCGTGGAGTACACCCACATCACTGATTGATGACGCGCACCGGGCGGGGCTGCTGGTACATTCCTACATTTTCCGCCCCGAAAACCGTTTCCTGCCTGCGCAACTGCGCAATGCCGCGGGGACAATGCCGGAAACCCGCAGGGATCAATCGCAGAAATCCGACGCGATCTGGACATGGGTCTTGACGGCTTCTTTACCGATGCCCCCGCCAGCGGCCGCCTTGCCCTGCGGGATCAGGCCCGCCAGCCATCAGGCCCGTGTCGCAGGCCGCCCGCGCACCAGCCGGGTCGCGGTGATCATGACCGCCAGCGTCACCACCCACGTCATGACCTGCACACCCATGGGCCGGTCGGAATATCCCAGCAGCGCCTTGGCCGCGCGTCCGACCATGCTGCCATCAGACAGCAGCCACGACGTATCCCATACCTCATAACCGAAGGCGGGGATCAGATCATCGCCCGCCAGCAGGCCCGCCGCCTGACTGGCCATGCCTGCGGCCAGAAAGGCGATCAGCAGTCCCGTCACCCCGAACAGGCGGCTGAGCGGAATGACGATCAGGCCACGGTACAGCAGCCACGACAGCGCCGCTCCCGCCACAATGCCCAGCGCCCCACCCGTCAGCATGGCCACAGGCCCGGAATGGGTCGAGACCGCAATGCCATACAGGAACAGGACAACCTCCACCCCTTCGCGCAGCACGGCCACCGCCACGACAACGGCCATGGCGGCAAGCGAGCGTTCGCCGGACACGACCTCCGCCCCCAGCGTTTTCATGTCGCCTGCCATTTCGCGGCCATGGCGGGTCATCCATACCGTGTGCCAGCCCAGCATGAGCACTGCAATGCACAGGATGGTGGCGGAAAATACGTCCTGCCCATTGCCCGACAGCGCGGCAGACAGGCTGCCTGCGAACACTGCTACGATCGCGGCCCCCGCGACACCTGCCGCAATGCCACCGGCAACCCAGCGCCCACGTCCCGGAATGCCCTGCGTCGCCGCCAGCACGATACCGATGATCAGTCCCGCTTCCATGACCTCACGGAATACGATCAGCAGACTTCCCAGCATGATCAGGGCTCCTGTGTCACGGTAACGGTGCCCGTCGCCTGGTCGGGGTGGTAGTCATCGAAAAACTTGTAAGTCCCGGGATGCAGCGGCCCCGCATGCACGGTAATCGTCCCGCCGGACACCACGATTTTCTCGAATTTCAAATCATAGCTTTCGAATTCGTCCGTCGTGTCATCATGATTATCAAGGGTGATCAGGAAGCGCTGGCCGGCGGGAACCGTAATATGGTCCGGGGTGAAATGGTGATCCTTCACCTCCAGGTGCACAGGCTCCATCGCCCATGCCGCCGGAACAGGCGCAAGCGCCGCAAGCCAGACACATGACAGAACGGATACGTAACGCATACGGCACACTCCAACAGTGCGCGCATGTTATGCGATTTAGTCTCAGTGTCAATTATAAGGCAGCCGGCTTTCAGGCTGCCTGAGCATCTTCGATGATACGGGCAACGCATAAAGGATATACATCTGGATAAGATATAAATTATTGACATCTTTATCGACGCCAATAAGATGTAGATATTATATATCTTTAAAGGAAATCAGGAATGGCGTCCCCACTGGATGACAAGACCCGCGGCATCATCACGGCCTGTGTCCCCGCGCTGGAGGCACACGGCCTGGCGATCACGACGGAAATGTACCGTCGGCTGCTGGCCAATCCGGACATTCGTGACCTGTTCAACATGTCGCACCAGAAAGACGGGGAACAGCCAAGGGCGCTGGCGCTTGCGGTGCTGGCCTATGCCCGCAACATCGACAACCTGGGCGTCATGGCCGGTGCGGTCGAACGCATTGCGGAAAAGCATGTCGGCCTGAACATCCTGCCCGAACATTATCCGTATGTTGCGGATGCCCTGCTGGGCGCCATCGCGCATGTACTGGGGGATGCCGCGACACCCGAGATCATGGACGCGTGGGGCAAGGCCTACTGGTTCCTTGCTGAAATCCTGATCGGGCGCGAGGAACAGATTTACGTATCCCATGCCGCAGCCCCGGGCGGATGGGTTGGCTGGCGTCCCTTCCGTGTCAGCCGCCGCGTGGTGGAAAGTGAAACCGTCACATCGTTTGAACTTGTGCCCCAGGACGGCAGGCCCGTCATGCGCCATGTGCCGGGGCAGTACCTCAGTTTCCGCCTCGACGTGCCGGGCCATGGCGCCGAACGGCGCAATTACAGCATTTCCTCCGCCCCCGGCTCAGCCTCCTACCGCATAAGCGTCCGCCGTATCGACAATGGCGTCGTCTCCGACTGGCTGCATGACAGCGTGAAGGAAGGCACGGTGCTGCAGGTCTCCGCCCCGGCGGGTGACTTCACGCTGGGCGACCCGGCCCCTGCATCCATCGTGTTCCTCAGCGCGGGTGTCGGCCTTACGCCCTTCATGTCCATGCTGGGCGCGCTGGACGCCAGTACGGCCAGAATACCCGTGCGCTTCGTTCACACCACCCGCACGCCCGGGACGGAAGCCTTTGGTCCCGCCATCCGTGACCTTGCCGCAAGGGGCATGCTGCGCGCCGACATATTCTACAGCCGCGCCACGCCGCAGGCAGCGCAGGACGCCACAGGCGTCACCCTGCATGCTGGCCGCATGACACCGGCATGGCTGACGCAGGAAATCGACAGGGCTGCGACCTACTACATCTGCGGTCCCGACGGTTTCATGCGCGATACCGTCGCGACACTGAAGGCCGCAGGCGTGCCCGACGGCCATATCCGGTACGAGTTCTTCGGTTCGGCGGCGGATGCGGCGCTGCCCGGGGCAGCATGATGACTGGCATTCGTGTCAGGCGGGTTTATGACCCGCCTGAACCGGATGATGGCAGTCGCGTGCTGGTGGATCGCCTGTGGCCCCGTGGGGTCAGCCGGGACCGCGCCAGTCTGACACTATGGCTGAAGGATATTGCGCCCAGCACCGGACTGCGCCAGTGGTTTGGTCACGACCCGGCACGATGGGCCGAATTCCAGAAGCGCTATATTACGGAACTGCAGGCCAGTCCCCAGCCTGTGAAACAGTTGCTGGACATGGTCCGCGCCGGTACCGTCACCCTGCTGTACGGCGCACGGGACACGCAGCATAACGAGGCGGTCGTCCTTGCTACGTACCTGCGCAACCGGATGGACCACGGGGCCTGACGCATCACGTCATGTCCCGCATATTGCCCGCGGCATGTCCATATTCCGACCCGTCACAGGACAACATGCGGAACCAAAGCCGTGATCGCCCCCTTTAGCAGGTCATCGACACCGCCCTGACCGGCACGCCACACCCGTGCCACTGCCAGCCAGTCACGACAGGCGGCAACGGGCGGGGCCCCTGCCAACCGGGAAGGATCGCGTACCATGATTACCGTGCATCATCTGGACAATTCACGTTCACAACGGATCCTGTGGCTGCTGGAAGAACTGGAGATTCCCTACGACATCCGGTTTTACAGACGCGATCCCAAAACCATGATGGCCCCCAGGTCCCTGCGAACCGTCCATCCACTGGGCAAGGCGCCGGTCATAACGGATACGGACGGGAACGTGACGCTGGCCGAAAGCGGGGCGATCATCGAATACATCATCGACAAATACGGCAATGGCCGACTGGCACCCGCGCGGGGCACGCCGGAGTACATCCGTTTCATATACTGGCTGCATTATGCGGAAGGTTCCGCCATGCCGCCGCTGCTGCTCAAGCTGATATTCGGGCTGTTGCCAAAACGCGCCCCCCTGCCGCTACGCCCGTTCGCTTTCCTGATCGCATGCGGGGCACAGCGGACGGTCATCAATCCGCAGGTCAAGCTGCATATGGATTACTGGGAACGCAGCCTGTCGGAAAGTGAATGGTTCGCGGGCGATGACTTCACCGCCGCCGACATCCAGATGAGCTTCCCGCTGGAGACCGCCGCCGCCCGCGCCGGGGCTGCCGATAACCGGCCACACGTGGGGGCATTCCTGCGTCGCATCCATGACCGTCCCGCCTATCAGCGCGCCCTGCTGCGGGGCGGGAAATATGCCTATGCCAATGCCGGAGGAAAAACGGCATCCTGATCCGGGGCAGACGTCTGGCACCGACGGGCCATGGTTTACGCTGCGTGCGCGTTCGTATTAAGTGCGCGCGTACTCCCACCCGCCCGAGGTTCCATGATTCGTCTTGACAGCATCACCAGGCATAATGGCCAGCGTCTGGTCTTTATCGAAGCTTCAGCTGCGTTACAGAAGGGGGAGAAGATCGGCCTTGTCGGCCCGAACGGGGCAGGCAAGACCACGCTGTTCCGCATGATCACCGGGCAGGACGAACCCGATGAGGGCACTATCCTGGTCGATCGCGGAGCCACCATCGGCTTTTTCAGTCAGGACGTCGGTGAAATGTCCGGCCGCAGCGCCGTGGCCGAAGTCATGGATGGCGCGGGAGCGGTGTCCGAAGTCGCGGCCGAACTGGCGGTACTGGAAGCGGCACTGGCCGACCCCGAACAGATGGACCAGCTGGACAGCATCCTTGAACGCTTTGGCGAGGTACAGGCCCGTTTTGAGGAACTGGGCGGTTATGCGCTGGACAGTAAGGCGCGCGAAGTGCTGCACGGCCTTGGCTTCAGTCAGGAAATGATGGATGGCGACGTGGGCCGGCTTTCGGGCGGATGGAAAATGCGCGTGGCACTCGCGCGCATCCTGCTCATGCGGCCTGATGTCATGCTGCTGGATGAGCCCAGCAACCATCTCGACCTGGAAAGCCTGATCTGGCTGGAACAGTTCCTGTCGGGCTATGACGGCGCGCTGCTCATGACATCGCATGACCGGGCCTTCATGAACCGCGTCATCAACAAGGTGATCGAGATTGATGGCGGCAGCCTGACCAGCTTCTCTGGCGATTACGAGTTCTATGAACAGCAGCGCGCCCAGAACGAAAAGCAGCAGCAGGCCCAGTTTGACCGCCAGCAGGCGGCACTGGCCAAGGAAATCAGTTTCATCGAACGCTTCAAGGCCCGCGCTTCCCATGCGGCACAGGTGCAGAGCCGCGTGAAGAAGCTGGAAAAGATTGACCGCGTCGAACCACCCAAGCGGCGGCAGGCAGTCAGCTTCGAGTTCCCGCCCGCCCCGCGATCGGGCGAGGACGTGGTCAGGCTGCGCGGCGTGGACAAGCGGTATGGCGAGCGCGTCATCTACCATAACCTTGACCTGCTGATCCGGCGACGGGAACGGTGCTGTGTCCTTGGTGTCAATGGCGCGGGCAAGTCGACGCTGCTCAAGCTGGTGACCGGCACCACGCAGCCCGACGCGGGCACTGTGACACTGGGGGGCAGTGTCAAAATGGGCTATTTTGCCCAGCACGCCATGGACCTGCTGGATGAAAGCCGCACGGTGTTCGAAACACTGGATGATGCCTTCCCGCTGGCCAGTCAGGGATCGCTGCGCGCACTGGCGGGCAGTTTCGGCTTTTCCGGTGATGAGGTGGACAAAAGCTGCCGCGTGCTGTCAGGTGGGGAAAAGGCGCGGCTGGTCATGGCATTGATGCTGTTTGACCCGCCGAATTTCCTGGTGCTGGATGAACCGACCAACCATCTGGACATCGCAACCAAGGAAATGCTGATCACCGCGCTGGCCCGGTACGAGGGCACGATGCTGTTCGTCTCGCATGACCGGCATTTCCTGTCCGCACTGTCCAACCGGGTGCTGGAACTGACCCCCGACGGGATTCATCAGTATGATGGCGGGTACAGTGAATATGTCGCGAATACCGGACAGGAAGCGCCGGGACTGCATGCCTGATCACAACTGCGCAGGACCTGCCTCTGCGCCTTGAAAATACCACTGGGGGGTATAAATCAGGGGAGAATACGCGAAGGAGCGCCACAGTGTCCCAGACCATGAGCTTTCCTGTGGGCGGCATGTCGTGCGCCGCCTGTGCCGCGCGTATTGAAAAGATCCTCAACCGTCAGGACGGCGTGCATGCCAGCGTCAATTTCGCAACCGGGCGCGTGCAGGTGGTGCTTGATGCGCCTGCCGCCACGATCGGCGCCGTTGTCGCCACCATCCGCAAGGCGGGCTTCACGGTGGATGAAACCAGCGTGGACCTGTCCATTACCGGCATGTCGTGCGCAGCATGCGCGGCACGGATTGAAAAGATCCTCAACCGCCTGCCCCTGACACAGGCCAGCGTGAACCTTGCTACCGAACGGGCGCATATCATGTTCGTGCCCGGCATTGCGGATGCGGACACCTTCATCGCCCGCATTGAAAAGGCCGGTTTCGGCGCAGCACGGGTGGATGATGGCACGCCGGATGACGCGCAGGCCCGGCGTCTTGCCGCATGGCAGGCGGAACGCGCGCATTTCGTGCTGCTGCTGGTCCTGTCCCTGCCATTTTTCGTGCAGATGGCGCTGATGCCCTTCGGGGCCATGTACATGATGCCCGGCTGGCTGCAACTTGTGCTGGCGGGTGTGGTACAGTTTTACGGTGCGCGCCATCTGTACCAGCGCGCGTGGAACGCCGTGCGCGGCGGCGGCGCCAACATGGATGTGCTGGTCGTGATGGGAACCACCATCGCATATGTCTTCAGCGCCATTGTCGTGATCGCCCACCTGCACCAGCCTGTGTATTTCGAAGCCAGCGTTGCGATCATCACCCTGATCTCCCTGGGCAGGCTCATGGAAGCGCGCGCGCGGGACCGGACCGGTGCGGGACTGGAAAGGCTGCTAAAGCTGCAGCCACGGCTTGCGCATGTGCTGGTTGATGGCGCGACGGTGGACCGCCCGGTGGCGGATGTGCGCGTGGGCGATACATTCGTGGTGCGTCCCGGCGAGAGCATTCCGGTTGACGGGGAGGTGCGCGACGGCACGTCCGAAGTCAACGAGGCCATGCTGACGGGTGAAAGCCTGCCGGTGTTCAAGCAGGCAGGCGCGCGGGTGTTCGGGGGCACCATCAATACCAATGGCGTGCTGCGCGCCACCGCCACCGGCGTGGGACATGACACGGCGCTGGCGCATATCGTGAAAATGGTCGAACAGGCGCAGGGGTCAAAAGCGCACGTGCAGCGGCTGGTGGACCGGATATCGAATATCTTCGTGCCCACCGTCCTTGTCATTGCACTGGTCACGTTCGTGGCGGGCTGGCTGGTAACGGGCGATGCGACATGGAGCCTTGTCTCCGCCGTGTCCGTTCTGGTTATTGCGTGCCCTTGCTCGCTGGGGCTTGCCACGCCCACGGCCATCATGGTGGGCACGGGACTGGGCGCGCGCTGCGGCATCCTGTTCCGCAATGCGGATGCACTGGAACAGGCACACAGGCTGACCACCATCATCATGGACAAGACCGGCACCCTGACCGAAGGCAGGCCAACCGTCAGTGACGTTGTGCCCGCGCCGGGAATGGACACCGGCAGGCTGCTTCAGATCGCCCGCACGCTGGAACAGGAATCCGAGCACCCGCTGGCCCGCGCCATTGTCGATCATGCCGCGGCGGCAGGCGTCGCTGCCCTGCCGATTGTCGATTTCCGCGCCATACCGGGCATGGGTGTCACAGCCATGGTGGATGGCGCACCAGCCTGCCTCGGGTCCCCCCGTTTCATGGCCGGGCATGGCATGGCGCCAGATGACGACGTGACAGCCCGACTGGAGCAGGACGGCAAAACCGTCATCGCCGTCACGGCCGACGGACACCCGATTGGCCATATCGCCCTGATGGACCGCCTGCGTCCTGACGCCGTACGGACCGTCAGTGCGCTGAAGGATGCGGGTATCCGGGTCATGATGCTGACAGGTGACAACCCGCGCAGTGCGGCGTTCATTGCGAAACAGGCAGGCGTGGATGACTACCTTGCGGGCGTGCTGCCCGGTGACAAGGCGCAGGCGGTCAGGACATGCCATGACCGGGGCGGCGTGGTCGGCATGGTGGGGGACGGGATCAATGACGCCCCGGCGCTGGCGGCGGCGGATGTTGGCTTCGCCATTGGCGCGGGCGCGGCCATTGCGCTGGATACGGCGGATATCGTGTTGATGAAAAGCGAACTGACCAGCGTGCTGGATGCCATTTCCCTGTCCCGCGCCACGCTGTCCAAGATCCGCCAGAACCTGTTCTTCGCCTTCATCTATAATATCCTTGGTCTGCCACTCGCCGCTTTCGGGCTGCTCAACCCGATCGTGGCGGGTGCGGCCATGGCCATGAGTTCGGTATCGGTGGTCAGCAATTCCCTGCTGCTCAACCGCTGGAGGCCAGACGGGCGGATATGACCCCTGCCCCACCGTAGGCACCCGGGACGGGTTATGGTACGGTATATAGACATGTCAGGACAAAATGGACGAAGGCGCGCATGGCAAGACACGAAGAACCGGTGACCGACGCGGCAGGATGCGCGCATTGCACGCCCCCCACGGACAAAAAGGTCGAACAGCCGCACAAGAAGGCGCTGGTGAACCGTGTCCGCCGGATTGAGGGACAGGTGGGCGGCGTGCTGAACATGATTGAGGATGACCGGTACTGCGTTGATATCCTGACCCAGATTTCAGCCGTGAAATCAGCACTGGACGGTGTTGCCATCCAGATCCTGTCCACCCATGCCCGGGGCTGCGTGCGCCAGTCCGTCATGGACGATGGCGGTGACGACGCGATTGAGGAAATGCTGGGGATCGTGCGCAAGCTGATCCGCTAGAAGCCTGGCTGAAAACAGGCCGTTGATAAACGGACGTCCAGGGTGCTGCCTTTTTCAAAAGCTTCACCAGAAACCTCTTCATGATGTGCACGGTCTGCACGCGCAGCCTGTTGGAAAACGCTCTGACACATACATGCGTAAAGCAGGTTTCTGTCCTATCACACCTGCACCGGCAGGCAGAAAAATGCTTTTCTTTATGCCCCCCATGGGTATTATACAGACACGTTTTGTCATGCGACTTGCCTGTGCGTAGGAGCCCTGAATGATCAGGACACATGGCCGGATCTGGATTGGCCTGCTGGCCTGGCTGCTGATGCAGACCGGGCTGCTGGCCGCGTCCTTTCCTGTCATGGCGCAGGCGCAGACCGTCATGATGCCGCAGCACACTGCCGCGGCTACCCCACATTGCATGACACCGGCGCCGCCTGTCCATCTGGCACACACGCACCATAAGCAGGACCCGTGCTGTCATGTCCATGTCAGTTCGACCGACATGCCCGCCCCCCCGGTAACCCTGCTGCCCCCACAACCCGGTGCAGGCACGCAGGCCTACCTGTCCCCACCGCAGGCCCGTCTGGCTGGCGGTGACTGGCTGCCCCCCATGCGGCCCCCAAAATACCGGAACGCGCAGGCGCCATCAGGCGTATGATATGTCCACCATCCCGGCGGGATGGTGGGGTGTGACTGCCCTGTTTCCGGAATTTTCCCTATGTTTACTGCCTCTCGCACGCGGGACGGCCTGACACGCCGCCGTTTCGTCACGGGCTGCGGGGCGGGCGGACTGCTTGCCGCCCTTCCCCTGCCCGCTTCCGCCAGTCCCGTCGCACCGGGCGCGGTCCCTGCCGCCGCCAGTGCGACATGGAACCTGCGCGTCGGCCGCAGGCGTATTGAAATCGATCACAAGGTCCTGCACGCGCCGTGTATCGGGGGGACCGTACCCGGCCCCATCCTGCGATGGCGGGAAGGGGATCACGTCACCCTGAACGTGACCAATACGCTGCATGATGAAGAGACCTCCATCCACTGGCATGGCATCCGCCTGCCCGCCAATATGGATGGCGTGCCGGGACTGAGCTGTACCGGTATTCCCCCCGGGGAGACCTTCACCTACCGCTTTCCCGTCCAGCAGAGCGGTACTTACTGGTACCACAGCCATTCCGGCATGCAGGAAGCACAGGGGCTGTATGGCGCCATCGTCATCGATCCGCGCCGTCCCGACCCGAATGCATGCGCGCGGGATTATGTCATCGTGCTGTCGGAATGGACCGACGTGTCGCCCATGGACATGATCAGCAACCTCAAGATGCAGGATGATTACTACGTCTTTCGCCAGCGCACGCTGGCATCCCTTCCGCGGGAAGCGCGGGCGGCGGGTGGTCTGGGCGCAGCACTGAAGGACCGGCTGCAATGGTCACGCATGCGCATGGCCGCAACCGACATTTCCGATGTCACGGGCATCATCTACACCTACCTGCTGAACGGTCATGCACCCGACATGAACTGGTGCGGCCTGTTTTGTCCCGGTGAGCGGGTGCGGCTGCGTTTTGTCAACGCCGCGTCCATGACGTTTTTCGACATCCGCATACCGGGTCTGGACATGCTGGTGGTGCAGGCGGACGGCAATGATGTCGAACCCGTGCCGGTGGATGAATTCCGCATTGGCGTGGCCGAAACCTATGACGTGATCGTCCAGCCCCGCGACAGCCGCGCCTATACGATCTTTGCCCAGAGCGAGGACCGCACCGGTCATGCCCGTGGCACGCTGGCCCCGCAGGCTGGCATGACTGGTCCCGTCCCCCCCATGGACCCGCGCCCGGTACGCACCATGATCGACATGGGAATGGGTGACATGGGCATGGATGACATGAAACCGGAACACGGCATGAAGGACATGGATATGCCCGGCATGTCGGAAAAAGACACCCATATGGACGGTATGGATATGTCCGGCATGAACCATGGGGACATGGGACATATGGACATGGACTACATGGACCACATGGACCATTACGCACCATCCATCCCCGCCATGGAAGTGGATGATCCCGGTCCGCCGCCCATCAATGTCGAAAACCAGAATGTCGCGAAAATGCCGGTGGACCGTCTGGGCAGTCCCGGCGACGGGCTGGAGAACACCGGCCGCCGCGTACTGAATTACCGGCAGTTGCGCGCTACCCGCCCCGGCACCGACCGTCGCCCGCCATCGCGTGAGATCATCCTGCACCTGACCGGTAATATGGAGCGGTACATATGGGGCTTCAACGGCCGCAAATTTTCCGAATCAGGACCGATCCGCCTGAAGCTGGGCGAACGGGTGCGTTTCACGCTCATCAACGATACGATGATGGAACACCCCATCCACCTCCATGGCATGTGGAGCGAACTGGAAAATGGTCAGGGTGACTACCGTCCCTATAAACACACCATCATTTCCCAGCCGGGGTCACGGCTGAGCTACCTCGTCACGGTCGATGCGCCGGGCATGTGGGCGTATCACTGCCACCTGATGCTGCATATGGAACTGGGCATGTTCCGCACGGTGATCGTGGCATGACGCGCGCGCTTCTTCTGGCGGTCATCCTTGTGCCCGTCACGGTCATGCCCACACTGGCGCAGGGGTCTGCCGCCACTGGCACCGCCACGGCAACACGGAGTACGAAAACGGCGTATCATGCCGCCGATGCTCCGTCATCAACGCCCGTCGTCTATCTGGGCGACATGAAGCCGGTCATGGACCATGCCAGCTATTTCCATGGCATCCTTGATGAATTCGAAGGACGCTACGCCCCCGGTGGATCGGATTTCCGTTGGGATGGGGAAGCGTGGTACGGCACGGATTACAACCGGGTCTGGCTGAAGACCGAAGGCACGCTGGAACATGGCCGTCTGCATGACGGGGATCATGAACTGCTGTACAGCCGCGCGATCTCGTCCTATTTCAATGTGCAGGGTGGCGTGCGGGCGGATATTGACGATGGGCCGACACGCACATGGGGCGCGCTGGGGGTGCAGGGGCTTGCACTGTATGAATTCGAATTTCAGGCGACCGCCTATGTCAGCGACCGCGGACGGTTCGCCACCCGTATCGAAGGGTCGTATGATTTCCTGCTCACCAACCGGCTGATCCTGCAGCCACAGGCGGAATTCAATCTTTATACCAAATCCGATCCCGCACGGCAGGTTGGCGCGGGCCTGTCGGATGTCGATGCGGGGCTGCGCCTGCGGTATGAGGTCTGGCGTAAATTCGCCCCCTATGTTGCCGTATCTTATGCCGGTTACCTGACGCAGGCGCACAGGATCGTGCACGACCAGCGTGGCGAGACGGGTGCATTGCGATTTACGTTTGGCGTGCGAAGCTGGTTCTGACCCCATACCGGCATGGGAAACGGTCGGGAGCAGTTGCCATGGGCACGCAGCACCCTATATTTTATGCAGTGGTGGGTGACTGTGCATCAGGCACCTGTCAGGGATCTTCGGGGATCCTGCCTGAAGATCTGTATTCATGATTTTTTCCTGATGAAGGATTGGGGAAAATGCCTATCTCTGGATCTATCAAGAAAGGCGCGTTATGCGCGCTGGCGACCATACTGATTGGCGGTAGCCTTGCCACGCAGCCGACACAGGCCGAGACCCTGACCGTCGTTGACGCCAGGGGGCGGCCCGTTGGCGTGCTTGTGCCCCAGCAGGTGCAGGCACCCCCTGCATTTGATGCGATTGACCAGATGATGGACCGGGAATTCGCCGCGATGGAAGCACGCCAGCGGCACATGATGCAGCTGATTGACCAGACCCTGTCCACCCCCGCAATCGCAATGCCTACCCCTGCCCTTGATACCCGTGACGGTCACGGGCAGGGCAGCGTGTACCAGAGCGTCACAACCATATCATGGGGCAGCAATGGCATCCCGTGCAGCCAGACCGTAACCAGCACCAGCAACGGCCATGCCGCCCCTGTCGTTCAGGTCGCGACCCGTGGTGATGCGGCATGTGCCGCGAAAATGTCCGCCACCACCAACCGGCAGGCCCCTGCCCCACGGACACAGGACCTGACCCCGGCAGTGGATACGACCACACCTGCCATGGACCGGGCGACCTCCCGTCCCTTCTGAGTTTGTATCCGTAACCTCGTCCCTGCCCATGTCACGCGGACATGGGCAGACCGGGTGGCGCTGTCCTGCTGCGCACGATCTCTGCGCCACACTGACCGGCTGCCCGGATCCCGCCGGTTACTGCTTCCCTCTGCATTCAGGCTTGTACTTGCCCGGAATATGACGGTTTCCCTGCCATATGACTGGCCGCGATGAAGACCGCCATCCGGCATGAAATGGCAAGAACGGACAGCGCTCGGCTGCCAGCAGGCCAAAGCAGCTAATGGGACAGGCCATGTCCCGTGGCAATACCAGCATAACAGCCCGTAATCTGGGGATCAGCAGTGCTACTGCCGTACCGCAAAATGAAGTATTCGGAATCAGGCAAGCGGCATGCGCGGTCGCCATTCACCGATGGATATGGCGCTGCCCGGATTCCATTATGACGTCATGAAGTGTCACGTCATCCAGAACACTCATGAAAGCATTGAGCGACTGGGCCAGTATGCCACGCAGCCGGCAGGCATCCGACAGAACGCATGCCTTTCCATTGTCCGGTTCACAGGTCACCAGTTCATCCATGTCCGCTTCCGTGAACCGGACAATATCCCCAAGGGTGATCTTGTTTGTCGGGTGCGCAAGTTCCAGGCCGCCCGTACGGCCACGGCGGCTGCTGACCATACCATTGCGCGCCAGACGGCAGACAATCTTGCTCAGATGATTTGAGGAAATCTGATACATGTCAGCAATTTCCTGAATAGCCACACGCCTGCCCTGGTTCCTGCCAAGGTAAATCAGGGTCTGAATGGAATATTCCGTATAAAGGGTCAGGCGCATTATATTTCACAAAACCTGTACTGTATTCATTTCATAAGGTCATGCGGCGTGCCTGCATGCCTGTTTTCCTGCGCACATGGATGGGGCAGCATACCCGGCAGAATGTCATTTATACCTGCGGAACCATCGTCCGCTTTCTTCATCTATGATCCAGCCCAGACGGACCATTTCCTCGACATCCTCATCCGACATGGACAGCATGTCCTCCTGGGTGCCCAGATACGTTCCTTCGGCGCCATGCTCCATGCGGAACGACTGTATTTTCTGCCATATTGGGTGTGAAAGCATTTTTACTCTCCCTCCTTATCCGGCACATGTAATCGCGATGCTATTTATTTAAGATCGGTCCGATATGCTGCCACACGAACTCG
>NZ_JABLUU010000029.1:0-17336 GCF_018491655.1 Komagataeibacter oboediens | reverse complement strand
GCCGGTCTACGCGAGCCTCGTGCAGGGCGACAACGGCGAGCACAAGCTCATCTGGTCGCGCTGACCACCTCCCGGCGCCCCGTCCAACGCGGGGCGCCGGTCTCTCACCACCCCGATATTATGCGGAGCAGAAACCAGTCCAAACCCGCAAAAAACCACCATCCCGGATCACCCGCTCCGCATAATCCCGGACTCCACATAATCAATCCTGCCCAGATAGACGCGGTAGTTGGGGGCGTTGTCGTTGGGACGGTTGGTCTCGGCCACCAGGCGGACGTTGCGGGCCTGCAGGGCCAGGGTGACGATTTCGCCTTCGAAGCCTTCGCCCACCTTCTTGAAGGAACCGATGTTAGCCATTGTCGTATCTCCATGCTGTTATCGGGCCGCGACCACCGTGGCCTCGATGGCGATCGACCAGCCGGAGGCGAGCGGCAGAGCACCCTTCAGGGCCGCAGCGCAGCGGAGGACGGCAGGGCCGGAACTTTCTTGTTCGCGAGGAATGACGGCGCAGCCGTCAGGGGAAGAAAGTTCCGGACCGCCGTTGCGGCCAGCCGATCGAGGCGCAGCCGGTCTTCGGCTAGATCAGCCATCCGACAGAGGCCATGGTGTGCGGACCCGACAGCCCCAAGGTGATACGATGTCGGTATGACCGGTCCATAAGAGTGGGACGATGCGATCTGGCGCGAAACTGTCACCCTGCCACTGTGGGAAACTGGCTCCGTCCGGTGGTCGTTTTCACCGCCCCTGACTTTACGCCCCCTTTCCTCGCTCATGGGCAGGGTTGCGTCGTGCTGCGTCACATGACCCCGCTCCCGGCATAGGCGCATCCCGTCAAAGCGGGCCGGATGATCCCTCGTTCGCTGCCTGCCGTCCCGGCCCTTTCGCCGATGGGGATGCCATGGGCTTTTCATCCATGGACCGTCCCCGCAGGCGCACGGGGCTGCCATCGAACTCCGTCCCGCCGGTTCTCCGGGCGGGGCCTTCCGGGTGACAGGCGAACGTGCTTCCCGCCACCAGACGCGCAGGGTCTGGGGAGCCCGACGTCATTGCGGCTCAGGCGTCAGGCACCATGTGTCATGGCCGCCTCCATGAAACAGTCATGGGAATGGCGCTCACGCGCCACCCCCTTTCTGGAACTTCCACACGGGAATGCCCATCTGTTTGGCCTTGTCGGCCAGATTGTCCTGAATACCGGAACCTGGGAACACCATGACCCCGATGGGCAGGACTTTCAGCAGGGCGTCGTTGCGCCGGAACGGGGCCGCCTTGCCATGCCGGTTCCAGTCTGGCTTGAAGGCGATCTGTGGAATTTCGCGATGATCGGCCCAGCGGGAGGCGATGAATTCCGCCCCCTTGGGTGAGCCGCCGTGCAGCAGCACCATATCGGGATGCTTCTCACGCACCTTGTCCAGACGGTTCCAGATCAGGTGATGGTCCTCGTAGTCGAGCCCGCCGGTGACCGCGATCTTGGGGCCGGTCGGCACCAGCAGGTCGGTCTCGGCCTTGCGGCGCGCGTTGAGGAAATCACGGCTGTCGATCATGGAGGCCGTCAGGGTGCTGCGGCTGACCAGCGAGCCGGAACGTGGCCGCCAGGGCGACATCGTCAGGCGTTCGAACTGGTCGCAGGCCAGGTCGCGAAAGATCTCGCAGGCGTTGCGTCGTTCCAGCAGGGTCAACCCCTCGGCAATGAGGCGTTCCAGTTCCACGGAGCGGATCTCGCTGCCATCCTGTTCCTGCTGGCTGCGTTTCTGCGCCACCTCGTTGCGGTCAAGATCACGCTCCACCTGCCCGACCATGCGGTGAAAGACATTGACCGTGGACCAGAGCAGCGGTTCGAGATCGGGTTCCAGCCGCGTGTCGGTCAACGTGGCGGACAGGGCATCGAAGATGTCAGCGACCGCGCCCTCGATCTGGCTGGCGTCGGGCAGAGGCCTCGGGTCCGGCTCGTCCTCGAAAGGACGGTGGCCGTAAAGCTGGAGTTCCGCCAGCACGTGGGCGGCGGAAGATGTGGCGTGCGCGGGTTCGAAATCGTCCTGTGTGCGGGTCATGGGTCTGTCCTCCGGTTCTGGCCGCGCCCCTCGCGGCCTTTCCGGGGGCGGATAGCGGCAGACGAGGGCCGGGCCGGAACCGCGCAACGCGCGGCCGCAGCGCAGCGGAGGATGGCAGGGAGACGGCTATTTTGCTTCGCGATGCAAAGCGCGGCACGCGCGGCGGAAAATAGCCGTCTCCGCCATTGCAGGCCCGGTCTGGCTGACGCCCGCTCCCCTTCCAGAAAGGCTGCGGGCGCGCCTCATCCGGATACAGGACAACCCCGCACCACACCGGAAAGAAGCTGACCCTTACCCCCCCTTTCCGGCCCGCCTCAGTGCGTGACCGGATGCAGGAACCGCGCCACGTCCTGCGGGGCAAGCTGGGGATGCAGGATCGCCCGCATCGCCCCACGCCCGAGGTAGCGGAGATCATCGTTGAAATCCGCCAGACGCGGTGACAGCACGAGGCACTCGATCCCGGCCTCCTGCGTCCGGTCCTGCAGGGTCGCCACCGCATGGTCTCCGGCCGGGTCGTCATCGCGCAGCACGTAGAGGCGGCGCAGCGCAGGTGGAAACACCATGGCGGCGAGATGCGCCGAGGACAGGCAGGCGGCCAGAGGCAGATCGGGCATGACCTCATGGAGCGACAGCACCGTCTCGATCCCCTCGCCTGCCGCCAGAACGTCAGAGGCTGCGCCAAAACGCACGGCATGGCCGAGCAGGTCACCCATCGCCCGACGGGGCATGGCGACGGGTGCCTTGCCCTTTCCGTCCCGCGCCAGCCAGGTGCGATGGACGCCGGTAACGCTGCCAGCAAGGTCGGTCACGGCTGCAATCAGCGCGGGCCAGGTCTCGGTCGGGCTGTCGGCATCGGCGCGATAATAGCAGTCGAGGTGGAAACGCAACGCGGCCAGCCCTGAGCGATTGGCCAGATCGCGGCTTCGCAGATAGACGTCTGCAATGCCCGACAGAGGTCGGCTGGCATCCCACAGACGGCGTGCAGCGTCCGTACTTGTGCCGCCCGTCTCTGCTCGCCGCGATGGGACCGTCCGCAGGCAATCCCCCGCCCGGTCAGGTTCGGGATGCGGTAACGCCAAAAAGCTGCGCGCCTCGTCGGCGACATCACGAAAATCGGCGAGACCAAGGGCTTCACGGATCAGATCGAGCAGATCGCCGAATTCACCCGTGCTGGCATCGGTCCAGCGACCAGCCGCGCCCCGCCCTTCCGAGGGACCATGCAGGCGGACATAGAGCGACCGTCCGGGTGTATTGCGCACGTCGCCGACCAGCCAGTAATTACCATGCCGCCGCCCGGCCGACAGGTAATGACGGCACACCGCCTCTGCGTTTTCCGCCAGACGACGCGCGAGATCGCCCGCATTATGCAAGGTCATCGCCCTGCCCTCCTGTGTCGGGATCGCCTCCGTCCAGGGCGATCGCCAGCCAGCGATCGGTGGTCATCCATGAAATCGTCCTGCGCCGGCCAAGGTCAAGCAGATGCGCGCCACCGCTGAAGGCCCCGATCCGGGGACGCGAGGCCGTATTGGCCCACTGGAATCCCCATCGGCCCCGCAACCGGAATGTTCGCGCACAGCGTAGCACGAATTCCACGACCTGATGCGGATCGCCGGTCACCTCATCGTGCATCCAGAGTTTCGTGCCCCCATATTCCGGCACGATCGACAGAATAAAACCGTCAGATGGCGGATCTTCCGCCGCCAGTTCGTCCATGAATTCATTGTAGAGGTCGAGCGCCTTTGCGGCATTGTCCACTGTGCCCACATCAAGCACGCAGGAAAAATGCGTGAAGAAATCAGCCATCGGAAGAACTCCCGAAACGAAAAAGCCCGGCACAGTGGCCGGGCTCGTAAAAACGTCTTTACGGAAAAGCGTGCAGTCGTCTTTCAGGAAGCACGCTCCATCAGCCTGCGGGCCTTCTCCTCCAGATCCAGCCGCGTGTCCTGGTTGGTCTTCGTTCGCGCCAGCGCCGTGATCCCCTGCACGAAATCGAACACGCTCTCGGGCTTGCGTCCCTCCTCGTTCAACACGGTTTCAATGATCCTGGTGGTTTCCGGTTTCGAGAACCCGCGACGACGCAGGAAACTTTCCCGATCGTCATCGGTTCTGGCCACCAGCGCCTTGCGCGAGGCCTGAATGCCAGAGACGAACGACGCCGGGCTGGCCGTGGCGAAATTCCGGAGCGCCGGTGTGACCTGATGCACGAAACGGGAAGCAGCAAACTTGCTGTGCCGGATCGTGATCTGTTCGAAATTTTCGATGCCCCACAAAAGGCGGTTTTGACACACTCCGCGCAGGTAAAACGACGCAATACCGAGACTTTTACTGCCGACTTCCGAATTCCAGGCGTAGAAACCCCGAAAATAGAGATCGGGATCGCCATTGGGCAGGCGTCCCGCCTCAATCGGATGCGTATCATCCACGAGGAATAAAAAAACGTCCCTGTCTGACGCGTAGAGCGTCGTGGTTTCCTTGGTGATATCGACATAGGGGTTATGGGTCATGGTGGCCCAGTCGATGACACCGGGCACCTTCCAGTTGGTATCGCCAGTGCCATCGCCAGCGATCTTCCGCACGGCGCCGACCAGCTCATGGTCCCAGATGCGGCCGTAATCCGGCCCCGTGACGGCGCGCAGTTCCACGCGCCCGTCTTCCGTCTCCAGCGTTTTGACCAGTTCGGCGCGGTGTGACAGCAGCCCATGCTGCAGGTTGATCGCCGCCAGCGGAGCCGGAAGGTTTCGAAGATACGAGGATGGCGCGCCGACCAGGCTGCACATCTGGCCAAAGGACCAGTGTGTGGGCGCGATCGGGTCATTCTGCCCCGGCACGGTCAAAGTCAGGCGCTCGGCATTGTCGCGGGACGCCTCGACGCGGATGGCGCGGCTTTCCACCGTGCGAGCGGTGGCCCGATCCGCCCGCGCCAGGGTCGCGGCATGCAGGTCGGACAGAGACAGGTAGCGCTCATCATCCGGACGCGAGAACCATTCGGACGAGACGCGGGCATTGCGCTCGCCACGGGAGGGATCAATCCAGAAGCCGCCGGACGCGGCGCCACGGGACGCAGGGGGCAGGATGGTGGTCGTGGTCATGGAAAACTCTCCTCTGATGCCGGTTATTCGGCACCAAAGGCGAAGCCGACCTCTCCCTCTTTCCGGGGGGTCGGACATGAAAAAAGCGGCTTCCGGGCACCGGAAGCCGCTGTCTCAAAGTTCCTGACCTCATAAGGGTTATTCGGCAGCGATGGCCTCCATATCCTCGCCTGCCGTCACTGTTTCAACCTGTGCCTGATGTACCAGCCCCGCGGTCCGCA
Organism: Komagataeibacter oboediens; assembly: GCF_018491655.1. NCBI lineage: Bacteria > Pseudomonadati > Pseudomonadota > Alphaproteobacteria > Acetobacterales > Acetobacteraceae > Komagataeibacter > Komagataeibacter oboediens. The sequence continues at coordinate 11,978 of NZ_JABLUU010000029.1, read as the reverse complement.
GCGCCTCGGGCAGCCAGCCCGAACCATCAAGCAACCACTCGGCCTCGCGGGCCATGTCAGGCTTCTTCAGGTGGGCGATGCGCTCGGCCGCCTCATCGCCGCGCGCTTCCTGCACGGCCTGCAGGATATGGGCCTTGGTCACCCGGCCGAGATAGTTCTCGACCGTGGGCTGCCAGCCTGCCTCGACCAGATCGAGGCTGAGGGCCGACGCCAGTCGATCGGCCCGTTTAAGGCGTTCGGTCACGCTGCGCTGGGACACCGCGCCATAGGCGGGCATGCGCTCGTAGAGTGCGTTGACCCCGAAGGACAGGCAATGGGCCAGTAATGCCATGCGACTGGCGTCGTCCAGCCCGTCGATCCAGCGCCACAGCGCATCCTCGTCATCGGGCAGATCGTGCTTCCAGCCTTCGTTGCGCTGGCGCAGCGCGTGGGCTGGCACGCTGCCCGGCATGTCGGGCGAATGGACCGGCAGGGAGATTTCGCGGACATAGGCTTCCAGGCAGTCCGCACCCGGTGTCTGCCAGTAAACATCACGCACCAGCGTGTGCAGCAGTTCGGTCAGGGCAATGTGCGGGTTGCTGGCAAAGGCATCCCGCAGGGCCAGCGTGCGCCAGGCCGTCAGTTCGGTGAGTAACCGGTCAGGCAGCGGTTTGATGCCGTCTTCTTCCTCGGGTTCCACGTCGGGAACGATGTTGTCGCCCTCTCCCTCCTGATAACCACGGCCTGTGCTATCGTGGTCCTGCCCATCATATGCAGGGCGATCGTATTGATCGGCGTTGTCCGCATCATCGGTCTCGTCCGGCTCAGCTGGCATGTCCTCTGGTAATACGAACCCCCGCTCCACCTGCAGCGTGCCATCGCTGGCAAGGCTGACGAACGCGCCGGCCCGCACCACGTCAGCAGGGTCGAACGCCAGAGGCCGTTCTTCCAGGGCAAGAATGGCCTGCTCGATCTCGCCCAGCCGTGCATCGACCTCATCGGGATATTCATCGGCCTGAGCGTATTCAGCCTCGATGGTTTCCTGCTCGGCGCGCAGGGCTTCGAGACGGGCCGTCTCTTCATCGGTCAGGGGCATTTCCGTGCCGTCGATCTCAGCGAACTGCCGGGTATGCCCCCATGGGAATGACAGGGCCGTCTCGACCCATTTCCAGCCCTCGGCGCGGATATCTTCTGCGGCTGCGTGCAGCTTTTCCGTGACCAGCCGGTCCAGAATAGCCGGATCCTGCAGCCAGCCGCCGTCATCGGCCTCGAACAGGTCGCGCATGATAGGACCACCGGCCGCGAGATAAGCATCCAGCCCCACAAAACGGGCGCGCGCGTCCGAAGCCCGCACGGTCTTTTCCGTCAGCATGCGACGGATGACGTAGGGTTCGCGGTTATGGCTCTGGGACACGATGTCCCAGACCTGTTCCTGGCGGGCATGATCATCGCTGATGGAAAAGGCCATCAGCTGTTCCAGCTTCATGCCATCCTGTTCGTAGATATCGAGCAGTTTGTCGGACACCGTCATCAGCCGCAGGCGCTGTTTGACCACGGCCGGTGCGACAAAGAACGCGGCAGCGATTTCTTCCTCGGACATGCCTTTCTCCAGCATGTCGCGAAAGGCCCGAAACTGGTCCAGCGGATGCAGGGCCACCCGCTGCACGTTCTCGGCCAGGGAATCTTCCTCGGCAAGAATGGCCGATCCGGCCTCGCGCACGACGCAGGGCACCGGGGCGGTCTTCGCCAGTTTCTTCTGCTTCACCAGCAGTTCAAGGGCGCGAAAACGTCGCCCACCGGCTGGCACTTCATAACTACCGGTTTCGACACCAGCATCATCAAGGATGGGGCGGACATTCAGGCTCTGCAGCAGACCCCGGCGCTCGATGTCGCGGGCCAGTTCCTCAATCGACAGGCCGGACTTCACACGCCGCACGTTGGACTGGGACAGCACCAGCCGGTTGAACGGGATATCGCGGGACGAACTCAGGGTGATTTTGGGAATAGCGGTCGCCATGGCGGAAAACTCCATGACGGGCGGACAGGAGCCTCTCTCCCACCCTCTCAACCCGTCACGAAAATCCGCGCAGCCCTCTGACTCTAAAGGCTATACCCGAGCCAGCACACTCTTCCCTTTCCCGGCAGAAAAATGTCGGCAATGGGGGGGAGTGCGGACTGGCAGGTTTCGGGAAGCCACGCCGAAACAGCTGCCGTTCACCTGATCACCGAACTGTGGCAGTGATAGATTTTTTGAATGCTCTCGCGTCCAGATCACTCCTAATACCAAAAGCGCGGAGATCCTGTGAATAAAGGCTACGATGATGATCAATAGCAATCTGTTCCCACAATGGATGCCTGCGTGGCTTTCGGAATCTGGCACGGATGAACTCGCGCAGGAGATAACTGAATATGTGAACCAGCGCCTTCAGTCGGCCCCGGTTCAGAACGAGGGGCGAGCCGCCAGTGAGGAGATGCCGTTGGTTGCCCTCGCCAGTCGAAACTGGGCAAATGGCACGCCGCCTGCCGAAATCGATAAACGTTCGCAGATCGCAGAAATAATTTGGGCAAACGTCAAAACCTACGCGTCGGGGTGCGGCTGGAAGCGTTGGTTACTTTTGGAGGCGGCCCTGCAGGATGGCATGCAGACAGGAGATCTTCTTTTCACAGCCTCCGTGCTCCGGACTATGCTTGAAGAACTCAGTTGGCTGCACGCTCTTGATCTTGATCAGTGTGAGGTGCGCACGTTAGCGGTCTCAGTTAACGAGGCGGACAGTATTCGCATCAAGTATTTCATGCTGGCGACGCAATTGATGATGGGTAAATTTAGCAGAGAGAGCATTCTTTCCGGTAATGATTTTCCAGAATCACCATTCGACTTGCTCGGAGATCGTGCACTAAAGGCCAAGCGCGCTCTCAATACTTACGTCCACCCTAATTATGGTAGTCACATTGCCGCTCTTTATCCGGAAGGGCAGGAAGCTGCGCATGTGATTCTGGAGGCGACGGCTGCCATGTACGAGAGTTTCTATGCCCTTCGGCACACATGTATTGCAGCGCCAGCTGCATCTTTCTCTGAGAGCATATTAGATTGCAAAGGTTTACTGGATCAGTTCGAGCATTGCGGCCTTGCGGACGCAATGCATGCGCTCAATACCATTTCCCCCGTTAACCCTATTAAAACGAAAGAGTTGCTCGAGAGCCTTCGTCACGAATCCTTTGTGTGCGATCTGTCCGATCCCATGCTCACCGAACTTCTCTCCGACTTGCCGCGTGAGCCGGATATGACAGGCGGAATCCAAGGTTTCCGCATCTGGGCAGGTGCCAGTTCAACAGATGTTCTATCGATGGCAGTGGCCCGCCGATCAGAGCAAGTACTCAATGATAGGTTCCCAGCGGGCATGCCTAAACGGTCTGATGAGAGTGGCTGGTTGGCTTTCAATCTCGCATCCCTCGAACTTGCGATCACTGCTGCTGGCCTAAAGCAGTGTGCGTTCCGAACTCAGGTTATAAGACAGCTCATTAAGGGCAATCCGATGGGCATCTGGCTTGCTGCACGCGGAATGATCGAAAATCACGCAGTCATGTTGTGGCTTCCGAAGGTCTTATCTGAGACCATGGATATTATGGCGCGGGACGCCGTAGCCGGACCACACCTATCCAAAGTGGCGGATAAATTGGCCCGCGCCTTGGCCGATTTTCTAACGACGGGTGCTGCACAAAGCAGCGCAGCCAGGTCGTGGCCGTTGGATCCGGTCACTGGTCGTCCCCGTGCGCGGATATCGCTTTCTACCGTTGTTAACAAAGCATTTTCCGACGACGATTTCTGGCTAACACAGTACGATTTCGGTTCAGCTGTTATGCATGGGCGTGCTTATCGAAACAGTACAATCGCGAATGACCTAGATGATATTATTCAGGGGGCTCGCGCACAGGGCTTGCTTATATTGGATAAGCTGATCGTGGAGGAAAGTCAAACAGCGGCGATGGCTGCTATGCAGGCAATGCGATTGCGACATGGTGCCGAGCTTGATCCGATCGCTTCTGCCGTGGGCAACTCGCGTTGGTCCTGGGGATGGGATAGCTGCAAGCTTGTTGCAGGAAAAGATTATACAGGTTCGGGTACAATGGATGAACCCTACATCATAGCCCCCCATGTCGGCTTTCATGTCGGAAGCAGAGCTTTGGCCGCGCAGGATTTAGATTCAGAAGTGCTCAAAGTGTTCAATGCGTCTCGCTCGGAAGGTTATATGCTCGAGCGCAGCCCAAACGGGCTTTTATGCGATGTTTGGAGATGGGCAGGTCGAGAGTGCTGGATCGAACTACCGCCGCGCCAAACCTCGAGCGAAGAAAACTCGTAGGTTCGAGCATATAAAACAGTATTACAAAGAAAAATAATTTCCATTAGTGATACCTGCTTGGCACTCGCAGCTGGCAGGCAGATGGAGGGTTCGAAAAACCCTCATTTCAGGTTTTGTGCCCGCAGCGATATCAACGGGTTATGATTCCACTTCGAGCCTAAAAAGGGGGTTTTTCGAACCCTCCAGATTTATATCGGGGATATCTATAATAAAATAAGTATGAAAAGAGTCTAAACCCCGTCACCTCTAATTATTTAATTTAAATAAATCATTAATCGGAAATTTTATACCTTTTCTTTAACTTTTATAAAATCCTGTTGTTCTAAAAAATCCTCCAAAACAGCCAGAGGCGACGAGAAGGTTGTTTGAAGCGTTATGGGAAAGGTCTCGGTGACCGAACGGCCAAGGTTGGAAGCACTAACTTCAACTTCCAGTGCGCCAGTTAATATAGCTTCATCAGAGTCACAAAATATAAACAAATCAAATTGTTCCTGAGTGCTACCATGTCTGAAACGCTGGCATACTAGTTCGAAATTTTTAACAGGTTGATCAGGTTCACTGGGTTCAAAGTACCAATCTTCGGCATTCTCCTGCGATTTAATGTTTGTATAGAGATGTGATTTAAATAGATCTATTTCAAAAGGGCTGTTTACGTACCCTTTAAACTCTGCAACCGGGTTACCGTTTTGCAACCAATGGCCACGAGGAGGCTTTGGAACGGACGGAAGCTCCGGGAAAGTTGGAATATATTCGTCATTACGAGCAGGAGCTAGCTCAAAAGATCCGCGGGCGACAAATCGAATACGCACGTTTTCCGCAGGTCGATACCCTACATTACCTAAGTTTATGGTTATTTTATCGGGATGGCTACATTTATTCATAGTTTTAGGAAGATCAATAAGATATTTTAAAACATTTTCTATCCATTTCGGGTAAGTTATAGATTTATATTCCTCAAGATCACGTTCGGTCGGAGGAATAAAAATCATGTCTTTTTGAGCGCTAACAAAGTCGAACCCCCGGCCTTTGCGGTAAACCGGAAACGCTTCAGCGATTTTATCTAATGTCACTCTGTCGCGTAAGGCATCGCGTAACAAATTGATTTCCTCGCGCGATGGAGGACGGAAAGCTGTGCGTGAAAGAGTAATTCTACGATTAATCACGCCATCCGCGTGCAACGAAATAACAGGATGTGTCGCCTGTAAAGCATTGATCTCTGCTTGTAATCGATTAATTTCTTTTTGCTGATCGTCGACTTCGGCCTGGCGTTTCCAAGATGACGGAATAAAGTTAAAAGGAATACTCAGGGCTTTCGATTTTGCAATTGGTCTCGTATCATCACTTAATATGCGGATATCCTTCCCCGGATTTTCTCGCGTCAAAGCGAGCGCCACTCCGACAATTCTGTCATCATCCACGGCTAGGTCGAGCACGTTCGGATGACTAAGAGATGGTGTCTGTGCCGACACACGCATCATCACACGTGGAGTATTTTGGCGAAAGACATGTTCATCGGCGCTAGATTGCAGCATTGCCCGGACCCAAGCTATTGCTTCGACCGCCCGCCTCTTAATACGGGGACGCGGATCTTTTTTTTGACGATCAAGTTCGCTCAAGACGGGGTCGGTAACAATGAGTTCAATGGTATTAAAGTCACCAATCTCGCCCCAAGGAAAATCTTCAGCACTGAGACTTTGGCACTCGTGGAATAAATTCGTATCCACAATGAATATAACATTCCCGCCCACGACAATATTCCTTTTCAAACCGGTCGACCATGACTTCAGGGACCCGGTTACGTTACCAGAAACAAAATCAAATTAAATATCAGCATACCATTTGTATGTTTGTCTTATTATTCATAATAACATGGACAATCCTTAGGTTGTTTTTTATTTCAACACGACGGAAGACTTATGTACTAATCATGTCTGCTATCGGGAATATACACCGCCGCGCCCTATATCGTATATGAGGGCGGAACCGGTCGTTATAAATGCAATCGAGCAGCCAGACACGGCTGTGCGCCCCGCTTTCGGACCTATAGCCTCACGCACTCAACCCAACTCTTGATAATGGGATTTCAAGAAACGCTGGCTTTTTGTGAATGTCGCCACCACGCTCTGTTCTAGCTCGTAGAACCAAGGCTCGTCACGACAATGATCGAGACGGTCGACATTAAGCGTGAGAATGTACTGCTGCTCATCGTCCCAAGGCGCCCGAGTAAGAACGTATTCCAGACTGCGCCGCAGTGTGTCATCATCGACATCGAAGATGTTGTCATGAACAAGCAGGCCGGGATGACGAGCGCGCGTGTAATCATTCAACATCAGAGCTATGTCGTAGATAAAAACCTTCTCCCGCTCGACGCTGTGGCTCCCATCATCGTCGATCCGCAGTACGATCTCAACAACTTGTTTCTTGTTAGTAACCCGAACCTCGAAAGACGCTTTTTTGCTCCCCTGAATGAACTGGTGGATAGAGAGGATCGTCTTCTCGAATGATCGTAGCCCTTCCGCTGCTGTAGATACACTGGCCTGCAGGAGTAGGCGCTCTGCCTCGATCTCGCTCTTTTTCGTTTGGCGGTCGATGATTAGTTGATCGTAACGACCAAAGAAGCTCTTAAGTTGACCGAGTTCATCACTCTTCGCTTGAAATGACGCATAGGTCTGACGAAGGTTCCTTAGTTCGCCATCCTGATTCAGTACACCTAAGAGTTTGGCATATTGGCGATCAAGCTGCGATAATTGCTTGTTGATCTCGCGAAGCTCGACATCAAGGACTCTGGTTTTTTCTTCTAAAAGGTGCCGTTGAAATTGCTCGATCTTGGCCTTGAACGTGAGCACTTCTCGCAACTCGCGGACAATGTTGGTGCCTAGACCGGCTTTGAGCTGATCGTAGAAATCTTGAATTTCATCCGTGGGTATTTCAGGTTCGACCGCAATGGGTGCTAAGCTCGCTATGCGTCGGACAAGCACCTCCTTCCGCAGTCGGAGATCATCCATCTGATCCTCGATCCTAAGGATGTCATCTTTGACGATGTCATACGCAGGTATATTCTCCAGCGAGTCGATACCCTCGCGGATTTTCTCCACTTCCTCGTCCAACGCATTCAGATCAGATCGCGCATCGCCAAAGCTCTTTTGACGAATAAGTTTGACGCTATCTTTGATTCTTTGTTCCTCGGCAGTGATTTGCTCGAGCTCGCGCTGGATCTCCTTGATGCCGCGATATATCGTCAAATCGATACCTAGCAGCATTAGGTGTGGCGAGTAGTTGTCTGGTATACGGGCTTTTGTATCGAAGCACGCAACCAACGATTTGAATTCTGAGCGCTCATCCCGGATCAGTGGCCCTAGGATTTCCCGAAATCCAATCTGAACTGTGCGTCTGCGAAAGAGAATTCCAGTCAGATAGTCAGTGGCATCCTCTATCTTCGCATAAATTGTTTCGCGACCGTGAGCGATAATGCGAGGGCGCTCTGCTTCCGCAATCGATCTCCGGATTGTGATGGTCTCATCGCCGATAACTAAGTCGACGCAAATGAACGTTGACGGATCAAGATTTTCTTTGGGGATCTTTGCGACTCTGCTCTCCGACTTCCTCTTCAACAAGGCGAAGTTAAGAAACTCGATGCACAAAGACTTCCCGACGCCATTATTTTTGGAACTCGTTTCATCGCTTTCCCCGAGAATGATATTCACCCCAGGTTCAAAATTGACCTCTGTAATGATCTCCGGATCCGTATAAAGCCGTTTAATCCGCATTGGACGCTACCAGATAAGGCTCTTGAAATTCTATCAAGCCAACCGCGTATAGAAACGTAATCCCGTAGACGAACGAATTTGGCGAAAACCACGGCTTCTGCTTGAATTGTTCAACCACGTCAAAAATGCTCACGCGATCCTTGCCGCTCGCTTTAATAAAGCGAGCGATTTCGAAACCTACGATAGCTGGCGATTTTGCCAACGCCTCGTCCTTCAGGAAGATATTAGGCATTTACCGCAGCCTTGTTAGGAAAAACATTGCAGGCGATTAGCTGGTCAATCAAATAATAGCGCACAGCGCCTTCGTCGAAATCTGTCTCCCCTGCCCCCATCATGGCCATTACACGATCGCATAATGCCTGCAGCGCTGCCTTCGGATCTCCCTTGAATTCTCTCAGAACCCGATCGCTCCAATTCCACAGATAAACCTGAAGTTTACGGATACGGACATGACCCAAGTCAGTATGAGCCTCAACCTCCTTCAGAGCCCGTCCGTAGATTTCAAAAAGTTTCACATATTCTTTCTGGAGAAATTCCGCGTGGTCAGCAAAACGATCACGGATCTTTCCCTCAGGGTCTGGGTCTTCTCGATTATCCCCCGCCAGCATGCCCTCCTCCGAAACGCTCAGTACCTCAATTAGCCGCATAAGTGTGCGAACCTCATTCGATTGGCGGGGCTCCGACAGCCGCAGTTCCTTTCGAAGGAAATCCAGACATGCCTGCAGCTTACCCAAGTCTAGATCGCCGATCATTTTAAGAAGGTCGGTCACGTCCCATATATCATTGGCAACCGATATAGAGAAAACGGCCGGGTCACCGAGGCTCGTTACCCGATAGCTTTTCTTCACTCCAATGATCAAAACGACGAGGCGATCATATTTTCTTTGCAAATTACTTTCTATAAAACCGCTAAAAGTGTGTCTCACCTTCGAAAAATCAGCAGTCGACGTAACCTGAATGGCGATACGGTTAGTCTCGTCACCAAGGTCTATCGCTCGAGCGTTCTTCTCTATAATATTGACGTTGATCAAGCAGTAATCCATCGTCAAATTGAGAAGATCGCGAAAAAAAGCTTCCGCGTGCACGTTCAAGTCCTGAAGATTCAAAGAATTTGACGCCTCAACGGACATGCGTAGGTGCGTCAAGTAGTGCGACACACTCCTCAGCAGCTCGGCCCTCTTCATCTTCTCGCTCATTCCCCAAAATGCGTGTCCGGATTAGCGCACCCGCTTGAGTCTGGCCAACAAAATCGAGCCTTAGGGCCGCTTGAGCGAACGCAGTACGTTGGCTCAGTATAGCAAGCTGCGGTTCTTTGTCCCAAACTCAGTCTATCGCGGTTCGCCTAACAATGTCGGCTTTCGGGAAACCGTCATATCCGCTTGGGTGTCTGAAATGTAGGCGGAAGCCGACATGGAGACACACCCTTCACCCCCACCACTCCATCATGCGACGCTACCGGCCAGCCACTCCCTGAGCTTCGACCACCGTCGCCTGCCACCCTGATTGCGCACGGCGATAGCAAGCGCCTTCTTCTGGCCCACGAGCACGACGAGCTTCCGCCCCCGTGTGACGCCGGTGTAGAGCAGGTTCCGCGCCAGCATGGCGTAATGCTGCGTCACCAGCGGAATCACCACCGCCGGGTATTCCGAGCCCTGGCTCTTGTGAATGGTGGTGGCGTAGGCCAGCACCAGTTCGTCCAACTCGCCGAAGCCATAAACGACATCCCGTCCATCGAATGAGACCGTCAGTTCGCCCTCTTCCACATCGATCCTGCCGATAACGCCGAGGTCTCCATTGAAGACATCCCGGTCATAATCGTTGGCGATCTGCATCACCTTGTCGCCCGGACCATAGGTCCAGCCGAACCGCTCGACCTTCACCTCGTCCGGCGGGTTCAGCGCCTGCTGCAATTCGATATTCAGCGACCGCGCCCCAAGGCCACCCCGGTTCATCGGGCAAAGCACCTGCACGTCGCGAACCGGGTCCAGCCCGAACCGCGCCGGGATGCGATCCCTCACCACGGCCAGCAACTTGCGCAGCCCGACCTCGGGCTCGGCCGCCTCCACGAAGTAGAAATCCGATCCCTCTTCCGCGCTCAGTTCGGGCATCCTGCCCTCGTTGATCCGATGCGCATTGGTGATGATCCGGCTCTGTGCCGCCTGGCGGAACACCTCGGTCAGCCGCACCACAGGGACAGCACCGGAGCCGATGATGTCGGCCAGCACCTGCCCCGGCCCGACCGACGGCAACTGGTCCACGTCGCCCACAATCAGCAGAGCCGCGCTGTCGGGCAAGGCGCGCAGCAGGGAGCGCATCAGCAGCACATCGACCATGCTGGCCTCGTCCACGACCAGAAGATCGCAGGTCAGCGGGTTGGTATCATCCCGCTTGAAGGTGCCACTGGCCGGATCCGTCTCCAGCAGTCGATGGATGGTCTTGCCTTCCAGTCCGGTGCTTTCCGACAGGCGCTTCGCCGCCCGGCCGGTCGGGGCGCAGAGCTGCACGTCCGTGCCCTTGGCGGTCACGATCTTGAGGATGGCGTTGACCAGCGTGGTCTTGCCGACGCCGGGACCACCGGTGATCACCAGCACCTTGCTGCGCAGGGCAAGACGCACTGCTTCCTGCTGGCTGGGCGCGAGCGCAAGCCCGGTCTTCCGTTCCACCCAGGTCATGGCCTTTTCAACGTCGATCTCGGGCCAGGGCGGACGGCCGACGGCACAGGCACGCAATCGCTCGGCGATGCTCTGCTCCGCGCGATAGAGACCCGCCAGGAAGATGCATCCCGTCTCGCCCACGCTGTCGGCAATAACGTCGCCCGCCTCCAGCTCCAACGTGAGAGCCGTCTCGATCAGGGGTGCCGCGACCTCCAGCAGTTCGGCGGTGCTGGTCAGCAGTTCCCCGACCGGCAGGCCACAATGCCCCTCATCCATGGCCTCGCCAAGCGCGTAGGAGATCCCGGCCCGCACCCGGATCATTGCGTCGGGTGCAATCCCCATCTTCCGGGCAATCTGGTCGGCGGTCTTGAAGCCGATCCCCCGGATGTCCTTTGCCAGCCGGTAGGGGTTCTCGCTGATCAGTTGGACCGCATCCTGACCGTAGGTCTTGAAGATACGCACCGCCCGCGAGGTGCCGACGCCGTTGCTGTGCAGGAACAGCATGATCTCCCGGATCACTTTCTGGTCCGCCCAGCCACCGACAATCCGTTCGGCCCGCTTGGGGCCGATGCCCGTCACCTCCCGCAGACGTCCAGGTTCCTGCTCGATCAGGTCGAACACCGCCTCGCCGAACGCTTTCACCAGCTTCTTCGCGTAGACCGGACCGATGCCCCGGATCATGCCGGAGCCAAGATAGCGCTCGATCCCCTCAACCGTGGTCGGCGGACTGGCTTTGAGCAAACTCCGCCTTGAACTGCAACCCGTGGGTGTGGTCGTTGAACCAGCGCCCCGACATCTGCACGAACTCGCCTGCCGAGATCATTGCGGCATGGCCGACAACGGTGACCAGATCGCGCTGCCCCCGCACCTTCACCCGCAGGACGCAGAAGCCGTTCTCGGCGTTGTGGAACGTCACCCGCTCTACGAGGCCGGCCAGCGTCTCGGAGGATGCAGCCGCGCCACTCAACGGGAGGCTCCTGTCGATGCGGAATCGAGAGGGTCGGAAACCATGATCGATCGTAACACAGGATCGTGCTGCCAGCCGTATCGCCGTGCTCCAACACGCCTGACACGTAGTCGTGAAGAGCCCCGATTCAGCCCAAACTACGCTGGGCTTTCACTCCCATCTGCATCCTATACGCATCCTGTGCCGCGTTTCGGGCACAAAAAAAGCCACCCTTATGGGTGGCTTTTCTTCTGTCTTTTCAGACGTTTATTCA
>NZ_JABLUU010000003.1:0-246998 GCF_018491655.1 Komagataeibacter oboediens | reverse complement strand
TCACAACACCCAGGCCGCGCAGTACCATGAGGCCGGGCTGGATGCCGCGGCCATCACCAATACCGCCCTTGAGGCGCTGGGTGTCGGAATCAGCATGACGCAGCCCTTGCTAAAGACAGCAAACGGACCGAAATCATGAACATTATGAAACATGTCCTGAAAACCACCTCGCTGGCGCTGTGCGCCGGACTGATGGCGGCACCGGTCGTCCCTGCCGTCCTCCCCATTCATGCAGCCCATGCGGCCAGCGCATCCGATGCGCAGGTGCAGGAGCCGATCAAGAGCCTGTATGCGGCGCTGGAGCGCGTGCAGGCCAAAGGAAGCGGCTCGTTCGAGCAGCGTTCGCAGATGCTGGCCCCGGCGATCGACCACGCCTACAACATCGAGGCCGTGCTCGCATCCTCCATCGGGCCACGTTACGCGGGCCTGAGCGATGACCAGAAGCAGACCCTGCTGACCACATTCCGGCAGTTCACCATCGCCCGGTATGTGTCCAGCTTCAAACCCGGCAGTGATGCGCGCTTCACCATCGACCCGACCGTAACCCCTTCACCCGCCGGCAATGACCGTATTGTTGTAACACATATCGGATCGTCCGATGACCCAAGCGGGACCGAAATCAACTACGTCATGCGCTCCGGCCCGAAAGGCTGGCAGATCGTTGATGTACTGCTGAACGCCCACATAAGCCAGGTCGCCGCCCAGCGCGCCGATTTCAGTTCCGCACTGTCGGGTGGCAATGTGCAGAAACTGACGAATCTGCTACAGAAAAAAATCAAAACGTTCTCGGAAGAGTGATATTACACTTACCTGACGCCGTTTTCTAACTTGCTCCATACGCGGGACCTTGCCGGAAAGATAATGTCTGTTTTCAACGCTCTTGTTTCACCCGCCGGACTGGCCGCAACCGTTGCGGCCGCCGGGTGCATGCAGGCAGCGCTTGGCACTTTTCTGGTCTCGCGTTTCCGGTGGCAGGAAAAACGCGTGGACCGGGCGGTGCCCATGCCTCCGGTCTCCGTGCTCAAGCCCCTCCACGGCGATGAACCGCTGCTGGAGGAAGCGCTTGAAAGCTTCTGCACGCAGGACTACCCGCAGATGCAGATCGTCTTTGGCGTACAGTCCGAAGACGATGCGGCGATTCCAATCGTACACCGCCTGATGGAACGCCACCCGGACGTGAACATGGAACTGGTGGTTGACCCCACCTTTCACGGCGTCAACCGCAAGATCGGCAACCTGATCAACATCATGACCCGCGTGAAACATGATGTTCTGGTCATTTCCGATTCGGATATTCACGTCGCCCCCGATTACCTGCGGCATGTGGTGGGCGCGCTGGTGCCGTCCAATGTCGGGCTGGTCACCACGTTGTATGCCGGGCTTCCGGCATCCCCCACCGTGCCGCGCCTGCTGGCCGCATGCCAGATCAACCACAATTTCCTGCCCGGCGTCATGCTGTCGCGCTACCTCGGGAGGCAGGACTGCCTGGGCGCAACCATGGCGCTGCGGCGGTCCATGCTGGAAGACATTGGCGGACTGGAAGCACTGGTGCCCCATGTGGCCGATGATGCGATCCTGGGCCGCTACGTACGCGACCGTGGTAAGGATATCGCCATTGCCGCGTGCATGACATGGACCACAGTGGGCGAGACCTCGATGCGCGAGGTACTGGCGCATGAACTGCGCTGGGGCCGGACCGTCAAGACGCTGGAACCGGCGGGATACGCTGCATCCGCCATCCAGCTGCCCCTGTTCTGGGCCACCGTGGCGGTGCTTGTCGCACCGCATGCAGCTTGGACATGGTTCTTCTTTCTTGGTGCATGGGGATGGCGGGCCGTGTGTTCCTTCATCCTGGACCGGACGCTGGCGCAACGCAGCCTGCTGCCGTTACTGCTCCTGCCACTGCGTGACTGGCTCTCGGCCGCCATCATGGTGGGCAGTGTCACGGGCACGCGGGTTGCATGGCGCGGGCAGACGATGCATGTCACGCCACATTCGGTCATGACACCACGATCGCAGCCGGCTTCCCCCGGTGACTGACCCGCCCCCAGCAGGCTGAACTGCTTGAGAATTCCACCCCTGTAGTCAATAAGAACGGGTATAAGGGAACCCTCTTCCCCGCCAGAGCCCGAGGATACGCGTAGCATGATGAAAACCCTGTTTCTCCAGCCGCCTTCGTTTGACGGATTCGACGGTGGGGCCGGTTCCCGCTATCAGGCCAAGCGGGAAATCAAGTCGTTCTGGTATCCGACGTGGCTGGCGCAGCCTGCCGCCATGGTCGAAGGCAGCCGCCTGATCGATGCGCCGCCCGCACGCATGGGCATGGAGCCGATCCTGGAAGACGTGCGCAACCGTGATCTGGTCGTCATGCACACCTCCACCCCGTCCTTTGCATCCGATGTGCGCGTAGCCCAGATGCTCAAGGACGCGAACCCGAAGGTGAAGATCGGCATGGTCGGCGCCAAGGTGGCCGTGCAGCCCGAGGAAAGCCTACTGAACGCCCCGCCGGTCGATTTCGTGGCCCGTAACGAATTCGACTTCACCATCAAGGAAATGGCGGAAGGCCGCGACTGGAAGGATGTCGATGGCATTTCCTGGCGCGATGCGGATGGCAAGATCGTCCATAACCGCGACCGCGCCATGATCGAGGACATGGACAGCCTGCCGTTCGTGACCGAGGTGTACAAGCGTGACCTGAAGATCGAGGATTACTTCATCGGGTACCTGATGCACCCGTACATCTCGATCTATACCGGCCGTGGTTGCAAGTCGCGCTGCACCTTCTGCCTGTGGCCGCAGACGGTGGGTGGCCATCACTACCGCACCCGCAGCCCCGAGCACGTGGCTGCCGAAATCCGTCTGGCGAAGCAGTATTTCCCGCAGGTGAAGGAATTCTTCTTCGACGATGACACCTTCACCGATGACCTGCCGCGCGCCGAAGCGATCGCCAAGGAACTGGGCAAGCTGGGTGTGACGTGGTCGTGCAATGCGAAGGCCAATGTGCCCCGCAAGACGCTGGAAGTGCTAAAGGCCAATGGCCTGCGCCTGCTACTGGTCGGTTACGAAAGCGGCAACCAGCAGATCCTGCACAACATCAAGAAAGGCATGCGCGTCGAGACGGCGCGTGAGTTCACCAAGAACTGCCACGAACTGGGAATCAAGATCCACGGCACCTTCATCCTCGGCCTGCCGGGCGAAACGAAGGAAACCATTCAGGAAACCATCAAGTTCGCCACCGAGATCAACCCGCACACGCTGCAGGTTTCGCTGGCTGCGCCATATCCCGGCACGTTCCTGCACAAGCAGGCAACCGAGAACGGCTGGCTGGATGAAAAGAACGCCGAACTGATCGACGATAACGGCGTGCAGATCGCACCGCTGCACTACCCGCACCTGTCGCACACGGAAATCTTCCAGAGCGTGGAAGAATTCTACCGGAAGTTCTATTTCCGCGCGCCCAAGATCGCCTCGATCGTGAACGAGATGGTCCGTAGCCCGCAGATGATGAAGCGCCGCCTGCGCGAAGGGGTGGAGTTCTTCCAGTTCCTGCGCGAACGCCGCGCCGCCTGATCGGGCTGCCTGCGATTACCCCATGCCGGGACCTTCGGGTTCCGGCATTTCTTTTGTCATGCCACCCGGTTTCCCATCATGAAGCGCGTCATCATATCCGCCGATGATTTCGGCCTGTCCGAAGAAGTGAACGAGGCGATCGAGATCGCCCATCGGGACGGATTGCTGTCGACTGCCAGCCTTATGGTATCCGGCCCTGCCGCGGTCGACGCCGTGCGCCGTGCAAAAAAGCTGCCGGACCTGCGCGTGGGGCTGCATCTGGTCGCGATCGAGGGACCGGCAACCCTGCCGCCTGCCGATATCCCGCTGCTGGTGCCGCAGGACGGGCAGTTCCCGTCTGACCAGCTGAAGCTGGGGATAGAGTATTTTTTCCGCCCTGCCGTGCGCCGGGAACTGGCTGCCGAGATCGAAGCCCAGTTCCGCGCCTTTGCTGCGACCGGTCTTGCCCTAGACCACGCGAATGCGCACAAGCACATGCACCTGCACCCCACCGTGGGTCGGTACATGATCGAAAGTGGACTGCGCCACGGGCTGCGCGCGATCCGCGTGCCTCTGGAACCGCCCGAGCCGCTTTATGCCGCCGGCACCTATACCGATACGCTGGGGGATGCGGCACTCCGCCGCTGGACCGGCCTGCTGCGCCATCAGGCGCACAAGGCGGGACTGGTCACGAATGACTGGTGTTTCGGGCTGGCGTGGAGCGGCCACATGACGACCGACCGCGTCTCCGCCCTTGCGGCACACCTGCCGGACGGCCTGTCGGAAATCTATTTCCACCCGGCCACGGCAAAGAACAAACTATTGCAGAAGCTCATGCCCACCTATGAGCACGAGGCGGAATTCCGCACGCTATGCGCGCCCGGTTTCCGCTCCGGCCTCGCCCATTCGGGGACCGTGCCCACCACATGGACGGATGTGGCCCGCGCTTCATGACGGGCCACGCCTGACAGCCGGACAGGTCAGCCGAGGTTGCTCTTGACCCATTCCTTGAGCTGGCTCTTGGGCAGAGCGCCGGTCTTGCTGGCAACCGGTGCACCGTCCTTGAACAGGATCAGCGTCGGGATGCCGCGCACGGCGTAATTGTTGGGCGTGTTGGGGTTGTCGTCGATATTGACCTTGGCGACGGTCATCTTGCCCTTGAATTCCGCGCCGATTTCATCCAGCGCCGGGGCAATCATCTTGCACGGGCCGCACCATTCCGCCCAGAAATCGACCAGGACCGGCTCCTTGGAGTCCAGAACCTTCGTCTTGAACTGGTCATCGCTGACCGCAACCGTGTTTTCACTCATCACTCAAAACTCCTTCATGGCGGCCAGAACCGCCGCCCTGTCGTGCTGACATGGCCATGCCGACGCATGGGGTCAAGTCATCGCCTGACCCGCACCTGTCATGTCCGGCGCATACCGGTCCAGTAACGTAGCAGGCAGGATGTCAACGCGCACGCCCTCCGTCCAGACCAGGGCGCACACCACCTGCCTGCCGGGATAGACCCCACGCAACAGGGCGCGGTAGGCCGCCATCTGCCGCAGGTACAGCACCGGCGTTCTGTCAACGTCTGCCGGGGGGGTACGGTTTGTCTTGAAATCGCACACCGTCACCGTATCCGCGCCGACCGCCATGCGGTCCACCTGTCCCACGATCACCTGCTGGCCCACGATACCGGCCAGTGGCTGTTCCGCCCGGCTGCCGGGGGCAAACAGGGCGGCAAGACGGGGCATGTCCATGACGGCAAGGACCTGCGTCACCAGTTCTTCGCACTGCCCGGTATCCAGCCCCGCCGCCGGGCGCGACAGCCATGACCAGGCGAGTTCCGCCCGTTCATCCTCCGGGCAATCGGGCAGATATTGCAACAGGGCGTGCACAAGCTGCCCGCGTTGCAGGGCACGGGCGCGCTGACCCGCCGGATCGGCCCGATCGCGCACGGTCCTGGCGGATGCCAGTGGCGACCGCACGGCAGGCTGCGGGCCAAGGGCGACATCATCGGGACGGCTGGGCGCCAGCGGACGGGCCAGCGGCCCTTCCGTGACCGGCATGACGGGCCGCCACTGCGGGGCATGGCCCATCCATGCAGGCAGGTCATGCGCCGGTGCGACTGCAACTTGTTCCTGACCGGCGCGCGTTGTCTGCGCGGGCGGGACCGTGCGCGCTTCCTCCAGCACAAGGCTGTCCCCTTCCCAGCCAAGGTCAAAGGGCCGGGCGGTGGCGCCAGCGCTTTCAAATCCCTGCCGACACAGGTCATACCAGCAGCCATCAGGCACGCCGCGCCGGGGTTCCCACCCGCAGATCACCAGCCTGTCGCTTGCCCGGGTCAGGGCGACATACAGCAGGCGGTTATATTCCTCCGCCGCTTCACGGCGTATCTTCTCCTGCACGGACGCCGTCACATCCGTGGCCAGTTCACGCCGTGGCACCCATATCGGGATATCGAGTCCCGTGACGGAATCGGTTTCCCACAGGATGTTGGTATCGGAACGGGGCGTTGCGATCGTATCGGGCAGGATGACAAGACGCGCCTGCAGCCCCTTCGCCCCATGCGCCGTCATGACACGCACCATGTTGGCCGATGCATCGGGTTCATGCCGCACGGTTTCATCCGAGGCATGCAGCCAGTGCAGGAATCCCTGCAGGGAAATGGCGTGCGCTTCCTCAAACCGCAATGCCGCGGACAGCAGTTCGTCAACCGGTTCCACCGCTTCCGGCCCGAGGCGGGCCAGCAGCCGGGCACGTCCCCCCAGCGGGCCAAGGGCTTCGGCCAGAAGCTGGTACGGCGTTGCATAATCGACCTGCCGGAACAGGGTATTGAGGATATGCCATGCCGCCGACCAGTCGGGCCGTTCCGCATGGCGCATGCGCAGCACCGCCCATAGCGGCTGCCCATCACGCCCCGTCGCGAGGTGCATGAGCGAGTCGTCATCCAGCCCCCCGATCGGGGATGTCAGCACGCAGGCCAGCGTCAGGTCATCCTGCGGCAGCAGGAGCGCCGCGCACAGCGCCATCAGGTCCTGCACCGCAAGCTGGTCGGTCAGAACGGTGCGCACCAGTGTCGCCACCGGCACGTCATTGCTTTTCAGCGCCCGGATCAACGCGCGCGCGAAGGCGGAGCGACGGGGCACGAGGATCAGCACATCACCGGGTGCCAGCGGCGCTTCCCCCTGTGCGGGCGGCGTACCCAGCTGTCGGGCGATCCAGGCCGCCAATGTATCGGCCAGACGCTGCTGGGCCGTGGACTGCCCGGCATTGTGGGTGGGGGCCATCCACGGGCTTATGTCCGTCTCATCAGGTTCCACTGGCACGGGGGGCCATATTTCCACGCACCCACCCTGCCCCGGCCGCGCGGTGACATGGGCGGGAATGGTGCCATCCGGTTCCACTACGCCCCGGGCGGCGGCGGGATTGGCGAACACGCTGTCCACCAGTTTCAGCACGGGCGCGGTGGAGCGGAAGGAAACGGTCAGCGCCGGTTCGCGCCATATGGCCCGTGCGGCGGCGGCGCTGCGGCGGAACCGCTGCCGCCATGCGCGAAAGGCTTCCGGGTCGGCACCCTGAAAGGAATAGATCGACTGCTTGTAATCCCCTACCGCGAAAATGGTGCGGGGACAGCCGTCATCATCATGCGTGCCTTCACCGGCAAAGAATTCCGATGTCAGGCCACCGGCAATGGCCCACTGGTCGGGCGATGTATCCTGCACCTCATCAAGCAGCAGGTGATCAATCCCGCCATCAAGCTTGTACAGCACCCATGCGGCACCGGGATCGTCCAGCAACTGCAGCGTACGGTCGATCAGGTCATCATAATCGACCATGCCCTGCGCGTCCTTGCGCGTGGCGTAGCGTTCCAGCACCGGCTGGGCCACGCACAACAGGGCACAGGTCAGTTCAAACACCGTAATGGCGCGCAACTGCTGGTCAACGCCAATGACCCGCACGGCTTCCGCACCAAGACGGTCGGCCAGACCGGGACAGGCGGTATCCATCTTGGGATTGAGGCCGCCACGTTTGCGCGGCTCCCCTTTCTGCGTCAGCAGGCCACCCCGCCATGTGGACCAGTCCGCCGCGCGGACGGCCACATCCTGACCCAGCCATGCCAGCATGGCTTCCGCCTGCACCCGGACGCTGGCCGATCCTTCCCGCGCCACGCACCGTAGCCCGTCACGCAAAATATCCTCATCGGGGATCGTGGCGCAGGCATTGCGCAAGACCTCGTCCACACTGCGCCCGCTTATGCCCAGCAACCGCATGAGGGCCGATTCCACCCCGGCCCGATCCACCACCCAGCGGCGCGCCACCGGCAGCATGCGACGCGACTGGGCCTGCAGCCGGGAAATCAGTGCGGTAAAATCCCCCACCCCGATCTGTCCCGCCAGCATGGCGACGGCGGGACCACCCTGTCCCACCACATCCTCCACCGCCGCGCGCTGGGCCAGACGGGCATCGGTTTCCTCGATCAGGGTAAAATGCGGGCTGATCGCAGCTTCCACCGGGAAACGCCGCAGCAGCGACTGGCAGAAGGCATGGATGGTGCCAATGCGCATGCCACCGGGAAGGTCCAGCACGCGGGCGAACAGTTCGCGCGCCACGCGGCGAGTTTCTTCCCCCGTCGGCACGGACAGGCGGTCAAGCTCACGGTCCAGATCCGCATCGGGCAGCATGACCCACTGGCCCAGGCGGTTCTGCAGGCGGATGGACATTTCCGCTGCTGCCGCCTTGGTAAAGGTCAGGCACAGGATACGGGCGGGATCGCTGCCGGGTACGCGCGTCATGACGCCATCGCGGTCGGGCACGTCACGCGGCAGCATGAGGCGCAGCAGCCGGTCAATCAGCAGCTTGGTCTTGCCACTGCCGGCAGAGGCGGAAACGAATACCGATGCCTGGGGGTCGGATGCTTCCGCCTGGCTGCGGTTGGCGATGTCAATGGCGGACGCCATGCCGTCACCCTTCATCATGGCCCTGTTCATGCGCCATTCTCCTCACGCGCGGCACTCCATTCCGCCACGCGGGCCAGATGGGCGTAATCGGCAAAACGGGGTTCCTCGCCGGGGAAGGGATGGGACAGGTAAGGCTGGTCAGGATTGTCGTAGGCCGTAACCAGATCACGCAGCCCCTTCCTGCAGCCCGCGATCAGTTCCGCCAGTTCCGTGCCCCGCGCCACGTCCAGTACCTGTGCAGGGACATGCCCGCCGGTCAGGCGCCAGTATACCAGTTCCGCCACCGTGCCCGCGACGGGGGGCGGAAACCCCCCACATTCGATCATCGCCGCCTCCAGCACCAGCTGCGACTGCCAGCCTTCCATCACGCTGCGCCGGGTGGGCAGCGTGCCGGTCTTGTAGTCAAACAGGCTCAGGCTGCCATCGCCATGCAGGTCGATCCGGTCCGCACGCCCCCGCAGGGTAAACGGACCACCGGGCAGATCCTCCAGCCGCATCTGACCCGCCAGTTCCGTCAGCACGGTTCGGGGGCCGCCAGTGGCGCGGCGCGTTTCCTCGGCCTGTGCGCACCACGTGGCGATGCGTTCCAGCCGGGGCGCCCACCATGCCGCAAGGGCGGGACGCAGGGCCGCCTCGCGCAGCACATCGGCAAAGACGTCGCGCATGCGGGCGGCGCCATCATGGGGCCAGTCAGCGGGATGGGCACGGAACCAGCGGTCCAGCGCGGCATGCACGATCTGCCCGTAATCGGCGGCATCGGCCAGTTCCTCCAGATCCGCAAGCGGGCGCAGCCTGAGAATACGCCGCGCGTAAATGGCGTAGGGGTCGCGCATCCATGTCTCGATTTCCGTCACCGACAGGCTGCGCGGGCGCAGGCCCACCGCCGGACGCGGCCGTGGCGGGGCAACAGGCACCGCCGCGCCGGCCGGACGGTCCAGGCTGTCCAGCCAGCGCAGCGCCGGATGCGTGGGCAGGCCGTGTCCATGCCCCGCCAGATAGGCATCCAGCCGCACCAGCCACCGCGCGGGCACCGTTGGCGCACCCTGCCGCCGGGCCGCCAGCGACAGCACCACATCGGGGGCAGCACAGGCACAGGACACGAAATCATGCGCGGCCTGACCAATGGCCCATTCGGGTGATGGCAGGCCGACACGCGTGCGCATGGGGCGGCTCATCCATGGGCCGGGATCGGTCGCGGGTGGCCAGACGGTTTCGACCAGACCACCCAGCACGATGGTATCCGCCGTCTGCAGCCGGGCTTCCAGCAGCCCCCAGATGAACACGCGCGGATGCACCGCCGTCCCCTCACGCCCGCGCACGGCGCGCCGTCCCTGCACCGTCATGCCCGCAAGGGACGAGGCCAGCAGCCCGTCCAGCGCGCCCAGACGCGCATCGGGCAGGACATCGCACCATGCCAGCATTGCACTCATATGCTGGCCCAGCGCATTCCCTTCCTCGCCTGCCCACAGCCGGTCCGCGCCATCCATGGTGTCGGTCGCAGCCAGCGCCTGCGCGGTTTCAACCAGTGCCGCCAGCAGGACGGATACCGGCACCAGCGTGCTGCCGGGCAGGGCCAGCAGGGGGCCAAAGGCGGTTTCCAGACGGTTGAGGAAGGCGTTTATTTCCTCCGGCGCATCCGGGGCGTCGGCCAGCGCGCCATGCGGGTCATCTGCCGCGCGCCCCAGTGCGCGGCGCAACCCCGCGATACCCGGCGGCGGTGCCGGCCCACGCAGCACAAGACGTTCAAGCTGCCGCGCACTGGCGCGGCAGTTGCCCGGCGACAGCCCGCACGCCGCCAGCGGATGCTTGATGACGGACAGCAGGGCCACCGGCGACAGGCCGCCATCCACCGCCTGCACGATCAGCCGCAGAAAGGCGGTCTGTGGTATGGTCAGCAGGCTTTCGCCAGCGCTGTCATCGGCAATGACGCCCCAGCGCACCAGTTCCGTCGCCACCCGTCCGGCCAGCGCCCGGTCGGGGGTGACAAGGGCCGCCCGTCGGCCCGGCTGTTCCAGCACCTGCCGCAGCACCATGGCGATGGCGGCGGCTTCTTCCTGCTGGTCGGCACTACGCAGGACCGACAGGCCATCGGCCGCAACCGGGGCGTCGGGCGCGCGCCAGCGGTCCAGCGCATGGGCGGGCAGCAATGCGCGGGCCAGCAGGCTGGCGCGGGAGACGGGACTGCTGGCCACATCCCCATCGGCGATGGTGTCCCACCGTTCCATGCAGGCACGTTCCATACCCAGTTCGGCCAGCATATGCGCCGTGCCAGCCTGCGGATGATCGGGTGGCAGGCGCTGCCAGACATCATCGGCACAGTCCATGTCCACGCCGGGCAGCACCAGCAGTCCGTCGGGCAGGGACAGCACGGCCCGCAGCATGGCGATGGTGGAGGGCACGGCATCGGAAAAACCTGCGGCCCAGATGGGGTAACCTGCTGGTGGCGGCGTCTCCATCCACCGCGCGGCCTGCGCGTGCAGCAGACCGGTCTGGCGGGCGACGGGGTTCATCACCCCCTGTTCCGCCAGCCATGCGGGCCACACACTGGTCACGATGGACAGGAATTTCAACGTCTGGTGCCAGTGCTGGGCAAAGTCACCTTCCGCCGCATGGGGCAGGCGTTCGCACAGGTCGCATTCCGCCCATTCCGCCTCATCCATCAGGTCCGCCAGCGCGCGCGCCAGCGGCCATGCCTGGTCCACGCCCTGCACATCGCCAAACGCCCTGCCCGCCTGCATGACCAGCAGCGTCAGCGTCGCCAGCCGCCGCACGGGGTCCACCGCGGGCGGCAGGTCCAGCGCACTGCACCCCGACAGTGCCAGCGATGCCTCGTCCAGCGCCGCGATGGGCGCAATGCGGGGCAGCAGGATGGGACGGCCATCAACCTGACGGACAAAGGCTTCGGTCAACGCACGGGCGGCGCGGCGGCTGGGCAGAAGGATCAGGCCATTGCCGCAGGCCTGTGCATCATGGCCAGCCTGTTCCACCCAGCGGGCGGCGATCTGGTCGACAAACGGCACATGGGACGGCACGACCGCCGCCCGCCCCCGCACACAGGCGGTCGTGGGCCCGGTCATATATCGTTATCCGAATCCGGGTTCAGGGCGGAATGCAGCACGCGTTCCGCCGCATGTATGTCGGCGGGACGGGACAGATGGAACCACAGCGAATCGTGCACGATCACCCCCAGCCTGCCTGCCTCCATCGCACGGTCCCACAGCCTGTTCATGCTGAACCCGCCTTCCGGCGCGCCATCAAACAGGGCGGGAGAGACGATCTGCACGCCCGTAAAGACATAGGGCGTGATTTCCCCCGCGCGCGGGCGGCGGGGCATGCCATGCGCGTTCACCGCGAAATCCCCATTGCCCACTTCCCCCACCGCCCGCGTCATGGCGCCCAGCAGCAGCATGGCGTCCATGCGATCAGGTTCAAACGCGGCAGCCAGCCGGCGCAGCGCGGGCACAGGACCATTGAGCCACATGGCATCGCCATTGAGCAGGAAGAACGCCCCCGGTCCCAGCCGCCCCGCCCGCAGGGCGGCGGCGGCACTGCCCCCGGTTTCCAGCAGGGTGGGTTCGGGCTGTTCAATGGTCAGCGGCCCACGGCCTGCTGCACGCCGCGCGGCAAGGGCGGCGTGAATGTCATCAGGCCGCCAGTGGGCATTGACCACCACCTGCTGCACGCCACAGGCCTCCAGCCGGTCCAGCACGTGATCCAGAATGGGCTGTCCCGCCACGCGCAGAAGCGGCTTGGGCACCGACTCGCTCAGCGGCCGCATCCGCCGTCCCATACCCGCTGCGAAAACCATGGCGGTACGTGGCATGTTCACGCCCATTATGCCTCTCCTGTCCCGAAAGCGGCTGATTGCGCCAGTCGCGTGTCCCATCCTTCCAGCCGGGCGATACGCCCGCCCGCCGCATCCGGCGCAAGGGTGATACGTAATGCATCAGGCGGGGTCAGCCCCCCAAGACGCTGCGGCCATTCCACCACGACGATACCTTCGCGTGCATCGTCCCACCCCAGTTCATACAGGCCCTCCGGCCCGTCGAGGCGCCACAGGTCGAAATGCGCGACCTCGGCCACGGGGGCGTCATAGACCTGCACCAGCGTGTAGGACGGGCTTGGCACTTCCATGTCCCCATCGTCACACAGGCCGCGCAGCAGTGCACGCGCCAGCGTGGTCTTGCCTGCCCCCAGATCCCCCTCCAGCAGCACGCAGTCACCTGCACGCAGCACGTCGGCCAGCGCGTGGCCAAGCCGCGCAGTCGCCTGCGCATCGGGCAGGGAAATTTCACGCATGGATGATCCCGCCCCCTGCTTTTGCACGATTATATGTCATGAACCGATTGTGCCCCCCCATCGCGGCCACGCACAAGGGGCGACGGACAGGATGCACCAAAGCGCTTGCGCCAGCGCCGACAACAACGCAAAACCGTACGTAACATATGCCTACACACCCGATCACGGACCGCGGAACACCAGAACCTGACATGACCATGCCTTCCCCCACCCACACCACCGATGTCGCCATTATCGGCGCAGGCCCCGCGGGCCTGTTCGCCGCATTTGAATGCGGGATGCTCAAGCTTGGCTGCATCATCATCGATGCGCTGGATGAAATCGGCGGACAGTGCGCGGCGCTGTATCCGGAAAAACCGATTTATGACATTCCCGCCCACCCCGCGATCGAGGGTGGCGCACTGATTGATGCGCTCGACCGCCAGATCGCCCCGTTTGACGTGCCCCGCCTGCTGGGCCGCCGGGTGGAAAGCCTGGAAGGGACGCGCGGCGGTTTCCGGCTGGGCACCTCCAGCGGGGATGTCATCGCAGCGCATGCGGTCATCATTGCCGCGGGCGCGGGCGCGTTTGGACCCAACCGTCCCCCGCTGGACGGTCTGGCCGCGTTCGAGCAGACCGGTGGCGTGCAGTATTTCGTCCGCCGCCGCGCCGATTTCGCGGACAGGGACGTACTGATCGCAGGCGGTGGCGATTCCGCGGTGGACTGGGCGCTGTCCCTGCGCGACGTCGCGCGCAGCGTGAAGCTGGTCCACCGGCGCGACCGCTTCCGCGCCGCCCCCGAAAGCCTGCGTCAGCTTGACGAAGCCGTGGCGCGTGGCGAAGTCGAAAAGATCATCGGCTACCAGCTGCATGGCCTGCATGGCGCGGACGGGCAGCTGGCTGGCGTGGACCTTGCAACGCTGGATGGCACGGTGCGGCACGTGGCGTGCGATCACCTGCTGCCCTTCTTCGGGCTGGCGACCGATCTCGGCCCGATCGCGCAGTGGGGGCTGGACACCATACGCGGCACCATTCCCGTCACCCCGTCCACCTGCGAAAGCAGCCTGCCCGGCATTTTCGCCGTGGGCGATGTCGCAACCTATCCCGGCAAGCTGAAGCTGATCCTGCAGGGCTTTACCGAAGGGGCGATGGCCGCCCATGCCATCCACCCCATCGTCCACCCCGACACGGCGCTGCATTTCGAGTATTCAACCAGCAAGGGCGTGCCGGCAGGCTGATTTCAGCCATCCGGTCCTGTCATAACAGAAACGGTTGACCATTCTTGCGTCGTGGCGCATCCCCGGTGTGTCGATGATGGAAGTAAGGATGAAACTGTGAAAGTGATCGTTCTGGGCGCCGGTGTGGTGGGCGTGACGACGGCATGGTACCTGGCAAAGGCCGGACATGAAGTCACGGTCGTTGACCGCCAGCCCGCTGCGGCCATGGAAACCTCCTTTGCCAATGCCGGACAGATTTCACCGGGGTTTTCCTCGCCCTGGGCGGAACCGGCCCTGCCGGTAAAGGTCCTGCGGTGGATGGCCAGCCGCCACGCGCCCATGGTGGTCCGCCCACGTATCGACTTCGCCATGATGCGCTGGATCGAGCAGCTTCTGGCCAACTGCAACATGCATGATTACGACATCAACAAGTCACGCATGCTGCGGATCGCACAATACAGCCGCGACTGCCTGGATGCCCTGCGCAAGGACACCGGCATCACCTATGATGATGGACAGCGTGGCCTGATCCAGCTTTTCCGTACGCAGAAACAGATTGACCATGCCGCCCGCGACATGGCCCTGCTGGACCAGGCGGGCATTGCCCACGAACTCCTCAGCCCGGATGAAATCACCCGGCATGAACCCGGTCTGTCGGAAAACCGGCACCTGTTCAGCGGTGGCCTGCGCCTGCCGGGTGACGAAACAGGCGACTGCCACATGTTCACCCAGCGCCTGGCGCAGAAGGCGGAACAGGAACTGGGCGTCACCTTCCATTATGAAACCACCATCGAGGCGCTTGACGCCTCGGCCACGGATATCTTTGGCGTCCGCACATCCGCGGGCCGCATGACGGCGGATGCCTATGTCGTGTCCATGGGCAGTTATTCACCGCTGCTGTTGCGTCCGCTGGGCGTACATCTGCCGGTCTATCCCACCAAGGGATATTCCCTGACGCTGCCGGTGACCGACGCGGCGCGCGCACCGCTATCCACCGTGTGTGACTCGACCCACAAGGTCTCCATCACCCGTCTGGGCGACCGGATCCGCATTGGCGGCACGGCGGAACTGACTGGCTACAACCTGCGCCTGAGCCGTGACCGGCGGGAACTGCTGGAACTGTCCTTCTCAGAACTGTTCGGTGCCAGCGGCGACCTGTCACAGGGGGCATACTGGACCGGCCTGCGCCCCAGCACGCCAGACGGCACGCCGGTCATCGGGCCTGCGGGACGTTTTTCCAACCTGTGGCTCAATACCGGCCATGGCACGCTGGGCTGGACCATGGCCTGCGGATCGGGCCGCGTGCTGTCCGACCGGATGAGCGGCAAACGCACCGAAATCCCCTGCCTGGACCTGTCCCTGGACCGTTACACCACGACCTGAAATATGGTTTCCAAATAACCAATTGATAAAAAAGATAGAAGTTTTGGGCGTCGCCTTTTTGCAAAAAGGCGGCGTTTTCTAGCGTCCTGTAGATTTACAGGATGTTTCATCTGCAGACTTTTTAAACGGTCTCCCGGCCTGCCCGGATGCCGCCCACAAAAAAAGCCCGGTTTGATAACCGGGCTTTTTTCTTGGCTATTCCTGCCAGCATCATGAAGACACCAGCAGGAAAGCAGCAGTGATTACTGCGCCGCCGGAGCAGCCGGAGCCGCATCGGTGGATTCCGCCTTCTTCGCACCGTGGTGACGGCCGCTATGGTGACGGCTACCGTGATGCTTCGCCTTCTTGGCGCCAGCTTCAGCAGGGGCAGCGCCTTCAGCTGCGTCCGGTGCATGTTCCGGTGCAGAAACGGCCGGGGTGGTCGGTTCAGCAGTCGTCTGGGCCATGACGGGGGCGGCAACGCCCATGACGGCAACGGCGGACAGGGCGGCCAGGAAGCGACGGGGGGAAACGATCATATAAAAATACTCCAACAAATCAGGAATTCTGATCCTAATGCGTCTATCGGGCGACGAATCGGTACACCCGAGCCGACCCCCTTGCTGTAACATGCCGCAGAGGGATCGTCTCGGATTAAAATTCTTAAATTTATTAGGAATGTCTTACTTTTGCCCCATGGTGACCGCAATCTCAAGAACTGAAACGTAACTAAAGATTACAGCCACCACATTGGACAGGCAGCGGATCAGTCAACCGCGCCGGAACGTTCGCGCTTCTTGCGTTCGTGCGGGTCAAGATAGCGCTTGCGGATACGCACGGCAGACGGCGTGACCTCCACCAGTTCATCATCCTCAATATAGGCGATGGCCTGTTCCAGGTTCATCTTGCGCGGCGGGATCAGCAGCAGGGCCTCGTCCTTGCCTGCGGCACGGATGTTGGTCAGCTTCTTTTCACGGATCGGATTTACTTCCAGATCATTCTCACGCGAATGCTCGCCAATGATCATGCCGACATAGACCTTCTCGCCCGCGTCAACGAACAGCGTGCCACGATCCTGCAGCGAGAACAGCGAATACTGCGTGGTCGCGCCATCTTCGGACGAGATCAGCGAACCATTACGACGACCGGCAATCGGCCCGACATAGGGCTGATAGCCATGGAACAGGCGGTTCATGATGCCCGACCCACGCGTATCGGTCAGGAATTCACCATGGTAGCCGATCAGTCCGCGCGACGGGATCAGGAAGCTCAGGCGCACCTTGCCGCCACCGGACGGCTGCATGTCCTGCATGATGCCCTTACGCAGCGCCATCTTTTCAACCACGACGCCCGAATACGGCTCGTCCACGTCGATAAGGACTTCCTCGAACGGTTCTTCGCGCTCGCCGGTTTCCTCGTTGGTGCGGAACAGCACGCGGGGACGGCCGATGGTCAGCTCGAAGCCTTCACGACGCATCTGCTCGATCAGGACGCCAAGCTGCAGTTCGCCACGGCCTGCGACCTCGAAGGCTTCGCTCTCGGGACTTTCGGATACGCGGATGGCGATGTTGCCTTCCGTTTCCTTGAACAGACGATCACGGATCTGGCGCGACGTAACCTTCTTGCCCTCACGGCCACCAAGCGGGCCATCATTGAGGCGGAAGGTCATGGACAACGTCGGCGGGTCAACCGGGGTGGAGGGCAGCGGTTCCTTGACCTCGGGGGAAGCAATGGTCTCGGGAATCGTCGCTTCCGACAGGCCGGCCACGGCCACGATGTCACCGGCTTCGACTTCTTCCACCGGCACGCGGTCAAGGCCACGGAAGGACAGCAGCTTGGTCAGGCGGCCGGTTTCCACAACCGAACCATCGGGACGCAGCACATGCACCGGCATGTTCATCTTCGCCGTGCCCTGTTCGACACGACCGGTCAGCACGCGGCCAAGGAAGTTGTCGTTTTCAAGGATGGTGGCGACCATCGCGAACGGCGCATCCTTCTTCACGTGCGGCGGCGGTACGTGGCGCAGGATCAGGTCGAACAGCGGGGACAGGTCCTTGCGCGGGCCATCGATTTCCGTATCCGCCCAGCCCTGACGGCCCGAGGCATACAGCATGGGGAAATCAAGCTGTTCGTCATTCGCGCCAAGGGCTGCGAACAGGTCAAAGATCTCGTTATGGACTTCATCGGGACGGGCGTCGCCACGGTCGATCTTGTTGACGACCACGATCGGCTTCAGGCCGCGCGCCAGCGCCTTGCCCACCACGAACTTCGTCTGCGGCAGCGCGCCCTCGGCGGAGTCGACCAGCACGACCGCGCCGTCAACCATGCTCAGGATACGCTCCACCTCGCCGCCGAAGTCGGCATGGCCCGGGGTGTCGATGATGTTGATGCGGGTATCCTTCCACACGACGGACGTGCACTTGGCCAGGATCGTGATGCCACGCTCACGCTCCAGGTCGTTGCTGTCCATGGCACGTTCGGCAACGTGCTGGTTGTCACGGAAGGAACCGGACTGTTTCAGAAGCTGATCGACCAGTGTGGTCTTGCCATGATCGACGTGCGCGATAATGGCGATATTGCGGATATCCATAAGTGCTCTTGACCTGACTTTCCTTGGCGGACGCCATAAGGGGGCGCAGCGGCACATGCGGGGGGCACCCGTGCGTGCGGCGGCGTGATGAGTGGCTGCTGCGTGCGTAGATAAAGCGGAAAAGCACGGATTGCACGCGAAACTTCGTGCCCGCGCCCATCACACGCCCGGCAGAACGTGCCCTGCGGATCAGAAATCCATGTCCTGACGCATGTTCATGAGCGGCCGCGCACCGTAATGCGAGATGACTTCCGATGCCGCGACACTGCCCAGACGCCCGCATTCCGCCAGCGTCCGGTCCGATGTCCAGCCCGCCAGGAACCCCGCGGCGTAGGCGTCGCCCGCCCCCGTGGTATCGATCACCTGCGTGCGGACGCTGTCGATCACAATGCGCTGCTGGTCCTGAATGATGATGCTGCCCCGCTCGGACCGGGTCAGGACGGCGAAATGCGTCTCGGCCGAGACAAGGCGTGCGGCCTCGTCAAAATCATCGGTCTGGTACAGGGCGCAGATCTCGTCCTCGTTGGCGAACAGGATGTCGATATGCCCACGCACGAGTTCGTGGAAGGCATGGCGGTGACGGTCCACGCAGAACCGGTCAGACAGCGACAGGGCTACCTTGCGCCCGGCGTCATGCGCAATGCGGGCAGCGGTGCGGAAGGCTTCCTGCGCGTCCGGCGGATCGAACAGGTAGCCTTCCATGTAGATGACTTTCGATGCACGCACGACATCAACCAGCACGTCTTCGGGGCTGAAGGTGACACATGCGCCCAGATAGGTATTCATGGTGCGCTGGCCATCGGGCGTGACCAGGATGATGCAGCGTGCGGTGGGATGGTTTTCCCCTGCGTCGCCCTGCAGCGGGGAAGACGGAAAATACACGCCCGCCGCCTGCATGTCGGCAGCAAAGGCCTGTCCCGGGGCATCCGCCGCCACCTTGCCCAGATAGGCCACGCGCGCACCCATGTTGGACGCCACCACACAGGTATTGGCGGCGGACCCGCCACCCATTTCCTTTTCACGTTTGATCTGGGCATACAGCGCCTTGGCACGGTCAGCGTCGATCAGCGTCATGCTGCCGGGTGTCATGCCGTTATCCTGCGGGAAGGCCGCGTCCACCGGTGCCAGGACATCGACAATCGCATTGCCGATACCCAGCAGATCAAACCGGCATTCCGCCGCCTGTCCCGTATTTTCCATCTTCTGTTCCACTACCCGTCATCAATTCAGTCACATGTGCGGAAATAGCGTCCGGACGCCATGAAATAACCCATTTTTTCCCGCATGGTCCGGCCCATCGCTATCATTGGTGGGTAAGCAGCGCAACGCATGATGTTTTTTATGCACCGCTGTTCCCCTTAACGCCTCTTGTCGGCATGATGGGGGGGCGTATAACCGTTGCAAGAGGGGGCTGCAGCCTGCAACCAGCCCGCCGAAAGCGTATCTTCCGGTTCCGGGGCGCAACCCGTCCCGATACAGCATAACCAAGCGGGGTAATATTGTTTAGACGACGCAAGCCAGCAGAAACCCAGCCACCCGCCCCGACCACGCCCCCCGCGCAACAGCCGGGCCGTCCAGCCACAGGCGGTGGCTCCTCCCCCTCAACCACACCTGCAAGCAAGGAAAATACATCTATGGCCCGCCCCCCCTTCCCGCCTACGCCCAACGCCCCTCCCGCGCCTGGCGGGGCACGTCCCGGCGCGCCGGGTGCCGCCGTCGCCAAGAAGGAAAATGACCGCCGCACCCTGGTGGTGGGTCGTGGCATCAGCGTGCAGGGTACGATTCAGGACGCCGAGCGGCTGGTTGTGGAAGGCACGGTTGAATCTTCCCTGATCAACGCATCCGAGCTCCAGATCGCACAGGGCGGCGTGTTCAAGGGCGAAGTCGAGGTTGAGGACGCCGAACTGGCTGGCACGATCGATGGCACGCTGACGGTACGCGGCAGCCTGACGATCCGTTCGACCGGTCGGCTGCTGGGCAAGGCCAAGTGCCGTCGCCTGAAGGTGGAAGATGGCGGTCAGGTCACCGGCCAGCTGGAAATGATCACCGCACCGGCGGCACCGGCAGCAGCCCCGGCCACCCCGCCTCGTCCGGCTGCGGAATAAGCATTCCGATCCGCCCGCACCCCGGGCGGATACAAAAAACGCCAGTGGCAGTAATGTCCTGGCGTTTTTTAATGCAATCCCTGTGGGAAAATGATCAGGCCACGTTATCGCGACGGTCCCGCAGCTTAACATAGGCAAGCTGCGCATGTTCCGCACAGTACGGCTTGCCCGGCAGCGGAGTGGCACCACAGAAATGGAAGCCCGGCGTGCCCGGGTCACCCAATGGCCAGCAGCAGGACTGGCTGCTGCGACGCCTGGGTTCACTGACCGGACGCAGGGCGGCCTTGGTCGCGCGGGTGGCGCGCGGCGCGGGGGCCGTTTCCGCCGCGGCCGCGGGCTTGGGCTGTGGCGCAGGCGTCGGGGTGGCCTGCGCTTTTGCGGGTGCCTTTTGCGGCGCCTGGGGCGCGGCAGGCGTTACGGCAGGTGCCGCAGCAGCCTCAGCCGCAGGTGTCGCGGGCGTATTTTCAACGGCAGGTGTCGGCGCCGGGGCTTCTGCTGTGGTCGCGGCCGGCGCGGAGGCCGCCTTCGCCGCACGCCGGATGGGCGATGGACGTGGTTTCAGGCCCAGACGGTGCGCCTTGCCAACCACCGCGTTCTTGGTCACGGAGAGCTGACGCCCGATTTCTGCGGTCGACAAGCCCTGCTGCCACAGATCACGCAGGCGCGCGATCGTCTCCTCGGTCCATTCCATCGCCATCGTTCTGCACTCCTTACGCGGAATGGTGGGAAATTAGGCTCATACCGTGCCCGACTCAACTGTCAGGGCACAGAATCTTGTGGACGGTTCTGCGCATAACCTGTTTGCAACCCCGGTAAAACCGTAACAGGGCCGCAAACCCGGTCAGTCGTGGATCAGCCTGACCTTCCCACCCGCGACCCCCATGGTCAGGTGCCCTGCCTTGAGTTCACGCGCCAGCTTGCCAAACACCTCGTTCCGCCAGCCATGAAAGGCGGGAATATCCGCCGCATCATCCAGTGCGAACCGATCCAGATCCTCGGACGACGCCACCAGCCTGGGGGCAACACGATGCGTTTCGCAGCAACTGGCCAGCAGCACCTTCAGCAGGGCGATCAGCGCAGGTGACGGACGCTGCGCATCCTTCGCCCGTCCCTTTGGTAAGCGCGGCAGGGCCGCTTCGGGTTCCTCAACCGCCTGCGCCACGGTTTCCAGCAGGGCCTGGCCACTGCGTCCTTCGGCAAAACCGCGCGAAACACCGCGCACGCGGGCCAGCGCATCAATCGTGGCAGGGGCTGTTGCCGCGATTTCCATCAGGCTTTCGTCCTTCAGCAGCCGCTGGCGCGGGACGTTGACACGCTGGGCCTCCCCCTCGCGCCACGCGGCAACCGCGCGCAGAATGCCCAGCATCCGTCGGTTGTTGGTGCGCGGACGCATCTTTTCCCACAATGTCAGTGGGTCAGGACGGAACGTGGTCGGGTTATTCAGGATATCCAGTTCCGCCGCGACCCAGTCCAGACGCCCTTCACGTTCCAGCTGGACCAGCAGCTTTTCATAAACCAGCCGCAGATACGTAACGTCTGCCGCCGCATACCCGATCTGGGCCGGAGACAGCGGACGCGCCGCCCAGTCGGAAAAACGGTGTGACTTGTCTATCTGCACACCCAGCAGGGAGGAAACGAGGTTATCGTAGCCGACCTGATCACCATACCCCGCCACCATGGCCGCGACCTGCGTATCGAACAGGGCGGCAGGCAGGTGATCGAACAGGTGCAGGAAGATTTCCAGATCCTGCCGCGCGGCATGGAAGACCTTGACCACGCTGGCATCATCCAGCAGCGCGCCAAGAGATGTCAGATCGATACCTGGGGCGGTCGTGTCGATCACGACCACGTCCTTCTCCCCGGCCAGCTGCACCAGACACAGCTCGGGCCAGTAAGTGCGTTCGCGCACGAATTCGGTGTCGATCGTCACAAATGGCTCATGCCGCAGTCTCGCGGTTACAGCCTCAAGCTCCGCTGTGGTGGTCACCAGCACAGGGGCGGGAAATTCGGGTCGGGATACACGTGCCATTCCGTGCAGTTATCATGCCTGCGCCCAATTGCAAAAGCGGGCAAAACCGCATGCCGCCCCCCTGTATTTCCGTTGACGGCGGGCCACCCCTTCCGGCATCAGCCACTCATCTTTTCCTGTTATTGACGGACGACCCATGAACACCCACCCCACACCCGATGACGGCAGCCAGTTCCTGACCCAGCTGGGCCAGAACAGCCGCCAGCCCAACAGCCCGGAAGATGCCCGGCTGGAACGCGTACCCGCACCCCAGCGCGGACGCAATTACGTCGTACGCTTTACCGCACCGGAATTCACTTCGCTCTGCCC
Organism: Komagataeibacter oboediens; assembly: GCF_018491655.1. Lineage (NCBI taxonomy): Bacteria > Pseudomonadati > Pseudomonadota > Alphaproteobacteria > Acetobacterales > Acetobacteraceae > Komagataeibacter > Komagataeibacter oboediens. The sequence goes on along the minus strand of NZ_JABLUU010000003.1, from coordinate 224,613 downwards.
TGTCACCGGACAGCCGGATTTCGCGCATATCGTCATCGACTACATTCCCGATGAATGGATTGTAGAAAGCAAGTCGCTCAAGCTGTTCCTGACCAGCTTCCGCAACCATGGTGCCTTCCATGAACAGTGTTCCATGCAGATCGCAACCACACTGGTTGACGTGCTGAAACCGGTCTGGCTGCGGATCGGGGCGTACTGGTATCCGCGTGGCGGCATGCCGATTGACGTTTTCTGGCAGACCGGTGCCCCGCCCGAAGGCGTGTGGATCCCCGCGCAGGACGTGCCCGGCTATCGCGGCCGCGGCTGAAAAGCCTGCAGCTTCCGGGGGTGTTTTCATCCCCCTTGAAGGACAGGCATAAAAAAAGCGCCCCGTGCAGGGGCGCTTTTTCGCAGGTCCATTGTGATCCCGCCCCGACTACCGGGCAGGAAAACCCGTTAGATGGACATGGCCGGGATGGCGGACTGTCCGGCCTCGATCTCGGCACGGGCCGACTGGATCTTGTCCATGAGGATATCAAGTGCGGGCACGTTCATCTTGTCCGCTTCCTCATAGGATTTTTCCAGGGCGGCAAGACGCGCTTCCGCATCGTCAACGGATACGTCTTCCACCTTCAACGCCCGGTCGGCAAGGATGGTGCAGTGGGTTGGCGCAATATCGGCAAACCCACCCGCCACGAAGAAGCGGTGCATCACCACATCACCTTCATATACATCAACCACGCCACCGCGCAGTGTCAGCATAAGCGGCGCATGTTCCGGCATTGCCGCGATGTCACCTTCGGACCCCGGCATGACAACCATATCGGCGTCATGCGCGAACAGCACCTTCTCCGGACTGACAATCTTGACCTTAATGGACATGGTCTATCTTCCTTGCGTCAGGGGGTCGGGGTTCAGGCCGATTCCTTCATTTTCTCGGCCTTGGCCACCGCTTCCTCGATCGCACCAACCATGTAGAAGGCACCTTCGGGCAGGTGGTCATATTCGCCAGCCACGATCGCCTTGAACGAACGCACCGTATCTTCCAGCGAAACCAGCTTGCCCGGCGCACCCGTGAACACTTCGGCAACGTGGAACGGCTGGGACAGGAAGCGCTGGATACGACGCGCACGCGCCACGATCAGCTTGTCGTCTTCCGACAGTTCGTCCATGCCCAGAATGGCAATGATGTCCTGCAGGGACTTGTAGGTCTGCAGGATACGCTGCACGTCACGCGCCACCTGGTAATGCTCGTCACCGACAATCTTTGGATCAAGCGAACGGGACGTGGAATCCAGCGGATCAACAGCCGGGTAGATACCCATTTCCGCGATGGAACGGTTCAGCACCGTGGTCGCGTCAAGATGGGCAAAGGTCGCGGCAGGTGCCGGATCGGTCAGGTCATCGGCGGGAACATAAACGGCCTGCACTGAGGTGATCGACCCCTTCTTGGTCGAGGTGATGCGTTCCTGCAGCGCGCCCATTTCGGTCGCCAGCGTGGGCTGGTACCCCACGGCGGAGGGGATACGACCCAGCAGAGCGGACACTTCAGCGCCAGCCTGCGTGAAACGGAAGATGTTATCGACGAAGAACAGCACGTCCTGACCTTCGACGTCACGGAAGTATTCCGCAACCGTCACACCGGACAGGGCGACACGGGCACGCGCACCCGGCGGCTCGTTCATCTGGCCATAGACCAGCGCCACCTTGGAACCTTCGGTCGAATCGCCATCAAGCTTGATGACACCCGCATCCTGCATTTCGTAATACAGGTCGTTACCTTCACGGGTACGTTCACCGACACCGGCAAAGACCGACACGCCGCCATGCGCCTTGGCGATGTTGTTGATCAGTTCCTGGATGATGACGGTCTTGCCCACGCCGGCACCGCCGAACAGGCCAACCTTGCCACCCTTCAGGTACGGGCACAGCAGGTCGACAACCTTGATGCCCGTGGGCAGGATTTCGGTTGCGGCGGCCTGCTCGTCAAACGCAGGGGCGGCGCGGTGGATCGGCGCGCGGCCTTCGGACTTCACCGGACCACGGTCATCGATCGGATCGCCGATCACGTTCAGGATACGACCAAGCGTACCCGGGCCGACCGGCACGGTGATCTGGCTGCCGGTGGCGGCGACTTCCGCACCGCGGGTTAGGCCATCAGTGGTATCCATGGCAATGCAGCGGACTTCGTGTTCGCCGATTTCCTGCGCCACTTCCAGCACCAAGGTCTGGCCGTTCAGCTGAACGTGCAGTGCCTCGAGGATATGCGGCAGCGTACCCTCGAACTGAACGTCAACGACGGCGCCGCGGACCTGCGTCACACGACCAACGACATTGCTTTTCTGCGCCTGCGTGGAGACAGGAGCCTCTTGAGTTGTGGTTTCCGACATGGGACAGCTCCTGTGAGCGTGAAGATCGATCCTCAGACAGCCTGGGCGCCCGAAATGATCTCGATCAGTTCATTGGTAATATTGGTCTGACGCGTACGGTTGTAGGTCAGGGTCAGACGGTCGATGGCCTTGCCAGCGTTCCGGGTCGCGTTATCCATCGCGGTCATCCGCGCGCCGTTTTCACCCGCCGCCGTTTCCAGCATGGTCGCATACAGCTGGACCTGCAGGTTCCGCGGCAGAAGGCTGGACAGCATCGTGGCCTCGTCCGGCTCGAACTCGTAGCTTGCGACGTCGGCGTTTTCCGTATTGTCGTTTTCCGGCAGCGCCAGCGGCACGATCTGCATTTCTGTCGGCGTCTGGGTCATGACATTCTGGAATCGGTTGTACACCAACGTGCAGACGTCAAACTCACCCTTTTCCAGCAGCGACGTGATCTGTTCACCCAGTTCCGTAGCTGAGGAAAAGGGGATTTCCTTGCTGGCGGACAGGTGACGGTGGCCGATGATCAGATCGGCAAAGTCACGCGACAGGAATTCGTACGTCTTGCGCCCGACCGGCAGGATCTTGACGGTCTTGCCTTCCGCCTGGAGCTTGAGCACCAGATTGCGGGTCGTACGGTTGATGTTGGAGTTGAATGCACCGGCCAGACCACGGTCGCTGGACATCGGGATCAGAAGATGCACCTTGTCCTGACCCGTTCCGGTCAGCAGCGCAGGCTGGCCGCCTTCGCCCGCCACGCTGCGGGCCACTTCGGCCAGCATACGGCGCATTGCATCAGCATAGGGCCGAGCGGCCGCCGCGCGGGTTTCCGCCCGACGCAGCTTTGCCGCCGCCACCATTTTCATCGCGCTGGTGATCTTTCGCGTCGATTTGACGCTGCCGATCCGTGCGCGCAGTTCCTTCAGGGAAGCCATGGTTGCCCGATCTTCCTCAGTTGGCGAACTGACGGCCGAACGTCGTCAGGAAATCATTCAGACGGCTTTCGATATCCTTGGTCAGCTGACGCTGGGTGCGGATCGATTCCAGAATGTCCTTGCCCGACGTGCGGACGTCATCCAGCAGGCGCTTTTCATAGGTTGTCACCTGATCGACCGGCACGGCATCGATATAGCCACGGGTGCCAGCGAACAGGACCACCACCTGCTCCTCGACCGACAGGGGCGAGGTTTCGGGCTGCTTGAGCAGCTCGACCAGACGTGCACCACGGGCAAGCTGCTTCTGCGTGGCCGGGTCCAGATCGGACGCGAACTGCGAGAACGCCGCCATTTCACGATACTGCGCCAGTTCCAGCTTGATCTTGCCGGCAACCTGCTTCATCGCCTTGATCTGTGCTGCGGAACCAACACGCGACACGGAACCACCAACGTTCACCGCCGGGCGGATGCCACGGTAGAACAGGTCGGTTTCAAGGAAGACCTGACCGTCGGTGATGGAGATCACGTTGGTCGGGATGTAGGCGGACACATCACCGGCCTGCGTTTCGATCACCGGCAGGGCGGTCAGCGAACCGGCGCCGAACTTGTCGGACATCTTCGCTGCGCGTTCCAGCAGGCGGGAATGCAGGTAGAACACGTCGCCCGGATAGGCTTCACGTCCCGGCGGACGACGCAGCAGCAGGGACATCTGACGGTATGCCACGGCCTGCTTGGACAGGTCATCATACACGATCAGGGCATGCATGCCGTTGTCGCGGAAGTATTCACCCATGGAGCAGGCGGCATACGGTGCAAGATACTGCATCGGGGCCGGGTCGGACGCGGTGGCCGCCACGACGATGGAGTATTCCATCGCACCGGTTTCCTCCAACGTGCGCACCAGCTGCGCAACCGTCGAACGCTTCTGCCCGATGGCGACATAGATGCAGTACAGCGACTTCTTGTCGTCACCCAGGGCGTTGACGCTCTTCTGGTTGACGATGGTGTCGATCAGGATGGCGGTCTTGCCGGTCTGACGGTCACCAATGATCAGTTCACGCTGGCCACGCCCGATGGGCACGAGCGCGTCGATCGCCTTGATGCCGGTCTGCATCGGCTCGCTGACGGACTGGCGCGGCATGATGCCGGGTGCCTTGATTTCCGCGCGCTTGTTGATCACCTCACCAACCAGCGGACCTTTACCGTCGATCGGGTTACCCAGACCGTCGACCACACGGCCCAGCAGTGCCTTGCCGGTCGGAACTTCAACCACCTTGCCGGTACGGGCGACGGTGTCGCCTTCGCGCATTGCGGTATCATCCCCGAAAATGACGACACCGACGTTGTCATTTTCAAGGTTCAGGGCCATGCCCTTCTGGCCGCTGGCGGGGAAGTCCAGCATTTCGCCGGCTTCGACATTCTGCAGGCCGTAGACACGGGCAATGCCGTCACCCACCGACAGGATGGTACCTGTCTCGGCAACGTCAACGGCCTTGTCGAACGTAGCGATCTGCTGCTTGAGGATATCCGAAATCTCGGAGGGGCGGATTTCCATCACGCGGCTCCCTTCATGGCATGGTGCAGGCGGGTAAGGCGGGATCTGAGGCTGGTATCATACAGGCGGGCGCCAATGCGCACGACCAGACCGCCCAGCAGGGCCGCGTCAACACGCTCCTGGATATTGACTTTGGAATAGCCGGCCTCGGCAAGGCGGCTGCGAAGCTGGACTCGCTGCAGATCGGTCAGGGGATGGGCGGACACGACATCCGCCACCACTTCCCCGCGCCGGGCCGCAGCGATAGCCGCCAGCGCGGCAAGAATTTCACGCAGGCGCGGGAAGCGGCGGTTATTCGCCACCACGCCAACAAAATCACGCATAAGGGGGCTGAAGCCTTCAGCCTCCAGCACGGCATCGACCGCCTTGCGGCTGTCGCGGATATCGAGCGTGCGATCCGTCAGCGCGGTGCGCAGGTCGGCATTGCCGTCGATCAGTCCGGCAAGGCTGGATGCCTGCTCCAGAACAGGGTCAAGCTGCTTGCGGTCAGCCGCAAGCTCATAGAGCGCCGTCGCATAACGACCGGGAAGGCCATTGGCAATGGAGGCGATCGGTATTGAGGTCGTTCCACCCGAATCCACTGTCCGCTTTTCCAATCCAGAATCTTGATTCAAACACAAGCCGCCTGCCCGGAAACCTTGGCCCCGTGCGCTGCTGGCGCGGCTCTAGCACGCAGCGCAGGCACACGCAACAGATCAGGCAGCCTGCCGGCATCGTCCGATACCACCAACACCGCCCGCTTTCCCGCGCATGCGCACGCCCCGCTACAGGTTGGCGGGATCATACATGCGCGACACCGTTTCGGAAACAGCAAACGCGCGTTTTTGTTGCGGGCCGGCACAGTCCGGGTGACGGGATCATTCAGACATTGATATGCAATAAACGCATACCACAGATGCGTCCTCTATGAATCCAGCAGCGCCGCCACCTGCCGCGCGCTCCGCCTGGCCCGGACACCGGTTGAAACCAGTCCCAGCCCGGCGATTCCGGCGGCCGCGACAGCCATGCACCACCAGACGACATGCGTGGCCTGAGGAAACTCGCTCCACTGCACCCCACCGGCGCGCACGCTGCCCGCACTCAGCGCCCCACCCAGCGCAATGCCCAGCAACGCCCCCACCTGGCGACTGCTGGAGGCAATGGCCGCAGCCACCCCCGCCTGCGAACGCGGCATGCCCGAAACGGCGGAATTGGTAATGGGTGCGTTACACAGCCCGAACCCGCACCCGCACAGCCCATAGGACAGCAGCAGCCACCACAGCGGCGTATGCGCCGCCAGCCCCGTCAGCAGCAGCGCGCTCAGCCCGAATCCGGCAGCAGACATCAGCAACGGCAGGCGCGCGCCATACCGGCCCGTCAGCCGTCCAGACAGCGGCGCGCACACCATGCTGCCACAGGCGAAGGGCAGCGTGCACAGGCCGGCCTGCAGCGCGGGCAGGCCACGCACGTCCTGCAGGTAGAGGGTATTGAGAAACAGGAACGCACTGAAAATGGCAAAGGCCAGCACCGCCGTCACGATCGCGCCGGAAAAGGGCCATGCACGGAAAAACCGCAGGTCGATCAGCGGGGTAGCCGCGCGTTGCTCCACCATCACGAACCCCATGACCGCCAGCAGGCCGAAACCGAGGAATCCGGAAATTGTGGGAGACGTCCAGCCGTAATTATGGGCCTCGATCAGCCCGGACGTAATCATGACCAGCGCCACGATGGCCAGCAGCTGCCCCGGCGCATCAATACCGCGCGCCCGGCCGCCACGGGATTCGGGTATGAAACGCAGCGTCAGAAGGATCGCGATCAGGCCGATGGGCACATTGACCCAGAACACCGCCTGCCATCCCACCCAGTGCACCAGAATGCCACCCACGACCGGCCCCAGCGCAAGGGCCACACCCGATGTCGCGCCCCATATGCCGATGGCCTGCGCCCGGCTTCGCGGTTCCACATACACATTGGTCAGGATCGACAGCGCCACGGGGTTGAGCATGGAGCCACCAATGCCCTGCACCGCGCGCGCCATGATCAGGATGTCCACGCTGCGGGCCATGGCACACAGGGCGGACCCGCTGCAGAACAGCCCGATCCCCATCAGGAACATCCGCCGCCGCCCGAACCGGTCCGCCAGCGAGCCCACCAGCAGCATGAGACTGGCGACCATGAGGGTATAGGCATCCACCACCCACTGCAGGGTGGAAAAACCGCCATGCATATCGGCCCGGATCGATGGCAGCACGACGTTGACGACCGTCACGTCCATCATGACCAGAAGCAGGCTGAGACAGCACGTGGCCAGCACGATGCGTGGATGAATGGTGGAAGAACCGGTCAATGTCATAATCAGGCTACCCCTCCCCTTTGCCGACAGCGTAATCCGCACGCACGGGCACGGTTCCAGCCGACTGGTCTGAAAATATATGCGGCTATTTCAGGGAGGAAATGGAGCGGGCGAAGGGAATCGAACCCTCCTCAGAAGCTTGGAAGGCTACTGCATTACCACTATGCTACGCCCGCCCATAAGGTTGGCGAAACATATACAGTTTCCGCCTGCCGCGTGGCAAGCCCATAAACCAGCAGGCGGGAACAAACACGTAAAACTTTCATTTTTATGTCCTGCCCCCTTGACTTTCGACGCGAGTCATACTTTTTTCCGCTTCCTGTGCCGGGTTCGCATGGATGACCCGAAACGGCGCGGCGCCTGCCGCGTCATGGTGTTTCGGGTTTATGCAGGCGGCTTTGCAGGGGTGTAGCTCAATTGGCTAGAGCGCCGGTCTCCAAAACCGGAGGTTGCGGGTTCGAGACCCTCCACCCCTGCCATTTTCCGGTCGGGCATTACCCTTCCGGCCTGGCACCCGATGGGTCGGGCCACAATGGCCCGCACCGGTTATTAGGCCCCGCACTGGCTGGAGCAGTCCGGTTGGTGCGCCGTGGCGTTGCAGGAAGGGTATTTCGTGTCGGTCAGTCCCGCGAAATTTGTTGAAGACGTCCGTGCCGAGGCCCGCAAGGTCACATGGCCAACACGACGCGCCACCCTGATGACAACGGGTGCGGTTCTGGCCATGGCCGGTCTTGCGTCGGTTTTCTTTTTCCTCGTCGACGAGGTGATCGGCCTTGCCGTACGGAAACTCTTCGGACTGGGAGGCTGAGTTCAGCCATGGCCAAGCGGTGGTATGTGATCCACGTCTATTCGGGCTTCGAGAAAAAAATAGCCCAGCACATCACGGAACAGGCCGCCCAGAAGGGTCTGGCCGACCATTTCGGTGAAATCCTTGTTCCATCGGAAGAAGTGACGGAAGTGCGTCGTGGCCAGAAGGTCAATTCGGAACGCAAGTTCTTCCCCGGTTACGTGCTGGTGAACATGGAACTGACCGATGAGGCGTGGCACCTAGTCAAGGACACGCCCAAGGTCACCGGCTTCCTGGGCAGCAAGACCCGTCCGTCGCCCATTCCCAAGGTCGAGGCCGAGCGGATCATGAAGCAGGCGCAGGAAGGCGTGGAACGCGTCCGTCCTTCCGTCACGTTCGAAATCGGTGAGCAGATCCGCGTGGCCGATGGTCCCTTCACCTCCTTCAACGGCACGATCGAGGAAGTGGATGAGGAACGCGGTCGCCTGAAGGTCAGCGTCTCCATCTTCGGCCGGTCCACGCCGGTAGATCTGGAATACAATCAGGTGGAAAAGGTCTGACCTTCCCCGCTTACGACAAAGGCGCCTCCGGGCGCCTTTTTTATTGCCTGTAGTGATTGCAGGTCATCAAAAGTTTCCGGTGAAGCTTTTTTCAAAAAGCTTCGGAGACGCCGCCCTTGTGAAAAAAGGCGGCGCCCGGAAACCGTGCGCCTTCATTCAGGAATGATGGGGCACCGGGGCTACTGGCAATGCCTGCAGCCGTTCGGCCGCCATGTCGGCCACCTGTCCCGTCAGCTGGCTCAGCGCCGCCACCATGGCGCGCGTGCCGGTGCCGGTTGGTGTCGCACTCAGATCCAGCGGTACGGACAGTCCGTGATCCGCATCCCCCACCCTGTGCACCGACAGGTTGCCTGCAAGGTGCACCAGCCCCGCCGAATCGCGTGCGAAGCGGGTGATCTCGACCTCGACCACGCCCTGCGCCGGTATGGTGGTCGCATCATTCTGGGCAAAGACGGTGCGGCCCGGCAGACGCTGCTGCAGGTCAGTGGACAGCACATGACCCAGCATGGGGGCCAGTGGCTCGCTCCATGCCGCACCAGCCAGTGGCGTGACACTGTAATCATCCTGCACGCCCACGATGGTCTGCCGGTCCAGCGAGGACGGGACGCCAGGCGTACGGACCTCGATCACGGCGGGAACCTGCGTCCCCACCCCCATGGACTGCGTGCTGGCCACGGGAGCCAACGAATACAGCGTAGGATCGGAGGACCCGCACCCACCCAGAGTGAGTACTCCCGCCATCGCAACAGTTGCCGCCATGGTCCGCCGTGCGGAATGTGTGAAATGCCAGAAGGGGCGTTGCATGGTCTTATCGTCCCGTAATCAGTGCCGAGGGATGGTGGGTCAGGAAGTCCGACAGGAAGCGCAGCGACCGCGCGGCGTCGTTCAGCTGCTGCATCATCTGCTGCAGGTTGCGCTGGAAGTCGGTATCGCCGCCATAGCTGGACAGGACCGAATTCGCGTTTTTCAGTGTCTTGTCCATGCCGGTCAGCAGTTGCGGCATTTCGGTCCGGGCATCGCGCGATATGACCTGCAGGTTCTGTAGCGACCCACGTAGCGCGGTCAGCGCCTGTTTCGTATCGGGGCTGTTGATCCGTGCATCGGCATGGGCCAGCAGGCTGGTCAGGTTGTCGCCCATCTGGGTCAGCGGCATCGCGGCGATCTTGTCGCCAATGATGGACAGCGAATCCATGATGCCCGCCATTCCGCCCGCCTGTCCCGGCAGGACCATGGCGTCCCCTTCCATCGTGATCTGTTCCGGCTTCGCGTTCTTGACGAATGTCAGCGCGATTTCGGATTCGCCAGTCAGCATGCTGGTGCTCTGTATGGATGCGCGCAGTCCGGCCGCCACCTGCGTACGCAGCAGTCCGGCCATGGCTTCGGGCGGGACCTGCTGGTTATCAAGCACGCGTTCGGGCTGCAGTTCCATGGCCACACGCACATGCGCCTTACCCGTGGCGGGATTCACTTCCAGCTTCACGTCATCGATCATGCCGACCTGAATGCCGAACATGGTCAGGCGACCACCCTTGGTCAGGCCGGACACCGAACTGGTCAGGTAGGTGACAAGGGGAATACGCTCACGATAGCCCGCGCTGTTGGCTTCCTCCGCGCTGTCATACAGCAGGAAGGTGGTATCTGCCCCGGCGGTGCTGGGCAGAGTATTTTTCTCGTTCCGCGCATCAGGCGGGTCAAATGCGACACCACCGGACAGCAGCGCCTGCAGCGACTGCAGCTTGACCTTCAGCCCACCCGGACCAAGACCCACCTGCACGCCGGACACGTTCCAGAAGCGCGTGGTGGTCCGCAGGTAGCTGTCATACGGGGCCTGCACGAAAATCTGCACCCGGATCGGCCCGCGCCCTTCGGGTGGCATGGTGTAGCCCAGCACTTCGCCCACCACCACGTCACGGAAAAAGATCGGCGCACCCTGCCCGAGCGAGCCAAGCGACTGCGTAATCAGGGTATAGGTATGCCCCGGCTGGTCCGAGCGCACGCCCGGCGGTGATTCCAGCCCTTTGAAATGCGTGGTGTAACGCCCGCCCGGTTCCCCGGCATCCATGGCGATGTAGGCGCCGGACATGACGGTTTCCAGACCGGTCACGCTGGCCCCGTTGATACGTGGCCGTACGACCCAGAAACGGGCGTGATCGGTCAGCATACGGCGTGCGGACGACGTCATGCGCACACCGACCTCGACATGGTGCATGTCATCGCTCAACCGGATCGAATCAACCGTGCCCAGCGACACCGCCTTGTTCTTGACCTCGGTCTGGCCACTGGTCAGGCCATCAGCCGTATCGAAGCTTATGACAATCAGCGGCCCCCGGTCGGTCAGGCCACGCCAGCCCAGGTACCCCGCAATCAGGATGGCGACAATCGGCACCAGCCAGACCACGGAAAAACGGTACCGCCGCGCACGGGCCTGCGGCACGTTCCCCTGCGGGTCATTGGAAAGGAAATCGTCATTCACGCCTGATCTGGCTCCATGCTGACCGGTCCGGTACCGACCGGGGAAAGGGAAGGTGAAGAAGGGGCCGCCGGTCCGGGCCTGCGTGTCGCCTGTGCCTGCAGGACGGACGGGGGCAGCCCGTCAACCACCCGGCCATTGCGCCCTGCCGCATCCCACATGATACGGGGATCAAAGCTCCATGCCGCCAGGAGGGTCAGCACCACGACGGCGGCAAAGGCCACCATGCCTGCATTGGCAGTTACGCTGGCCATGGCGTTGAAGCGCACGACCGCGACCAGAATTGAAATCATGAACACGTCAATCATGGACCACCGGCCCACCATGTCCACCACGCGGAACAGCCGGGTCCGGGCCACCAGATGCCCCCGCGCGCCATGCCATGTCTGCCAGACCATCCAGCCAAGGCTAGCGATCTTGAGCATCGGGACGGTGATGGAGGCAAAGAACACCAGCAGCGACAGCGGAATCATGCCATCCACCCACAACTCGATCGCGCCTTCGACAATGGTATGCCCGCCGCCGCCGCCCATGCGCATGAAGGTCATGACCGGGTAAAGGTTGGCGGGGATATAGAAAACGATGGCTGCAATCAGGAACGCGGTGGTGCGCGTCAACGACTGTGGCAGGCGGCGCCAGACCCTGTGTTCGCATCGCGGGCAGATCCCGACACAGCTCAGGTTCGAGACCGGATGCGCCAGTTCCCCTACCAGCCCGCATGACGTGCATGCTACCAGATGGTCCTCCGGCGGCATGCCGATATCGTCCACATGCACGTAATCGACCTCGACCGTCTGGTCGCCTTCGGTGCGGGTCAGGGAATCAATCCGGCGGTGCCGCCAGATCATTTCGGTATCCAGCGTCGAATCCGTGGCCGCCATGGTCAGCATTAGCGCGCCGATCAGGTACACGGCAGGCCCGACATCGACATGGGCCATGTCGGTCAGCTTGGTATAGGCAACGAAGATACCAAGGATATAGACCTCGACCATCGACCATGGCCGCAGCTTGTCATACCAGACGAGGATTCGTGGCGCCCAGTCCGGCAGCTGCCGCGATGACGCGGCAACCAGAATGGCGAACATGAACCCGATCGCCACCGCCGGGGCCAGGATCGTGACCGCGCCCACAAGGACACCGGCCTCCCCCCACCCTTCATGCATGAGTTCCATCGGCCCGGTCAGCAGGTCCACAGTGCGCTGCCTGCCATATACATCCAGCGTCATGAGCGATGACGCGAGTGCCGCCAGATAGAACGCGGCCGAACTTATGCAGAACGCCAGCGGCGTTGCCAGTGGCGCGGTGCGCCGCCTGCGCGCCAGCTTCTGCCCGCACCGCACGCACGACGCCTGTTCCCCCGGGTCCAGATCCGGCAGGCGCTGATACAGCCCGCAGCCGGGACATTCCGACAATCCGCCAATGACGCGCACATGACGGATGGGACCGGGTTCCACATCATCACAACGCAGATGCAGGGAAGAAGAAGACGTGTTCATGCTGCGCACAGCATATAGACCAAATTAAAATGGGGAATGCCGCATTTGATATATTGCATCATGCCAGCCCATCGTTTATCAGACCCCACAGGTTTGCCGACATAGCTCAGGGGTAGAGCAACTGATTCGTAATCAGTAGGCCCTCGGTTCAATTCCGAGTGTCGGCACCACCTTACCCCATTATTTTCCAAAATTTTGAAACTTACCCAGATTCGTAAACCGTTTCCCTGAAACCATAGGGCAACGAACAGGTAAGGCTACCCATTTCATGGGTTCCTCAAATCGCGATCGGAAACGGATTCGATGATATTCGAATCCCCAGTCGTTTCCGCCTGACCCGTCTGGCTGTGCGCATCGGCATGGACGGGACCACCATGCCCATTCGGCACCCTTCCCCGATCATGCCCGTCCTGGTCGCCCATAAACCCTTGTTTATGCCGGATATCAGTCGGATCGACCATTGGTATTATACATACTTACATAATATATCTTATTTAAAAATAATTGTAATAACAAGATGAGGGTTTGTTGTATTCTAATTGCAACATATGGAGGACCACCTGTTATGGAGATAATAAACGCCTTCAATTCCTTCTTCGGGAATTACAAAGATACGTTCTATATAGAAAATATATCCATTGATGAGATATCCATAAGCAAATATGGGCAAGTTATCCCGGATACATCAGATATTTTACATGATTTTTTATATGAACAGGAAGAAAGAACTATACCAAACACGAATAATGGCTTTGTGTTTTACATTGCCGATGAATGTTATGTGATTGATTTCGATGATTATATAACAACAGATGTCAATTTATATCCAAAGGTTACAATATCAAAAAAAGGCATAGGCCTTGATATTAAGCTATTTATGCAACATGATTGAAATATAGATAAAACAATCTGTGCAAATAACCACCCGATCAATTGACCGGGAATCTGTATTAGATAGGTATTTTATATCTACCGCCTTATAAATTTTATTATTATTTTATTTTTATACCTGCAGAACAATAAAGAATAAGAAACTGCTTGAAACAGTCACCTTATGAAATACCCTGTGAATCTACCAAAATTTTTTGGTGAAGCTTTTTCCAAAAAGCTTCGGAAAACGTCGCCTTTTTGAAAAAAGGCGACACCCAGAAACTTTTATCCCATTTTTATCAATGAGTTGTTGTTAAACAGCCCCCAAGCAAAAGGGACACCGCGTCCCGCGCGTAACCTACAGCCCGCACCACCCCAGAATCATGCACATCACCAGTCCCACCACACCAATCAGGGTCTCGATCACGGACCATGTGCGCAATGTCTGCGGAACCGTAAGGCCCAGCGCATCGCGCACCTGCCAGAAACCCGAATCATTCATCGGGCCGAACATGACGGCCCCCGCCCCCGTCGCCAGCACCAGCAGTTCGGGGGACACACCCTGACCATGCGCCATGATCGGGGCGACAATTCCGGCGGTCGTACTCATGGCGACGGTGGCGGACCCCACCGCCACGCGCATGCCTGCCGCCAGTCCCCATGCCAGGATCAGCAACGGCACATGCATGTCCACCGCAGCGCCTGCAATCGCATCGGAAATGCCGCTGTCCATCAGTTCCGCGCCAAAGCCACCGCCCGCACCAATCATCAGCAGCAGGCTGGCCAGCGGGCCAAGACATTCATTGGAATAGGCCAGGATTTTTTCACGCGTCAGTCCCCGCCGCAGCCCCAGCGTCCAGAACGACAGCAGCGCCGCCAGCGCCAGCCCCACATTGGGATCCCCCACAAACCGCAGGACCACGGCCCAGCTACCTGTGGATGGTCCCATGAACCGCGTGGCCGATCCCGCCAGCATCAGCACCATGGGCGCCAGAATGGTGAACAGTGTAATGCCAAATCCCGGCAGATCCGCCTGCGCGCGGGGGGCATCCTGCCCGTGGGCATGTGCCGCATCTGCTCCCGCATCGGCTCGCAGGCGGGGTACGATGAAGCGGGTATAGACAGGACCGGACACGATCGCGACGGGCACGCTGACCACAGCACCCATCCAGATCAGGCGACCAATATCGGCATGATAGGCCGCCAGCGCGAACATGGTGCCCGGATGGGGCGGCATATATCCCTGCACCACGGACAGGGCGGCGGTAACCGGCAGCGCCACATGCAGGATGGGCCGCCCGGTCTGCCGCGCGATGGAAAATGCCAGCGGGACCAGAATGACGAAGCCCACGGTAAAGAAAACCGACAGCCCCACCAGCAGGCCGATCACCATCATGGCCCAGTCCAGCCGTCGCGGTCCCGCCAGCGCCACCACCGTCATGGCGATCCGGTCCGCTCCGCCCGACACTTCCAGCATCTTGCCCAGCATGGTCCCTAGCGCGATGACCGAGGCAATCTGCCCCAGCACCTGCCCCGAACCGCTTTCAAACGAGGCCACGACCCGCGCCGCCGGCATACCCGCGGCAAAGCCCAGCAGCATGGACGCGATCAGCAGCGCAAGAAACGGGTTGAGCTTGACCCGTTCAATCAGGAAAACGACAACCCATATGGCCACAACAGCCAGTAACAGGGCCATTCCGACCGACATTGATGCCTATCCCCCAATTCCATGTCCCGGCACGTGGCCTATCGTGGCATCAGCCAGCCACGACGGACATGATGTTTATTACAGCAGGACCGGACAGGACGACCTGATACAGGTCAGTCAGGGACTCTATTATAATAAGTATTTGATATAAAATCATAAAAATTTCGAATCGCCGCTTTTTCCCTGAAAACAAGCCGCACCGGAAATTTCCTTATGATTTCTGGTCTGGGACAAGGCTGCTGTCAGGGGCCACTCTCACGGCACGGCGTGCCGACAGGTTCCATCATCACGCCTTCCGCCTGTCGCAGCACGTGCGACAGGACGTCCATCATGTCGCGGGCCCTGTCGGCGGGAACGTCCTGCAGCACCCGTGCCTCCATGGCCGCGCAGATCCGGTGCAGGGTCGCGCATTTGCGCCTGCCGCGCGGGGTCAGCACAAGGCTCTTGGCGCGCCGGTCTTCCTGATCGGGGTGGCGCTCAACCAGCCCTTCTTCCTCCAGCAGGTCCAGCACGCGCACCAGCGCCGAACTGTCGGTATTCATGGCATGGGCCAGCGTGCGCTGGCTGACACGGTCGGGCAGCATCATGAGGTACGCCAGCGGGCGCATCATCGCCATGCTCATGCCTTCGGGCCGCAGTGCACGGTCCAGACCCAGCCGCCACGTATTGGCCAGCCGCATGGTCAGGAACGTCATCCGCATGTCCTGAAAGCCCGCGCCCTCTATATCAGGTAATGGTGAACGGTCAGCCATGCGCATCCCCTGCTGGTGTCAGACCCCGCCGAAGTCTTCTGCCTGCCCGATAGCATGCCCGCATGGGCGGATCATGACCCATTTATGCGATGGCTGCCCGGCGGCACCGATATGCAGCACAGATATAATTGACATGGCATTAATTGTCATACAATAAATCGGGTTCCCTGCCCTTTATCTTCCTGCGGCATGCGGTATCAGGATGCCCCACACGCCGCAGCCGGGAGTCGGCACCCAATCATGTTGTCCAGCCTTACGCGCCATTTTTCCGACGATGCCCAGTGGGCTACGCTCCGCACTACGGCGGCGTTCAGCGCGCGCGCACTGCTGTCGGTTGCCATCGCGCTGTTTCTGGCATTCAGCTTCCAGCTCCAGTCCCCCATGAGTTCGGTCACGACCGTCATGATCGTGGCCAACCCGACGGTGGGCGCGCTGGTTTCCAAAAGCGTATGGCGTGTGATCGGGACCATTATCGGCGCTTCCATCAGCGTGGGGCTGATGGCGGTGTTCGTGCAGTCCCCGGTCCTGTACTTCATGGGGCTTTCGGTCACGGTGGGGCTGGCGTGCATGGCGGCCACCTTCCTGCGGCTGTTCCGTGCCTATGCCGCCGTGCTGACGGGCTATACCATTGTCATCATCTCGGCCCCTGCATTCGGGGACCCTGATGGCATCTTCCTCAGCGCCATGTCGCGATTATCCGCCGTGGTGGTGGGAATCGTGACGACGGCGGCCGTGTTCATGGTCACATCGCCGCGCCGGTCGGACACGCTGTTCGTGCAGATCCATGCCCTGTTCCGTGATACGGTCAGCTATATCCTGGCGTTCCATCAGGGTTACACCAACGTGCCGGCACAGAACCCGGACGCCGGGCCGGGCAGCACGTTCCGTTCCCTGCCCACCAATTTTCACGACAGCCGGGCGGCCATGCTGGCACGGATCGGGCGCCTGTCCGACGCGGTGGAATACGCGGCCACCGACAATTACGACATCAGTGTGCGCGAACGTGAAATCCGCGCGGGACTGGCGCGCCTGTCGGGCATCGTGGCGTCCTACCATCCCCACACCATCACCGCATCCGATACTGAACAGGACCGCACGGTGCATGGTGAAATCGTATCCATGCTGCAGTTCCTAATGGACCGGACGGCGGACAGGACACTGGAAGCCAGCTGGATGGAAGGGTGCGCGCGCATCCGCCACACCCGCGACCTCATGATCGCGCAGGCGCGTGAGACGCATTCCCCGCAATCGCTGCTGTTCCTTGATGACATACAGGACCTGCTGGGCCAGATCGAAACCGCGTTGCAGGATCTTTCGCGCCGGGGCAGCGCCGGGCGCAGGCTGCGGCTGCAACCCTATCTGGAATGGCCGACGGCGCTGCGCAACGGCGCGCGCGGCATGCTGATCACCATGTCTGCGTGCCTGATCTGGTATGTCCTGCACTGGACGGCGGCGCCGACCATGATGCTGTACGTGGTGGCGGCGGCCAGCCTGCTGTCCACCCTTCCCTCCGCATCGCGTGCCGCGGGGCTTATGGCTACGGGCACGGCACTGGGGGTTCCGGCGGGGCTGTTATGCCATACCTACCTGCTGCCGCAGATCGACGGCTACCCGCTGCTGTGGCTGTCGCTGTGCATCATGCTGCTGCCGGGGATCTGGTTGCAGTTCCACCCGAAATTCGGGGTTGGCGGGTTTGGTTATGGCGTGTTCTCGACCGTGATGCTGCAGGTCAACAACCCGATCCATTACTATAATGACGTCAGCCTGCTGAACGGGTGGATGGCGCTGCTTATGGGCTGCATCATGCTGGTGCTGTCGTTTCGGGTCATCCTGCCGCCCAACCATCGGCTGGACGCCGCACGCCTTGTCACATCGCTGACACGCAGCCTGCGCAGGCTGGCGCTGTCGGGCCGCAGGCAGGGCAAGGAATGGCTGGTGTGGGAAAACCTGCAACTGCAGAAAGTACTGCGCCTGGCGATGCGGCTGTCCTTCTTCGCCCGGCCCGCCATGATCCATGAATATATAGATGCAGCCCTTGCCACCCTGTCGCTGGGCCGGCTGGTGGAGCGTATCCGCATGCTGGCCACAAGCCCCGACATAACCGGGGCGCAGCAGGTGGCCATTTACGATGCGCTGGATACGTTTTCCGAACTGGCGCACAACCCGCTGCTGACGGCGGCGGGACTGCGGCGGGCGGCTGATGCGCTATGCCCGCCCGACGCGATCACCCTCCGCCCCCCGGCACAGGTCGAGGCCATGGCGTGTCTGGAGCAGGCGGCGCGGATCATCCAGGATATTCCCGGCTTCCTTGACCAGCGCGGCCCACTGCAATGGGCGGAGGATTATCCTGCCGCCCACCGTCCGCCGCTTGCGGCCGTCAGGACGGAAGCCGGCTGAGCACCGAGAACGACACCGCGTCCATGACCGTCGTGTCCACTTCGTCACCCGGCTTCAGGGTCTTCAGGAATTCCTGCATCGGCTTCTGGCGCACCAGCACGACGCGGGTAATGTCATCGGGATCGACAAACACGACCTGATTGCGGGACGTATCGACGCCCGTCACCTTCACGCGTTCACGCTTGAAGGACACCATCATGCCATGCGGGTGCGGGCCGGTGCGGGTGCCTGCCGCACTTTCGGTTGATTCGGGCATCGGCGCGCCCGGCGGGGCGATGACGGCGTCGATGGTGCGCACGATACGCAGGCCGATCTTGTCGCCGGCATGCAGGGTCGGCAGCTTGGCGCGCAGGTCGGGATCCACGCGCACGGTATCCAGATTGCCCGCCTTGTCACGCAGCAGCACCATGCCCGCTTCGTGGTCCACGCTTTCGACGGTTGCAGTCGCCGTCTGGTTGCCCACGATAACCGGGGCAGCCTGCGCCATGGCGGAATGTGACACCCCACACAGGCTGGTGGCACCTGCCGTAATGGTAATGGCCAGTGCCGCCGCAATGCGACGGGGTGCAAACAGCTTCACGTTCATATGTGTTGTTCTTTCCTCAGTTTCTTATCGGGTGTGAATCCCTGCCGGCAGGCCTGCGCCCGGACCGGCGTCCCGTATTCCATAACGTGGAAATGCAGTCATGTATCCAAAGATGTACGGCGTCAGGCATAGTCCGGCACCCCGGGCATGACCACAAAACCCGGCAGCCCGCGCATGCGATGCGCCCAGCGCCGCAGCGCGGGACAGGTATCGCGTTCCACTTCGAGGTCTGCCGACAGCGCAAACACCACGAATGGCAGCACATCGGCAATGCTGGCGGCGGGGGCGGCGAACCACTCATGGCCCGCCATTGCCCGCGCACTCATGTGGTCCTCCATCCGGCGCAGGGCGGCCACCAGCGCCCCCATGGGCGGCAGGACCGGCAGCGTGGTGCCAAAGGCCAGATCCCGCGCCGCCGCCAGTGCATCAAGCGCCATCGTCCCGAAATCGACCCAGTCCAGGATCGCCCATTCATGCGCCGGGTCCAGCCATGCCCGCGCAACCGCAGGCTGGCGGGCGGCAAACTGCATGATGGTGCCCGGACGGGTCATACGCACATCACCCGCCACCAGAACTGGCGGCCGTTCGCCCGGCCGCAGCCCCGCGGGGCGCTGGAACGTGGGCAGATCCATATCCGCCGCCTGCGTATCATACGCAACACCCATGAGCGACAGGCCAAGACGCACGGCGTAACAGCGCACATCCGGCGTCCAGTCATACAGGGTCAGTCCAGTGGTCATGCCGTCGCTCCCGCCGCCAGTTCCGCCATGACGGGGGCCGTCTGCACCCCGCCTTCCACCGCATCACGCAGCCGTTCGGCCCAGTGCGACAGCGTCAGGGCAGACGGCCCGTCCGCCGCCCGCACCACATGCAGCATAGCCTGTCCCGCGACCGGTTCATGCACCGCAAGACCGACCGGCCCATGCCACGCCATACCCCCGTCGGGCGCAAGGCCAACCGCATGGCGCACCTGCCCCACCGGCGCATGCACATGCACGGTGCGCACCGGCTGCGCGTGTTCCGGCCAGTCCGCCTGCCGGTGGGGAAAATCCTCCGCCCCTTCCATACTGACCCATGCCAGACCCGCATGTTCGCGCACGGTATAGGTCCGCACATGGATCGAGGCGGGCACGCGCACCCGTGGGTGGGCGGGGATCAGCCTGCACCGCGCGGCACCGCCGAACTGCCAGCCATGGTACAGGCAGCCCAGTGCGTCATCACGCACGAAGCCAAAGCTCAGCCGCATGCCGCGATGGGGGCAGCGGTCCTCCCACGCATGCAGGGTTGCGGCCTGCGCGTCCTCGCGCCACAGCACGACTTCATGACCCCCTATCCGCACGCCCGCGACCTCGCCACGGCGTATGTTGGACAGGACACTGACCGGCTGCCATCTTTCCATACGTTCCCCGCTCCCTTTCCAGCCCGTCCGGATGACCGCACACTGTCACCGCATGGGCTGACAGCGTATCTTCCTTTGCACGCCACTATGGCGCACCATTATGCTGAGCGCTAACATTACGCCACCGTCACGGCAATCGCACCCCATGCGATGGCATACTGCAAACAGGAACCGGGCAATGACACAGATCACCGCCGTCGATGAAACCATCCTGTCCGACTGGTATGTGATCAGTCCCCTGTCACAGCTGCGCACCACCCCGACCGATACCATGCTGCTCGATCGCCACATCACCTTCGGTCAGGATGCGCAGGGCAATCCCTTCGCCTGCGACGTGGCGGACAGGCGTACCCTGCCCGTACGCGCCCGCCACGGCTGCCTGTGGACCTGTCCCGGCACGCCCGCAGGCGACATTCCCGCCATTGACGAAGCACTGGAACCCGACCGCAGGCTGGTGGATTGCGGGGTGTTCACGGTGCGGACATCGGCCCCGCGCATTGTCGAGAACTTTCTCGACATGGCGCATTTTCCCTTCGTCCACACCAACATCCTGGGTGCCGAGCCACATACCGAAGTCGCGCGCTACACCATTGAACTGCGTGAAGGCGGCAACGAGGTCTGGGCCACGGACTGCCATTTCTTCCAGCCACAGGCCGCCCTGTCCGCCACCGACGGGATCAATACCGAATACCTGTACCGGGTGGCGGGGCCATTCGTGACGCTGCTGTACAAGACCTGTCCCGCGCAGCCCGAACGCTTTGACGTCATTGCCCTGTTCGTGCAGCCCATGACGCAGGAATGTTCGCGCGCGCACCCGGTCATGTTCCTGCTTGATGATGACGCGCCGCAGGCTGACCTGGTCGAATTCCAGCAGACTATCTTCCTGCAGGACCGCATCATACTGGAAAACCAGCGCCCCCGCAGGCTGCCCCTTTCAGCGGGGGCGGAAATCCCCACCATGGCGGACCGCATGTCGGTCGCCTACCGCCGGTGGCTGCGTGACCGCGGGATGACATATGGCACGACGGCCTGACCGAACACCTGCGCCTGACGCATTACCCCCTTCCGCCGCGTGGGGCTGCCCGCGCTTAAGACATGGTGTAAGCGTCACGCATCACCAGACAGAGACAAGTCAGGAAAACCACCGATGACCGACCAGACCCCGCCCGATGCCTTTGAACAGGGCAAGGCCGCCGCCACCAGGGGCGAACCGCTGATCGAAAAGCCCTTTGACGAAACCCTGCCCGCCTATGAACAGTGGAACAAAGGGTGGTGGAGCGTGCGTGAAAACGACGGCGATTTCGACCCGTTCGCGGAAAAATAAACCCTGGGGTTACGATGCCGTGATGTCATTGAAACGTGAGTGTGCCCCCCATTGTATCGGGACAGGGTCGCGTGGAATGAATGGCGCTGACGGTCTGTCATAACCGAAAACGGCAACTGTCCTCAGGGAAAGGCGGCATCAGGAACGGTGTCGCCTTTCTTTCGTTCAGGAACGGCGCGGAAAATATCGGACAGACATGAGAAAGTTTCTGGTGACGCTTCGTAGTGACACCCAGAAACTTTTATTCTGTTTTATCAACCGGTTACTTCCGGGGATCAGGAACGGGCCGACATGCTGCCCGGCGCGCTGGGCTGTGTCTGGGCAACCGGACGCCCGACCACCCGCCCACATACCCGGAAGGCCACCAGCGCCCCGGCGGATGTCAGGAAAACCGGGATCCACATGTCATGGCCCAGATGCGTGAACTCGATCCCCAGTGCCACAGCCGTCAGCGGCATGGACATGAACGTTCCAAGGAAGGCGATCCCCCCCAGCAACGCGACACTTCCCTCATCCACTTCCGGCAGGACCATGTTCCAGGCCCCTGCCACAACGGTGGACAGCAACGCCCCCATGGTCAGGCTGGGTGTCAGCAGGCCACCCGCCGCCCCCGCGCGCAACGCGCCCATGATCACCACGACCTTGAGCACCAGCACAATGGCGGCCAGTTCCATACCCAGCCGCGCCGACAGCGCCAGCTGCATCGGCCCGCGCCCGTTGCCCGGCAGTTGCGGGTAAAAGCATGTCAGTACCCCCAGCACGGGAAACACCACCAGACACCAGCCAATGCGCGACGGCCCCTTTGCCGCCCGGTTCTGCACGATGCCCATCAGCCGCTTGGCCATATGCGCGCCAACGCCAATAACTGGACCGGCACAGATCGCCCACAGCACCACGGGGGCGGTCACCGCCATCGGCCCGATTTCATACTGGTGCACATTACCCAGCACCGCCCACGGCACGAATGCCCCGATAGCTGACGCCGCCACCGCGCACAGCACGGTGCGCTGCCCCACGCTGCCCAGCAGTACCTCCAGTATGAACAGCGCCCCACCCAGCGGCACGTTATACACCGCTGACAGGCCGGCCCCCGCGCCACAGGCGATGATGATGCGCCTGTCCTCTGCCGCCAGTCCCAGCAGGCGGCCCGTGCCGGTGGCCAGTACCGCCCCCAGTTCACGCGGCGCCACCTCACGCCCCAGCGGGGAACCAAGGGCCACGGTCACGATCTGCAGCAGCAGGTGGACCACGGTGGACAGCGGCGGCATGGGCTTGCCCGGCCCCGTCTTGCCCACGGCCGCGGCAATGCTGACCAGCGGCCTGCCAAAACGGCCCAGCGCCCACCAGCCCACGCCAGCCACTACACCGGCAACCGACAGTGCCGCAATACGCCGCCAGTACGGTGCCGCGCTGACACCGAGCAGGAAATTATGCGGCCCCCCCGCCTGCCCGTAGCCATAGGCGACATGCTGGATCGCATGCAGAAGCAGCGACAGCACCGTCCCCCCGATCCCGGACAGGATACCCGTGCAGATGACCGCCATGGCCATGACCGGCCAGGGCGTGGAAGCGGCAGGCGGAACGGGGGAGGAAACGGGTGCGGTCATGATTGCATGGGGTATGCCGGATCAGGGTCCGGACGCAAGACAGGTTTCAGAAGCGGAAGGACAGATTGGACATGTAATAGGTGCCACTGCTTCCCCCCGCATGGTTAAGCGCGGCAGAGGTCATGAAACGCGACAGGGTCTGCCCCCATGAAAGATGGGGCCCGATCTGCCATGTCAGCGTGGCCTGCGGGGCCATGCCGATGAATGACCCGTTGTAATGGTAAGCATATTGCAACGCGCCCGGCCGCGAGACCGGGGCCTGCGTGCTGTAGCGCCAGTACAACGGGTAACGCGCCATGACACTGAGCGATCTGAAGAACGTCATGCGTACCTCCGGCCCGATATCGACCATGTTCGATTCGGATACGGTCAGGGATGCATCGACATAGGTCAGCTGCGGGTTGAAGGGCTGACTGTATGTCCCCACCGTATTGCGCCGCGCATCCCCGCCCGAAAACACATCCGCCTGCATGCCGACAAAGGTATGGAAACGGTCATGCGGGAGCCGGTAGCCCGCATTGCTGCTGAACGACCAGGCATTGATCGGACGCGACGGGCTGTCCGGTCCCGTGGCGCGAAAGGCACCGCCCTGCCATATGCCCCCCACCGAGAATTCGACCGGTCCCGCGATGCCATGCCACCGGCCACCGAAATTGTTGCGCGTGGCCATGCCCTGCTGCACCGCGAACGACGGCGCGGACACGCCACTGATCCCCCCGCCCGCCTTGGTGCCGAAATAGAACAGATCGAGGAACGAGTACCCCGCCTGCCCCAGGAAGGTGAAGTCAGGCGGCGCCCATGTGGTCTCCACGCCATACAGGCGGGTGCTGTAATCCTCCGTATCGTGGAACATGCCGTGTGGCGAAATGTCGGTCCCCACGAAATCCCACGCATCGACCCGCACCCGCGACCACGCGGCATAGGCCCGGAACCCGTTCCACGCCAGCGGCACGGAGGAGGACATGCGGTAGTACAGCACATAGGCCGGCATATCGAGAAAGGCCTGACGGCCGAACATGAACCCCGCCTTTGCCCCCGCCACATGGCCCTTCACCTCGATAAAGGCCTGCTGCGCATCAAGCTGCTTGCGATAGGTGCTGCCATACCCGTACGGACGCCAGCCACCCGCATCGGCATTGATCAGTTCGCCATACAGCCGCACATGCGTGCCCAGATGCAGGTCGGCCCCATACAGGTTGCGCACGGTAAAGCGCCCGGAATCGGCCACATGCGCAGCCCCCAGTACGGGGCGGTTCTCGAACCAGTTACGGGCGCGTGTCTCACCCGAAAAGCTGATCCACACGCTCCCGCTGCGGGTCAGGGGAATGTATTTCAGCACATCGAAAGGGTCGTCACGCTTCGCCCGGTTGCGCAGGGTGCTCCAGTCCTCGGCCCAGCGCGCCACGCCATAGCGGCCGACCGGGCCGAACCCGGCCGCTTCCCCATTGTCACGGTTGAACACGCCCCAGTCGTACTGGTGGCCCGACGGGTGGTGCACCGTGGCCGGCATGCGGATGGGCTGCCCCACGGGGTTGGCCTGCGGCAGATACTCGACCGGGGGCACGGGGGCGGCATGCACATGGATGTTTTCCGCCGTCCCCTGTCCCGGCTGCGGGACCGACGCACGGGCCGCATGGTCCTGCGCGCCCCATGCCAGGACACCGGATACCGGCAGGGCCAGGGCGGAAAAGGACCACTGCCCCCTGGACCGGACAGGCCGCGGTACCGCGCGGACGGGAAGATCAGACATGAAGTGGAAAAGCGCCTTTCGTTACGAAACCTTTCCAATACGGACATTTATCCGCAGCGCAAACAGAAAACCGGGAACACGACGCGCAGATAATGGCAACACGCGACCACTGCACAACCGTGCCTAAAGGCGCTAGCAAGTTCATATTGCTTCGGGATATGGTTACCTGTACGGAACAGAGACAGCGAAACGATGTTTCAGGGGCCAGGCAGGAAGGGAACGAAATGAAATTCGTCATTGCCGTCATCAAGCCGTTCAAGCTCGATGAGGTGCGCGAGGGGTTGCATTCCATCGGGGTGGATGCCCTGACCGCAACCGAGGTCAAGGGATATGGCCGCCAGAAGGGCCAGACCGAAATCTATCGCGGCGCTGAATACAACATCCAGTTCCTGCCCAAGATCAAGCTTGAGATCGCCGTGGCGGACGCACAGTGCGAGAAGGTTGTGGAGGTGATCCAGAGCGCTTCGTGCACCGGCAAGATTGGTGACGGCAAAATTTTTGTCCTCGACCTTGAACAGGCAATGCGCATCAGGACACAGGAAACCGGAGAAAACGCGCTGTGATCACAAAGATTGGCAAGAGCGCCCGCCAGTTCGGGCCTGCTGCGGCGGCGGTTGCGCTGTGCATGGGCAGCCTGCCCGCCATGGCGGCCGACGCGCCCCCCGCCGCGATCGACACGGGTGATACGGCATGGATGCTGATCAGCACGGGCCTTGTGCTGATGATGACCGTTCCCGGCCTTGCCCTGTTCTATGCGGGCATGGTGCGCAAGAAGAACGTGCTGGCCACCCTCATGCAGTCGTTCAGCATCTGCTGCATCATGACGGTGGTATGGATGGTACTGGGCTACAGCCTGACATTCACGTCGGGCAACGCGTTCATCGGCGGCCTGTCGCGCGTGATGCTCAATGGCCTTGGCGCGGGAATCAGCAAGGGGTCCGACGTGGCCTTCACCATGGCCGCGGGCACCCCCGCCGCGACGACCATGACCATTCCCGAAAGCGTGTGGATGACGTTCCAGATGACGTTCGCCATCATCACGCCGGCGCTGATTACGGGCGCATTTGCCGAACGCATGAAGTTCAGTGCGCTGTGTGTCTTTACCATCCTGTGGTCGCTGATCGTGTACGTGCCGGTTGCCCACTGGGTCTGGGGGCCGGATGGATGGGTTGCCAGCAAGATCGGCGCGATCGACTTCGCCGGCGGCACCGTCGTGCATATCAATGCCGGGATCGCGGGCCTCGTCGCGGCCCTCGTGATCGGGCGGCGCAAGGGTTATGGGGAAGATGACCTGTCGCCCTACAACCTGACCTATGCCGTCATTGGCGCATCCCTGCTGTGGGTGGGCTGGTTCGGGTTCAATGCAGGCTCCGCCGTGGGCGCGAACGGGCGTGCGGGCATGGCCATGGCCACCACCCAGATCGCCGCCGCCGCCGCTGGCGTGTCGTGGATGTGCGCGGAATGGATCAAGACCGGCAAGCCGACGGTGCTGGGCATCATCTCCGGTGCCGTGGGCGGGCTTGTGGCCATTACGCCTGCGGCAGGCTTCGTGCTGCCGGGTGGCGCGCTCATGATCGGGCTGGCCGCTGGCGTAATCTGCTTCTGGGGGGCGACGGGCCTCAAGCACATGATGGGGTATGATGACAGCCTCGACGCCTTTGGCGTGCATGGCATTGGCGGCATCGTGGGCGCGCTGCTGACGGGGGTGTTCGCCTATGGCCCGCTTTCGGCAACCGATGCCAGCCCCGAAGGGGTCAGCGGGTCGTTCTCGCAGTTCGTGGCGCAGGCGGAATCCGTTGGCATCACGATCGCCTGGTGCGCGGTGCTAACCTATATCCTGCTCAAGCTGATTGACCTGACCATCGGCCTGCGCGTCACGCGCGACGAGGAAATGGAAGGGCTGGACATGAGCCTGCATGGCGAAC
Source organism: Komagataeibacter oboediens (assembly GCF_018491655.1). Classification (NCBI taxonomy): domain Bacteria; kingdom Pseudomonadati; phylum Pseudomonadota; class Alphaproteobacteria; order Acetobacterales; family Acetobacteraceae; genus Komagataeibacter; species Komagataeibacter oboediens. Next base: position 197,812 of record NZ_JABLUU010000003.1, on the reverse strand, counting down.
GGATCAATTCCTGATCCCCTTCGCCATTCCTGACTACCAGCACAAAGGGCGGCCCTGACGGGTCGCCCTTTTTTCATGCGGAACAGCCAATTAAAAAATATGCCTATCATGAAGAAGTTTTTGGTGAAGCTTTTTTCAAAAAGCTTCGAAGCAACGCTGCCTTTCTGAAAACAGGCGACACCTGAAAACTTTCATTCATCCATCCCTGAAGCAGACAGAAAGCGCTTTACGCCCCCTGCGTCCGCATCACATCCCGCCGCATTGCGCAGCGTGACCCGGCGGGAAACCCTGCCTGTTCCTCCTCCCGCAACAGGGCGGCAAGGCGCGCATCCAGTGCAGCGGGAAGTAACTGGTCAAAACCCGCCTTTTCATAAAACGGAGCATTCCAAGGGATGGTGCGGAAGGTTGTCAGCGTCAGACCGGACAGCCCACGCGCACGCGCCCCGTCATACGCCGCCGCCAGCAGCCGCCGGCCCAGCCCCCTGCCCTGCCGGTCACGGGCCACCGACATTTCAAGGATATGCAGGTCATGCCCATGGGGCTGCGCGCTGAGGAATCCGGCAATCCGTTCCTGTTCATCAACAGCAACCCAGCAGGTGCACGTCTCGATACAGGCACGGTGCGCATCAACGGTCATACCCGTATCATCCGCCACCCATGCCAGTTCCGGCACCGCGCGGAATGCCTGCCCTGCCGAATGTTCGATGGCGGGAAGCAGGCGGGCATCACCTTCGCCCGCCAGTCGGATGGAAAATGGCATGCGGTCATCCCGGCTGTGTACCGCGATGACCCTAACACACCCGGTCAGAACGACTGCGAAATACCGGTGAGGATGGTCCGGCGCAGCCCATATTGCGGCGCCCCGACACCAACACCCGTGCCGCTGCGCAGCATGTAAGGATGGTCGAACAGGTTTGTGACATCCAGCCGCAACTGCGTGGTGCGCAGGAAGCGGGAATGGAACAGGTCGCGGAAGGACTGCACAAGTGACATGTTGAACGTTGCGTATTGTGGAATGACGCCGCCATTGGGCACGTCCGAATCCTGCCGCAGGCCACTGCCATATACCATGGTGGCAGAGATGCGGGTGGGATGTCCGCTGCGATAGAAGAAGGTGTAAGAGCCACCTGCCGAAGCTGTCCAGCGCTGGTCATGATCCAGATGGATCCAGTGCTGGCTGATATATTTCAGGTCATCACCGTCAAAGTTGAACTGCGCGCTGGTAATATCCTTACCTATCGCCCGCGACCACGCGAAATTGCCATACAGTGACAGCGGTCCGCGGTCATAGGACGTGGAAAATTCATAGCCGTTGACCTGCCCGCGCCGGTAATTGAAGCCTGACAGGATGATGGGCGCACCGAACTGCCCTTCATCAATCAGGTTATGGGCCAGCTTGTAATAGGCATCGAACGACACGCGCCAGCCGGGCAGGATGATCTGCTCGATCCCGGCATCAAAGTAATGGTCACGCTCGGCCTTGACCGTATCGCTACGGCTGACATCGGTCGCAGCGGAGGTATTGGCAAACTGCTGCAGGTCGGACCCACCCACCACCTCGAACGGCGGCGGGGTGAAGTAGCGCGAATACCCGGCATGCAGCGACGCCCCCTTCCACGCGCGCCACACCACATTGATACGCGGGCTGAGCTGATGTTCGTTGGTATATTCCCCCACGCCATCAAAACGCAGGCCGTAATTGACCGTCACGTTATGAAGCGGTCGCCATTCATCCTGCACATACAGCCCGTAGATGTCGCCCGTGCGGCCATTGCCCGTATGGATGTTGACCTGCTGGTCCGCATCATTGAACACCGTGGCATCCGCCTTGGTGATGTTGCGTTCGGCAAAGACCTGAAAGCCGAAACGGATGGTGTGGTCAGGTCGCACGCGCCATGTCACGTCGCTCTGGGTGCCGGTAGACATGACAGACCGTTCGGCATGCTGGCTTATGCCCATATACGCAAGGTCGCCCATATTGGGGTCGGGACTGTAGCCAAGGCTGCTGTAGCGTGAGAAAACCGACGTCTGCAGGCTGAACGCCCCGATTTCCTTCTGCAGCGACAGGATGCCGAAATCGGTGATTTCCTTCTGGCGTTCATTCAGGTTGTCGCTGCCTGGCGCCTGGGGCAGCAGGCTGCTGTAATCATCGCCAAACATGGGCTGGCCGCCGATATTGGGCAACTGGTACTCGGCATTGGACACACCGGCAATCAGGCTGATCCGCGTGTTCTCATCCACCGTGTACCGCAGGTGGCCAAGGAAATGGTACTGATTGCTCAGGTCATGCGGCGCATTGAACGAAGGCGTGGTGTTTTCGATGCCTACGCGATCATGCACGTAATCGGCGGTGAAAAAGTAATCCCACCTGCCATGTTGTCCCCCATACTGTGCGGAGGGGAAGAAGTAGTCACGCGCACCGCCATAAATGGACACGTTGCCGCCCTTGTTGGTGGCCCCGTTCTTGGTCGTGATGTCCACCACGGCCGCCTGCAGGAAGCCGTACTGAACCGGCAGCGCACCGGTGGACAGTGACAGATTGTCGGCAAAGCGGGTCATCAGCGTCTGGCCGAACACGTTCAGCCCTTCGGGTAGCTGCACACCATCAAGACGGAACTGCACTTCGTTATGGTCACCTCGGACATGGATCTGCCCGTAACTGTCCTGCGCCACACCGGGGGCCTGCAGCAGCACGCTGTTCAGCCCGGCATTGTCACCACCGGGAATGGTTTCCAGCGCCTTGCGGCTGAAGGCATGCACCGTGGCCCCGGTGGAAGGCTGTAGCTGGATGCGCGCACGGTCCAGCCGGGCGGTGACCGTCATGGCATCCGGCGCGGAGGACCGGCGCGTGGCATCCGTATCCGCCACCTGCGTGGTGGTCGTGTCGGTCGTGAGCACGCCTGTGCCCGTCGTGGTCTGCGCCACGAGGGGGAAGACCGGCGTCAGCACGGTCATGGCCGCCAGCATGGCGGGAGATAGCGGGTGACGGGAAAACCATAAACGCGTCATGTCAGGGTGGGCTCGCATCCAGTCAGGAGATTTCGGATGACCCAGCCGTATATTGGTACAATATAACATAACAACCCCTAAAAGCAGACACTTGCGCGGAGCTGGAAAAATGTTGTTTTTATGCAACATGCACATGGCCGCCCTGCTCCATGAACAGGGCAACCAGAGCCACGGGCCATTCCGTCAGCGCGTTGATGCAGGACAGCCGAAAGCGCTTTCCTGTGAAACAGCCTGAAAAACCGAAGGATTTTTTGAGTGAAGCTTTTTTCAAAAAGCTTCGAAAGGACACCGCCTTTTTAAAAAAGGCAGCACCCAAAAACTTTTATGACTTCTGACCGCTGCCGGATGCCGGACGTTCCATCAGCACCGGTGGCAGACGCGGGGCGTCCCGTAGATAGGCATTAAGGAACGTCCGCACGGCAGAACGGGCAATGAATTCAATATGCGCCTGATCCGTGTCGACCGGCAGTTGCAGCCGCGCCCGCGCCACGATCCGGGTCTGGCACAGGCCATAGAACTGCTCCGCCGCGAAAATCGGGTCGGGAATGTTCAGCACGCCCGCATCATTATGCTGCATGAGCCATGCTGACAGGATGCCAATGGCCTTCTGCGGCCCATGCTTCCAGAAGGTTTCGGCAAGATCGGGAAAATTCCCGGCTTCTGAGATGATGATGCGGTTGAGCATGAGCGACAGCGGCGATGTCAGCAGCCGGATCATGGCCACGGCCAGGTGTTCCAGCGATTCCGTCAGGTTCGCCCCTTCGTCAATCCGGCTGAACAGCAGGGGCATCTTCTCGCACGCGCACTGTTCCACGAAGGCGGAGAACAGCGTGGCCTTGCTTTCGAAATAGTTATACAGCGTTCCCTTGGACACACCGGCATCGCGCGCGATGCCCGACATGCTGGCCCCTTCATATCCCTGTCGGGCGAAGACACGCGCGGCACCCGCCAGGATCTGCTGGCGCTTGGCCTCCGACGTACCGGAAAGCGGGCAGCTTTCAGCCTGAATCTGACCGGGCTGATCTGGCGTGGTACCCATGGAAATCATCCTGCTCCCGTTATTCGGTGCGTACTTTCGATTGACCCCGTGAGGAAAGCCGATAGGCTAGGGGACTGACCGAACTGATCGGTCAATTCATGGCATGGTAGCAAAACCCTGCCAAGGTCATACAGATTTATATTAACTGTTTCAGGGACAACAGGGGGCCGCGTTGGTGGGTAGGGGAATTTCATGGCGCACGGCGGTGGTTGGGTTGTCGGTCATGACCGCCGGGTGTGCGGTCGGCCCGAACTTCCACAAGCCAACCCCCTGGACGCCCAAGGAGTACGGCGGCCCGAAGCGTATCGCCACGACCGGCACGAATGGCACACCTGCGCAGGTCGCAAGCCAGACCACGCCAGATGATCCCGATACCGCGTGGTGGACCATTTTCCACGATCCTGAACTGACAAAGCTGGAACAGCGCGTCGCCACCGATAACCTCGATGTCCGCCGCTATGCCTACCGCATGGCGCAAAGCCGCGCGGAACTGCGCATTGCAGGGGCCGAACGCTACCCCGCCATGTCCGCCACCGGGTCGTATGCCCGCCAGCAGTACAGCACCAAGATGCTGCAGCGGATCGTGACCGATGTGCAGAGTAATCCCGGCGTCATGCAGGAAGCCCCCGGACTGGCCGAAGTGCAGCCCGGACAGGCCAAGATTCCGCTGTTCAACCAGTGGCGCGACAGCATTGATGCCACATGGGAAATTGACCTGTGGGGCCGCGTGCGCCGCCAGTACGAAGCCGCCGCCGCCCAGACACAGGCCACCAACGAAGCCCGGCGCGGCATGCTGATTTCACGACAGGCCGAAGTCGCGCGTGATTACATGGACCTGCGCAACACGCAGGAACAGCTGCGCATCGTCATGGAAAACCGCGACGTGGCCAAATCCATGCTGGACCTGAACCAGCAGCGCTACGCCAAGGGACTGGCCAGCGACATGGAGGTGGAGCAGGCCCGCGTACAGTATGAAAACACGCTGGCGCAGCTGCCACAGCTTGAGCAGCAGCTGGTGGCGCAGGTCAATGCGCTCAGCCTGCTGATGGGCGAGCCGCCACGCGCCCTGTCCGATGAACTGCTGACCGCTTCCGCCATTCCCCCCGTGCCGCCGCGCGTGCCGGTGGGCGTGCCGTCCGAGCTGGCCCGCCGGCGCCCAGATATCCGTCGGGCCGAAGCCAACCTGCACGCGGCAACCGCGCAGGTGGGCGAGGCGGTGGCCGAATTCTATCCGCGCGTGACGATCAATGCCGGGTTCGGGTTTGAATCCCTGTCTTTCCGCGACCTTGGGTTCTGGAATGCCAAGGCATGGAATGTCGGGCCGTCCATCACCCTGCCCATATTCCAGGGCGGACGCCTGCGCGGACAGCTGGAACTGCGCAAGGCCGCCCAGAAGGAAGCCGCCATCACCTACCAGCAGACCGTGCTGGGCGCATGGCACGACATTGACAACGCGCTGACCGCCTATACCGATGAACAGCTTCGTCACGACAACCTGACCCAGCGCATGGAGGCCAGCCACCATGCCCTGCAACTGGCGCAGGACCAGTACCGCCACGGCATGGTCACCTACCTGAACGTGCTGGACAGCCAGCGTCAGTACCTGGGCGCGCAATCCGATCTGACCACCAGTACGGCCACCATATCGGGCAATCTTGTCCGTCTTTACAATGCACTGGGCGGTGGCTGGGAAACCACGTACCCCGAACCCACACCGCGCACGAAGCAGGCAAAGGGCGCGCAGCCGTCCACTACGGCTGGCACGCCTGCTGCCACCCCTGCTCCCGCCACATCGCACCAACCCGCCTGAATCCGGCGTTAAAGGCTTGGCGCGCACGCGCCATGCTAGTATAAGCCGCCCCGTTCCCGACTGGATGGGCATACGCCGCCATACGGAACCACGGCGCAGGGACCTGTCATCATGATTACATTGCCCCCCGATTACCGCCCTTCGGATGATGAGGAATTCATGAATCCGCAGCAGGTGGAATATTTCCGCCTCAAACTGCTGAAATGGCGTGCGGACCTCCTCAAGGAAGCGGACGAAACACTTGCCAGCCTGTCTGAAGGCGGCATTCACGAAGCGGACATTACCGACCGCGCCAGTGTCGAGACCGATCGCGCGCTGGAACTGCGCACACGCGACCGGGCGCGCAAGCTGATTTCCAAGATCAATCAGGCCCTGCTGCGTATCGAGGCCGGGACCTATGGTTTCTGTGAAGAAACGGGCGAGCCCATTGGGCTGAAACGGCTGGAAGCCCGCCCCATCGCGACCCTTTCGATCGAGGCGCAGGAACGTCACGAACGTATGGAACGCATCCACCGCGACGACTGATCCCACCTGTCCCCCGGCTGGATGATCCCAATTTGCCGAAACACGACAAAAGGGGGTTGCCAGCCGGTGCAGGAAAAGTTAGGAAGCGCGCATACAGTGCTGCTGTAGCTCAGTGGTAGAGCACTCCCTTGGTAAGGGAGAGGTCGACAGTTCAATCCTGTCCAGCAGCACCATGATTTTCCCTTACATTCCCATCAGTATGTCTGCCCGCCTCGGTTCCTGCAGGTCCGGAGCAGAGCGCTCGTGACTGTCAGCCGCCAGCAGCAGATGCAGGCATATGTCGGCCCGTTTCCTGCGGGATACCTGCCACGCGGCGCATGAAGACGCCCGCTGCCCCTCGACCCGGTGCGTCGGCCTGAATATGCTGTCACGACTGCCTGACCCGACCCGTACAGGGGCGGGTGGAGCCGCTTCTTCTTGTGAATTCCGCGGCTCCCATATTAAAGCAGCGCATGCGGTTACGGGAACGGTAGGCTCCTCATGATTGAGAACATGCATTTCGGCACCATTGCCATTGTGGGCGATGTGATACTGGACCGTTACATTTCCGGTCGGATCGACCGGATCTCGCCCGAGGCGCCCGTGCCGGTTCTGGTGCATGAACACCTTGATATCGTGGCAGGCGGGGCGGCAAATGTCGCGGCGAATGCGGCGGCGCTGGGGGCCCACGTCCGTCTTGTCGGTCTGGTGGGGGTGGATGAACACGCCACCCGGCTGTCCCATACACTTGCACGCTGGGACCAGATCGATACGCGTGGACTGGTGCGCGACGCCCATCGCCAGACCACCACCAAAACACGGGTCATGAGCGGACGCCAGCAGATCGTCCGGATTGATAACGAGGACATCCATCCCCCCGAACCTGCCATACAGGCCGAACTGGTGAAGCAGGCGTATCTGGCCATTGACGGGGCGGATATCCTGATCTGTTCGGATTATGGCAAGGGCGTGCTGGATGACAGCGTGCTGGAACACATCATCGCCCGCGCGCGCACACGGAACATTCCCATCATCGTTGACCCCAAGCGTACGTCCTTTGCCGCCTATCGCGGGGCGACGCTGGTCACGCCCAACCGACAGGAACTGGCGCGGGCAACCGGCCTGCCGGTAAGCACGGACGATCAGATCACGGCGGCCGCCAGCGCGGCGGGCGCGCAGTCCTGCGGCAGCATACTGGTCACCCGCTCGGAAGAAGGCATGACCCTGTGGCAGGATGACGGGACGGTCAGCCATGTGCGCAGCCGGGCGGCCGAGGTATTCGATGTCTCCGGCGCCGGGGACTGCGTGGTGGCAACCGTGGCGGCCATCCTGTCAGCGGGACAGTCCATGGAAACGGCGGTAACCATTGCCAACACGGCCGCCGCCGTGGCGGTGGGCAAGCTGGGGACGACCACCGTATCGCGTTCCGAACTCAGCCACGCGCTGATGCGCGACATGCCGGATTCCGGCAAACTCGTCTCCCTGGAACAGGCTGCCGCCATGGCGCGGGACTGGCGGCACCACGGTGCACGGGTTGTCTTTACCAACGGGTGCTTCGACCTGCTGCATCCCGGTCATATCTCGCTCATACAGGGGGCGGCGACACAGGGGGACAAACTGATCGTCGCACTGAATACCGATCGCTCCGTCCGCCGCCTGAAGGGAGACAGCCGCCCCATACAGGACGAACGCGCCCGGGCCACCGTGATCGGCGCGCTGCGCAGTGTCGATCTGGTCGTGCTGTTTGACCAGGACACACCCGAAGAGGCCATCCGCATGATCCTGCCCGACGTCATCGTAAAGGGCGCGGATTACCGCGAGGATGAGGTGGTGGGGGGCGACATTGTAAAAGCCAATGGCGGTCGCGTCGTACTGGTTGACATCATGCCCGGCAGGTCAACCACCTCGCTTGTGAAGCAGGCGGGCGGCCAGCCCGGAGCCGAGACTGATATCCCAGCGTGACGCCCGCCCGGTTCCAGTCATGGGCCGTGCGGCAGGCCCTGCCGCTATGGTCTGAAAATGGTTTCGACAGGCAGCGCGCCCTGTTTCATGAACGGCTTGATTTCAACGGGCGTCCCCTGCCCCTGCCTGCCCTGCGCCTGATGGTGCAGGCGCGCCAGATCGCGACCTATTGCCGCGCCGCCCTGCGTGGCGACTGCGGTGCCGGTGACATGGCCCTGCGCTGCCTCGCGGAAGTCGAACGCCGTTACCACCGTGCCGATGGTGCGGCGGGCTGGGTTTTCTCCCTCGCCCCCGCCGGGCGACCGGCCGACCGGCGACGGGACCTGTATGCGCATGCCTTCATCCTGTTTGCCTATGCCTGGGCATACCGGCTGTCGGGGGATCCGGGATTAAGGCGACGCGCGGCGGAGACCGCGACCGAACTGGAAACGATCTTCCACACCCCCGGACCGGGGTTCATGGATGCCGTGCCGCCCCGTGACGCCACCCGGCGGCAGAACCCGCACATGCACCTGCTGGAAGCATGGCTGGCCCTGTATGACGCCACGGGGGAGGAAATATACCATACCCGCGCGGCACGGCTGATCACGCTGGCCACCACGCGTTTCATCGATCCGGACAGCGGACTGCTGCTGGAGGATTTCAGCGCCGACTGGCAGCCTCTTTATCCCGCGGGCCAGAATCGGGCGGAACCTGGCCACCTGCTGGAATGGTCATGGCTGCTGCATGAATACCTGCGCCTGTGCGCACCCGGGGACGCGGCAGTCATCAGGCAGGCTGCCGGCAGGCTGCACCTGACCGCGCTGGCCCATACGACAGGCACCATGCCCCCCGTCATCCGTAATGCCGTCACACAGGACGGACGGATTGTGGATGGAGGCACGCGCATCTGGCCCCAGACGGAACTGATCCGCTCCCTTGGCGCGAACCGGTCTGCACCGGTGTCATCTGACATAATTACGGGAATACTGGCGAATTTCGCCACCCATTACATTCCATCCCACCTGAACGGGGGGTGGATCGACCGCCTGAATGCGGACGGGACAACCCCTATGGACCATATGCCCGCCAGTTCATTTTACCATATTTACGGGGCGGTCTGTGCCCTGACGGAAGGGCAGGGACACAGGGATGCGGCGGAAAACCTCTCGCACTCCACGCCATGACATCAACCGGGCCGGATCATCTGCCGCGCTGGCGCGCCCGTTGCGCCTGAGGGCGCACGGGTTTCCCGATAAGGAGGAACTGGAATGAAAATTGCTGTTATCGGGGCAGGCTATGTCGGACTAGTCACCGGTGCCTGTTTTGCCGATTTCGGGCACGAGGTCCGCTGCATCGACACCGACCCACGCAAGGTGGAGGCCCTGCGCCAGGGCAGGGTACCCATTTACGAACCGGGCCTTGCGGACCTGATCACCACCAACGCGGCGGCGGGTCGCCTGTATTTCGATATGGATCTGGCATGGGGCGTGCAGGATGCGGATGCCGTCTTCATTGCCGTCGGCACCCCATCGCGCCGGGGGGATGGACATGCCGACCTGCGCTACGTGTACGCTGCCGCCCGCGCCATCGCGGCCGAGTTGCGGGGCTATACCGTGGTTGTCACCAAGTCCACCGTGCCCGTAGGCACGGGCGACGAGGTCGAGCGCCTGATCCGCGAAGCACGGCCCGATGCCGATTTTGCCGTGGCGTCAAACCCCGAATTCCTGCGCGAAGGGGCCGCCATCGGGGATTTCAAGCGCCCAGACCGCATCGTGATCGGCACGACCGACCCGCGCGCGCGGGAAATGATGGCGGAAATCTACCGCCCGTTATTCCTCAATCAGGCCCCCATCCTGTTTACCGACCGCCGCACGTCGGAACTGACGAAATACGCGGCGAATGCCTTCCTCGCCACCAAGATCACCTTCATCAACGAAATGGCAGACCTGTGCGAACGCGCGGGTGCCAATGTGCAGGATGTCGCGCGCGGCATGGGGCTGGATAACCGCATCGGCTCGAAATTCCTGCACGCGGGCCCCGGTTTTGGCGGGTCATGCTTCCCCAAGGATGTCAGCGCCCTGATCAAGACCGGGCAGGATTACGGCGTGCCGGGCAGGATTATCGAAGCCGTGGCCCACGTGAACGAACAGCGCAAGCGCGCCATGGGCCGCAAGATCATCCAGGCCGCGGGCGGTGACGTGCGGGGCCGGACGATTGCCCTGCTCGGCCTGACCTTCAAGCCCAATACCGATGACATGCGCGATGCGCCCTCCATCGCCATTACCCGCGCCCTGCAGGATGCGGGCGCAACCATACGCGCCTTCGACCCGGTTGGCATGGATCAGGCGCGGCAGGTGCTGGATGGCATTACCTTCTGCACCGATGCGTACGAAACGGTCACGGGGGCGGATGCCGTAGCGGTCGTGACCGAATGGGACGCCTTTCGCGCGCTGGACCTGCCGCGCATGCGCGGCCTCATGCACATACCGGTGCTGGTGGACCTGCATAATGTCTACAATCCCGCTGATGTGGAAAAAGCCGGGTTTTCCTATACCGGCGTAGGACGGGGCCACACCGGCCCGAAATCTGCCTGAATGGGCTGCCATCCATTTTTACCGTTAGTCGTATCGTTGTCCGTGTTCCCATTATCCGCCTGAAGATCATGCACTTTTCCCGGTGCATCGCCTGCAGGCCGATCACGGGAAGGCAGACCACGGCGCATGACATAGGAATGTGAACCGGGCAGGCTGTAACGGACTGCCCGATTTTGGGGGAGTACGGAATGCGTATCCTTGTTACCGGCACGGCCGGGTTCATCGGTTTTCATCTTGCCCGCCGCCTGCTGCGCGACGGGCATGACGTGACCGGCATTGATGGCATGACCAGCTATTACGATGTCACGCTGAAGCAGAAGCGCCATGCCATGCTGCGGGAATTCGAACGCTTCACCTGCAACGAATTCATGCTGGAAGATGCGCAGGCCATGGAAAACGCCTTCACCCGGTGCAATCCCGAACTGGTGGTGCATCTGGCGGCACAGGCTGGCGTGCGGTACAGCATCGAAAATCCCGGCACCTATATCAGCGCCAACCTGATCGGCACCTATAACGTGCTGGAACAGGCGCGGCAGTGCCAGCCCGCGCACCTGATGATCGCCTCGACCTCATCCGTCTATGGCGCAAGCAAGGACGTGCCCTTTTCGGAATCCCAGCGCTGCGACCACCCGCTCAGCCTGTATGCCGCGACCAAGAAAGCCACGGAAGAACTGGCGCATTCCTATTCACATATCTGGAAGCTGCCGGTAACCGCCTTCCGCTTCTTTACCGTCTATGGGCCATGGGGCCGGCCGGACATGGCGCTATTCAAGTTTACGGCCAATACATTGGCGGGTAGGCCAATCGACGTTTACAACAATGGCAATATGGAACGCGATTTCACCTATATCGACGATCTGGTGGAAGCGATCTGCCTGCTGTCGCAAAAACCGCCCCGCGGGCCAGGCGAAAGTGATCCCGGCGCCAGCCCGGTTGCCCCCTACCGGGTCATCAATATCGGCAACAGCCACCCCGTCAGCCTGATGGCGTTCATCGAGGCGATTGAGAAGGCGCTGGGCCAGCCCTGCATCCGCAATTACATGCCCATGCAACCCGGGGACGTGCCACGTACATGGGCCGACTGTTCCGCCCTGCAGGCGCTGACGGGTTTCCGTCCCGCAACACCGGTGCAGGCAGGTGTGGATGCATTTGTGGAGTGGTACCGGCAGTACTATCGCGCACCACAGACGACGATTGCCAAACAACAATAAACGTTTTCGGGTGCCGCCTTTTTTCAGAAAGGCGGCGTTCTTCGAAGCTTTTTGAAAAAAGCTTCACCAAAAACTTTTTCTACAGGCCGTTTTCAGTCGCGGGACCGTCAGCCCTGCGGCACATCATCCAGACCGAGGGCGGCGATATCCGCGGGTGGTCCTGCCAGCATGCAGGCAACGCCGGTCGTCCGGTCCACCACCATGCGGATATCGACAGGGCCTTCAGCGCCAAACAGGTCGGATGTCACGACATAGGCCGGGCGCAGCGGTTCATCATCCGTGGCGTCATGGCGCGCCACCTCCGTCATGATACGCCCCAAAGCACGTTCCAGCCCATCCATCATGCGTGAAGGGGCAAGGCGCGGGCGGTCTGGCGTGCCGTCACCGGTACAATGCAGTTCCAGCAGTCTCGCCCATGCCGCGGTGGGAATGAACATGGGCATGCGCGATCCGTCATTATGGCGTTCGGCGTGCATGATGCGCCGCGTATTGGCCAGTTCGATCACGTCGATGCGTGGCAGATCATCCCCGATCCGCGCGGCAATGATGCGGGGTGCGTCGGTCATGCGCGGATCACCCCTTCGAAATGCGTCGGCAGCTTGAGGATATCCTGCGACGACAGGGCAGAGGAGATATAGAACCCCTGTATCCGCTCCGGCTTCATCTGCATGACCAGATCGAACTGTTCGCGGTTTTCAACCCCTTCAACCGTGACCTCCATCTGGAACCCCTGCCCCATCTCGATCAGGCTGGACAGGACCATGCAGGCATCGGGATTGCCCACGATGTTGGCGACCATGGTCTGGTCGATCTTGACCTGCGAGAACGGCAGTTCACGCAGGTGGTTCAGCACGGTAATGCCCTTGCCGAAATTATCCAGCGCAATGCGGAAGCCGGACCGCGCCAGTTCGCGCAGGTTGCGGATCCCCTGATCCGCCCGGCGGCCATGCAGCATCGCCTCAGTCACTTCCAGCACGAAGCTGTCGGGGGACATGTTGAAACGCTTGAGCGATTCTTCCAGTTCACGCTGGTAATCATCGCGGATCAGGTCCATGCGCGACAGGTTGATGGCCAGCTGGCGCGGGGGCTGGCCCTGCTCGTTCCACATGCACACGTCACGACGGAAGGCCTCGATCATGCGCGGGCCCATGGCCTGCGCCAGACCGGCATCGGTAAACACGTCGGAAAAGTCTTCCGCCGCCAGCAGCCCGCGTTCAGGATGCTGCCAGCGCAGCAGCGCTTCGATCTGGTCCACTTCAAGCGTGCGGCAATTCAGGATCGGCTGGTAATATACCTCGAACTGGTTGCGCTCGACCCCGCACCGCGCCTCGCTCAGGATGGATACACGGGCCTGCGCGCGTTCGCGCAGGCTGCGGGTGAACATCTGCGACTGCTTGCCCCCCGCGCGCTTGGCGGCGTACATTGCCATGTCGGCGTTTTTCTGCACGTCTTCCATCGTATCGGTGCCATCCAGCAGCACCGCACCAATACTGCCCGCAACGCTGACGGTCACAGTCTCGATGTCGATGGGGCGTTCCAGCACGCCCTGCAGGCGGTCCATGTACCGCTCCAGCGACACGTCTTCCAGCGTGCGATGCAGGATCACCGCGAATTCATCCCCCCCCAGACGGCTGACGGGGTCATCGGGGTGGGTCAGTTCAATCAGGCGTGACGCAATGGCGCGCAGCACGATATCACCGGCATGATGGCCATGGACATCGTTGATCTGCTTGAACCCATCGAGATCAAACATGACCAGTGCGGGGTGCGTCGTGCTGCCGGGTTCGCGACAGCGTGCGATTTCATCGGCCAGGGCAGTGTTGAAGCCGCCACGGTTGAGCAGCCCGGTCAGCGTATCGGTTTCCGCCAGTTCACACAGCCGGTCGCGGGTGTTCATAAGCTCGGTAATCTCGAACCGGCTTGCGACATAGCCCTGGATCTGGCCCTGCCTGTCCTTCTTGGGGATGATGGTGGTCGCCACCCAGTACAGCGACCCGTCCTTGGCGCGGTTGCAGATATTGCCCTGCCACAGTTCCCCCGCCTGGATCGTGCGATACAGGTCACGGAAAAAATCCGCGTCATGATACCCTGAATTGACGATACGATGCGTGGAACCGATCAGTTCCTCACGCGAGTACTGACTGATTTCACAGAAAAGGTCATTCACATAGGTGATGACGCCCTTGTTATCGGTAATGGCGACGATCAGGACACTATCAACGAGGTCGGCCCAGAAATCCGCATCCTGGTGTGTCAGTGCCCGCAGCCGATCATCGTGTTGCAATGCCATATTCCTGCCTGGAACCTAAAATAAAAAACTGAACAGAATGTGTCATGGAATCAGTCCGGCAACGGGACAGACCCGTCGCATGATACACCCATGCGGCCGCGCCAGACCATATGGCACATCATATTACACCTTCGTGGGAATAAGGAACGACCCCTGTTCCTGCCGCTCACGGAACCATTTTTCCAGTTCGGCCGGTGGCAGGGGCTTCGCAAACAGATAGCCCTGCATCACATCACAATGCAGCTCTTCCAGCAGACGCCACTGCTGTTCGGTTTCCACACCTTCGGTCACAACCGTCATGCCCAGGCGCGAACCGATGCCGATCACGGCCATGGTTACGGCCTGCGCATTGGTATCCTGCTCGAAATCATTGATGAAGCTGCGGTCGATCTTGATTTCCGTCAGCGGCAGGCGCGTCAGCCGCGACAGTGATGAATAGCCCGTGCCGAAATCATCCATCGACAACCCGACATCCAGCCTGCGGATGGCGTGCAGCACGTCTTCGGTATCGGTGCTGTTGTCCATCATCACGCTTTCGGTGATTTCCACCGTCAGGCGGTCCGGCGTCAGGTTATGGTGCTTGAGCAGGTTGGCGATATATTCCGGCAGCGCGCGGTTGCGGAAATGCACCGCCGACAGGTTCACGGCCACGGTTGGCACATGCACCCCGTCGCGGTCCCATTTCACCATCTGGCCACAGGCTTCCTGCAGCGACCACCGACCAATGGCCTCGATCTGTCCCGTATCCTCCGCCACCGCGATAAAGCGGGAGGGATAGATGTTGCCCAGCGTCGGATGGTGCCACCGCGACAGGGCCTCCACCCCGTACAGGCCCCCCGTCATGGTTTCCACCTGCGGCTGGTAATGCAGGTTCAGCATGCCCTTGGCCAGCGAGTCCCGCAACGCGGAGCCGAGCATCAGCCGTTCCTGCGCCACCTGGTTTTTTTCGTGTCCGGCGAAGCGGTACAGGCCACGCCCGTCCTCCTTCGCCTGACGGGCGGCGGCATCGGCCAGGCTGAGCAGGGATTCGCTGTCCGGTCCGTTTTCAGGGAACGTACTGATCCCGACACAGCACGAAATGCTCAGCGTGTTTTCGCCCACCTGCAGGGGCTTGGCGATGGAATTGATCAGTTTTTCGGCAAACTGCTCCGCACGCTGATGCGAGCAGTCGGGCACGACAATAATGAACTCATCCCCGCCCGAACGGCTGACGATATATTCATCATTGACCAGCGCGCGGATACGGCGCCCGATCTCGATCAGGAAACGGTCGGCGTTGACATGGCCCAGCGCGTCATTGATGTCGCGGAAACGGTCGATATCCACCATGAACAGCGAGAACTGACTGTCGCCACCACGCATGATCAGGCGTTCGATGATATTATGCAGCGATGTCCGGTTCAGAAGCCCGGTCAGGCTGTCGAAATTGGACAGCTGGGCAATATGCTGGCGTGTCTCGTTCTGTTCGATCGCCAGTGCGCAGAAGGGCATGCAGGTCGATACCACGCGCTCGGGCCATCCCTGCGACGGTTCATCATCACGCAGGTACAGGGCGAATATCCCCACGACCTGCCCGGAACGCGAAATGATGGCCGAGGAGCGGCACCCCACCAGCCCCAGCGAACGGGCAAGCGAGGAATAACCATCCCACACCACCGTATTGCTGCAGCCGGGATCGTGGCGCATCGCCTCGATCTGCTCCGGCGTCACCTGCATGCTGTCCAGTGCCGAGCGGTACCGGGCGGGCATACCGGGGGAAGACGTGACAACGACCTTGCGCGCCTCATCGAACGTCATGAGCGCCGCGACCCCGCCTGGCACGAAACCGTCCACCCGGCGGCACAGCTGGTCGCCCACTTCCTGTACGCTCAGGTCGGATGCCAGCGCCTGGAGCACGTCATTCTGCAGGATCAGGATCTTGCGCTGACGGCTCTGCTCCGTCACGTCCTTCATGACGGCGATATAGTAGATCCCGCCCGTTTCATCGAGCTGCACACGCGAAATCGACAGTTCACCGCAGACATATTCGCCATTGGCGCGGCGGAATTCGACCTCACGCGACGTCCCGACAATGCGGCCTATGCCTGTCTCGCGATTACGGTTGATATAGCTGTCATGCTGTGCACGGTCCGCCTGTGGCACAAGGCAGCTGACATTCTGCCCCATGACCTGCGCGCGCGATAGGCCCCATATCCTCTCGGCTGCGGCGTTGAAGAAGATGATACAGTTATGCTCATCAATCACGACCATGGGATCGATGGCCTGCTCCATGGCGGACAACAGGACATCGGCGCTTATCTTCGGCTGATCCACCGTAAACTCCAGAACGTTGGCACGATACGCCGCGCCATGTGAGATCACATTTCCTGATCGCGCGGGCAGGCTCACGTTAACCATGCCGGGCAGACCGACCCTATCCGGCGGCGGACAACCACCGGGACCGTCGATTGGGGGGATACCCTACGGATTACGGGACCGGGGAAACATGACATGCCTCAATCTTGACACAAAGCCCTCAGTTCCGGCTACGTTCAAGATCCTGCGGCAGCATGCCCGCCAGCGGGCGGCAGGCATACGCACTTTCGCCCTCCGGCTGGGGCTGGTTCTGGCGCAGTTCGGCAGCGCCTGCCGCCACGGCCCGCCACGCCGCCTGCGCCAGCGCCTTGCGGCTGGGGAAATCATTGGGGTCCAGCGGTGGGTGCAGTAGTACGGTCGCGCGCATCGACCGCCATTTGACCAGCTGCCACACATGCGGCCCCAGTTCCATGTCGCCATACCAGGCAAATACCGGCCGCCGCGCATGGTTGACCGGCAGGCCTTCCAGCTGGTCATACACAACCGATACCGGCTGGATCAGCGGCGTCATGCCCGGACGTGCGGCGATGGCTTCCGCCTCGCTTTCCGGTTCCACCGGTCCCCTGCCCGGGGGCAGGCGCGGGGGTTTGGCAATGGCGAAAAAGGCCGACAGGAACGGCAGCACCCGCGACCCGTCGGATGACGTGCCCTCGGGGAACAGGATCAGGTTGTCGCCTTCCACCATCAAGCGGTGCAGCATTTCGTCACGTTCACGGCCCGTCGTACTGCGCTGGCGGCTGACGAATATGGTCCGGCCAATGCGCGAGACAAGCCCCATGATGGGCCAGCCCTCGATATCGCCCTTGGCTACGAAATTGGACGGCAGGACCGTGCCCAGCACCGGCACGTCCAGCCATGAGGAATGGTTGGACACATAGATCACCGGGCGTTCGCCATTCTGCCGCGCGCGCCTGCCGCCCACGCCACCAGCCCTGCGCCCCACCACACGGATGCGCAGCGACAGCAGCAGGCACAGCCCGCCCCAGACCATGCGCGTCCACCGGATCTTGGCCGTGCCGGGCACCAGCAGCAGCACCGCCTCGAACCCGACCGATAGCGGCACCCACACGGTAATGGCAGCCAGACGCCCCACCCCGCGTGCGGTGCGGGCATAGGCGCGCATCCGCCCTGACGGCAGGACCGTTGTCGCGGCGATAAGCCGCTCCGCGACCGAACCGGGCTGGGGCGCGATCACCGGACGGGCGGCGCGCGACGTGGACGGGGGGACTGCAGGCGATGGGGAGCGACGCCGGGTGAAGCGGCGGATGAAATCGGCGATCATGGGCTATCCATAGCCCCACCTCTGGCCGGGGGACAATATGGGGCAGGCGTGCGGAACAGGGGGCGTGTCCTGCACGCAACGGACAGACCCGCATCCACCCTTTCATCATACGGTCATATTATGGGTGCATTGATAAAACATGCATGCCATGCAGCCCGTCCGCCTCACCCATCGCCCTTCCTGACTGGACCCACGTCGCATACCCGTCCATGTTGCCCTCCCATCCTTGCAGGAGTTGTCCCTTATGTCCGCATGCAGCCGTCGCGGCGCCCTTGCCGCCACGACCGCCTTCATCATCCTTGCCGCCATCCAGCCCGCCCCGGTCCGGGCGGCCGATGACGTGCTGAATGTGCTGACATGGTGTGACCACGAGGATCCCGAACTGCTGGGCCCCTTTGAACAGGCCAACAGGGTGCGCGTCCATTTCAAGGATATCGACAGCACCTCAGCCGTGCGCACCATCCTGCACCAGTCACAGGCAGGCGACTGGGACGTGGTGATCATGGAAGAAACGGCCGCCCCGCAGCTGGCGGCGGCAGGACTGCTGATGCCGCTGGACCCGGCGGATTTCCCGTCGGACTCCGTTCCCGCCGCCATTGCCAGTCCAGCCAGCGGATCCTACCAGGGACGGCTGTATTCCGTGCCGGAAAAATACGGCTTCCACGCCGTGGCCTTCAACCAGGCCCATGTCAGCACACAGGACATGCAGGACATCAACGCGATATGGCAGCCGCGTTATCACGGGCATATCGCGATCTATGACAGCTACCTGCCCATCATGTCCTACATCGCCCTGGCGCTGGGGCTGGATCCGGCACACCTGACGGATGCCGACCTGCCTGCGCTGCAGGACAAACTGGCGGCCCTGCGCGCCAATGCGACACTGGTGGGCGATACCGCCAGCGTGCAGCAGGCGCTGGCCGACGGCGTGGTTGATATTGTCGTGGGCGGCGGCGCATGGACGACGGCGGGCGTGGGCGAAGGTGGCACGGTCAGCACGCCTACCGCGCACTCCGATACGGCCACGCAGCGCCCGGAACTGACATTCACCCTGCCGCGACAGGGCGGCATCCGGTGGCAGCATGGCATCTCGATCATCGAGGCATCGCAGCGCAAGGCGCTGGCGCTGGCGTTCGCGCAGTATTTGCGCACCCCCGCCGCGCAGGCCCGGCTGGCGACGTCATCATGCTTCTGGGGCATGCCCGCCAGCACAAGCGCACCGCTGGACGCGGATATGAAAGCCGCCCTGCACTGGGACCAGCAGCCCGCCTATATCGCAGCCAGCCACCCCTTCCCCGTGCTGGATGACGCCATGGACACCAAGCTGCACACGATATGGGACAAGGTCATGAAAGATGCCGCCACACCGGATCAGCCCGGCGGTGGCGACAATGGGGGGGAAACGGCTCAGCCGTAACGGCGGGCCGCACGCTGCTCGTGCCCCAGCAGGCGTTCGGCCATTATGCCGAACACCAGACCAAGGCTGCCCCACAGCACAAGCTGCATGCCAATGGCAGCTTCACGGAAGCGCCACAGCACGACGGCGGGGAAGTTGTCCGGTACTTCGCTGATATCGGGCAGCGCCCATTGCAGCAGCGCCACCAGCACCACGAAAACCGCCCCACCGCATAGCGTGGCACCCCAGTTGCCAAGACGCACCGCCAGCACACGGCCCGACAGGACCGCCAGCGTCAGCGCGCACAGCGAAAAGATGATCATTTCAAAATAGGCGGTCGTGCGCAGGCCAATGGTTTCCGGCTGCCCCACGGCCGGGGGATTGGCCGGGTATTTCAGATCCGGCACCAGCACCACGGACAGGAATCCGGCCCCCGCCAGCAGCATGGACAGCATACGCGGCGAAAAGCGGCCGATCCGCCCATAAGCCAGCGAGAACACCAGCGAAAACAGCCCGCCATAGGCCGCGCCATACATGACGGCGGCGGTCAGCAGCCCGAGCGACGACTGCACGCCACGGCTGACCAGTTCGGGTTCCGGCGACTCACCTGATGCCGCATCCATGGCGGCTTCGAACGCAATGGCAAGATTGACCTGCGGTTCACCGAAGACGCGGGCGAACATGAACGCAAGGGCGGCTGCAATGATGCCCGCCAGCATACCACGCAGCAGAAGGCGTCCAGCCATCAGGGCATATCCCGATGTGGCCGGGGGAAAGAAATGAAGGACATGGGGTCAGATCTCCTGTCGGGAAAGCGCGTCCCGGAACGGAATGAAGCTTTATCCGCCGGGAGGTCTGACTTCCGCAGGGGCTGCGGTGTACAGTGGCGCGACCGTGCCGGAATCCCACCGGCTTCTCCCTACGGATACGGAAATGCCAGTCAATACCGCGCGGGGCGCGCAAGTCAACGTTGCGGCCGCAGAGACTGTTTCAGAAATCCGTCCATCAGATGCTCTGAAATCATAGGAAGTTTTTGGTAAAGCCGTTTTCAAAAAGCTTCAAGGAACGACACCTTTTTGGCAAAAGGCAGCACCAAAAAACTTTCATATTTATCAGATGGTTATTTTGAAATGGGTCTTACTGGGGCTTGGCGGGCAACGTGACCTTGCTGGCATTGCCCTGTGCCGCACGCCACTGCTTCAGGGCATCGAGCGTGCCGCTGACATGCCCCTTGGGTGACAGGGCGCTGTAGGCATAGATCACCTTGCCATCCGGGGCGATGACATAGGACGTACGGCTGGCGCGGTTCACCAGCGGCAGGTGACTGTCGTACATCCGTGCGATCTGGCCCTTCGGGTCAGTGGCGACGGGAAAGCGGCCATGACCTTCGCTGACGGAAAAACGGTCGAGGGTATGCATATCATCTGTGGACACGCCAATGACCGTAGCCCCCAGCGCCTTGTACTGATCCATGGCGTTGGCGAAATCATGCGCCTCCATGGTGCAGCCACGGGTGAAGGCGGCGGGGTAGAAATACAGCACGACCGGCCCCTGACGCAGGGCATCGGCCAGGCGGAAATCAAACTCGCTGCCATTGCTGGTGGCCTGCGCATCGAACATCGGGGCCTGACTGCCCACCGGCAGGGCCGCGCGCGCGGGCGAAAAACAGACAAAGCCGGCAAAGGCCATGACACCGGCCAGCGGCAGGCACAGCCCCGGCAGGGACCAGCGCGAACGCCTGTAGAAATACCTCAATGTGTCCTCACACCCTGCGGGGCAGGATCAATGCCGTCATGTGGTTGGCGGCAGGATCTGGCATCCTGACCCGCCCAGTCGCTGACAGACCTGCTGGGCAGCTTCGTGCGACAGGCCGGTCAGCCTTGCACGATAGACATGACCATGCGCCGATGCAACGGTTGCGACCTGCGTATGCACCCCGCTGAACGCAATCTTGGCCCGGGCCTGTCCCGCCGCATGTTGCGCCTGCCCGACCGATCCATAAGCACCCACCTGCACCACCCAGTCATGGCGGTCGGCCATGCTGATGACCCCCGGCCGGGTTCCGGCCGACGCCATGGGGGCCACGCCGCTCTGTTCACGTGCACTCCATGCCGCGCGCACGGCGGCGGCTTCGGGCGATGGCGTGTCGGTAGCCGTCCCCTTCGGCACGGACGCCAGAAGCTGACGCCCCCGGCTGTGGCCGCCCCGCGCATTCTGCGCCGCCTGCGCGCGGGCAAGGGCGCGGGCTTCAACCAGCAGGTCGGCCTGTGACCGGTTGACCGGTTTGCTGCTGACGATCCGCGGCCCGATGGACGCGACATAATCGCGCGTTTCCTTGGGCAGGGTGTGGTAACGGTCAAGGAAATCATCGAGCCGCCCCGGCCCGCTGTTATAGGCGGCAAGGAAACCGGGCGAGCCGTAAATGTCGTACATTTCACGGATATAGGCCGTGCCCGCTATGATATTGTCATGTGGTTCAAAGGCATCGGGACCAAGATTGTAGCGCGCACGCATTTCGTCATAGGTGGGCGGCATGAGCTGCATCAGCCCCATGGCGCCGGGCATGGAGGTCACGAACTGGCCATTATGGTACAGCTGTCCGCCCGACTCGCGCTGCATGACTTCGCGGATCCATACATTTGGCACATCGAAACGCTGGGAGGCCTCGGTGATATAAGGCCCCCACGGATCTTCCGGTGGTCCCGGCGGGGTATAGGTGGTGTGGGCGCGGGCGCGATAGGAATCGGCTTCCTGAATCATCTGCTCCTCACTCATCTCGTGGGAGCCATTATGGGCACAGGCGGCCAGCATGCCCGCAAACCCCAGCGCCAGCCATCGCAGCGACCGGCGTGTGGGGGAAGCCTGCGCGGTCGTGCCGCCATGTCCGTCAGATGCCGCTACTGCCTGCGCTGGTGCCATGCTGGTGGTATGATCCCGATCATGCCCGATCCCATGGCGGACGCGCCAACATGGCCCGCCCGGCGGGACGGGCGCCGCACCATAACAGCGTGGCTTCGGCTTGTGCAATCCTGACCCGCCGACATGTCCATGACGTAATCGGGCAGGTCAGGTTCATGCGCACCTGCAGGTCATGAAAAAGTTTTCGGTGACGCTTTTTTCAGGATGCTTCTTTCAGGATGCTTCTTTCAGGATGCTTCGAAGAATGCCGCCTTTTGAAAAAAGGCGGCACCCGGAAACTTCCATTCCTTCAGACCGGCCTTTTATTCCTCGACATAGGTGGCGGGATCACCACCTGTGCGGTTGTGGGGGCTGTCGAGTGTCGCAAGGTCGCTCATGTCATCCGCCGTCAGCTGGAAATCGAACGTATGCAGGTTGGCGCGCATGCGCTCGGGATGCGCACTTTTGGGGATGGGGATCGCGCCGTAATCGATCACCCAGCGCAGCAGCACCTGTGCCGTGGATTTGCCATGCCGGTCCGCAACCCGCTTGACGACGGGATTATCCAGCAGCTTGCCCCGCCCAAGCGGGCTCCAGGCTTCCGTCTGGATGCCCAGCTTCCTGTGCAGGGCGACCAGTTCGGACTGCGCGAAATCGGCATGCATCTCGATCTGGTTGACGGCAGGCGTGACCCCGGTTTCATCAATCAGGCGCTGCAGGTGTTCAGGCAGGAAGTTGGAGACGCCAATCGAGCGCACGCGGCCTTCCTTCTGCAGGCGGATCATCGCCTTCCAGCTATCAACATACTGGTCCTTGGCGGGCAGCGGCCAGTGGATGAGATACAGGTCAACATAGCTCATCTTCAGCAGTCCAAGACTCTGCTCGAACGCGCGCAGCGTACTGTCATATCCCTGATCGGCACCACGCAGCTTGGTGGTGACAAAAATATCCTCGCGCCCCACATCGGAACTGACCAGCCCCGTGCCGACCCCGCTTTCATTCCCGTAGCGCGACGCGGTATCAAACAGGCGATACCCCGCATCCAGCGCCTCCCGCACCGCCTTTTCGGCCTGCGGGTTATCCAGTGGATAGGTACCGAACCCCATGGCGGGAATCCTGTGGCCATCATTCAGTTCTAGCAGGGGGATGGAGGTTGTCATGGTCGTTCCTTCGTCAGGCGCTCCCGGCGGCTATGGTGCCCCGGCGCGCAGGCGGCAGGGTGGCGACCGGGCCGGGGGCTGGACGTGTGTCGCCGGTCCCTACCCTAACGACAGGTCACCACTTTTGGTTTATGCCCAGTTTTCAGGACTGGCCTGCATGTGGTTCATTATCACCATTGCTGGAGGCCCCATGACCGATACACCAACCGACATATCCGCAACGGAAGCAGTCGAACTGCATCGCTCGCTGCTGAGCATTGATACCCATGTGGACATTCCGTGGCCGGACCGCGACGACTTCGCCACGGGCGCGCCGTCGCGACGGGTGGACCTGCCGCGCATGCGCGCGGGCAGTCTGAGTGCCGCATGCCTTGTGGCCTATGTGGGACAGGGCGCGCGTGACGTGGCGGGGCACGAGGCGGCCTCCACCCGGGCGGAAGCGATGCTGCACGTGATCGGGGAGACGGGCGGGATCGATGGCGTGCAGGTGTGCGACACGGCGGCAGCGGTACGCGCGGCCCATGCCGCTGGGGATGTCGCCATCATCCCCGCCGTGGAAAACGGCTATACGATTGGCGAGGACCTGTCGCTGATCGCCCGGTTCCGGGCTTTGGGCGCACGCTACATGACGCTGACCCATAATGGGCACAACCAGCTGGCCGACTCGGCACGGCCCATGCATCACCTGGATGATCCCGAAACGCTGCATGGCGGACTGTCCGGCCTTGGCCGTGATGCGGTGGCCGAAATGAACCGCGTGGGCATGCTGGTCGATGTCTCGCACACGTCACGCGACACCATGCTGCAGGCCGTTGGCCTGTCCCGCGCGCCGGTCTTTGCCAGCCATTCGTGTGTCCGTGCCCTGTGCGATCATCCGCGCAACCTTGATGACACGCAGCTTGACGCGCTGAAGGCCTGTGGTGGCGTGATCCACATTACCGCCATGGATGCCTTCCTGCGACCGCGCGACGTGCGTGACATGCACCCGGTCACGGTGGCGGACTTTGTCGATCATATCGATTACGCGGTGCAGCGAATCGGGATCAAGCATGTCGGCATCTCGTCCGATTTTGATGGCGGCGGCGGCATACGCGGCTGGGCCGATGCATCGGAATCGCCCAACCTGACGGCAGAACTGCTGCGCCGCGGCTATGACCGCAGCCAGATCGCGGCCCTGTGGGGGGAAAATTTCCTGCGGATCCTGAAACAGGCGGAAGAGGTCGCCCGCACGATCGCGTGAACGTGGAATCCCGCGCACTCTGGATCACGCGCGCCCAACGGGGTATATCCTGTGCCGCATTGACGAATACAGGATAAGAAATGACCACCAGCACCGATTACAAGGTCAAGGACATCTCGCTTGCCGAGTGGGGCCGCAAGGAAATCTCGATCGCGGAAGGCGAAATGCCAGGGCTTATGGCCCTCCGTGAAGAATACGGCGCATCCCAGCCGCTGAAGGGCGCGCGCATCGCGGGCTGCCTGCACATGACGATCCAGACCGCCGTACTGATCGAGACCCTGACGGCGCTGGGGGCTACGGTCCGCTGGTCCTCATGCAACATCTTCTCGACCCAGGACCAGGCTGCCGCCGCCATCGCCGCGACCGGCGTGCCCGTGTTCGCGTGGAAGGGCCTGACGGAAGACGAGTTCAACTGGTGCATCGAGCAGACCGTGAAGGGGCCGGACGGCTGGACCCCCAACATGATCCTTGATGACGGTGGCGACCTGACCATCCTCATGCACGACAAGTATCCCGAACTGCTGAAAAACGTGCGCGGGCTGTCGGAAGAAACCACGACGGGTGTCCACCGCCTGTGGGAAATGGAAAAGAAGGGCACGCTGAAGGTTCCGGCCATCAACGTCAATGACAGCGTGACCAAGTCCAAGTTCGACAACCTGTATGGCTGTCGCGAAAGCCTGGTGGACGCCATCCGCCGTGGCACGGACGTGATGATGGCCGGCAAGGTTGCCGTGGTTGCCGGTTACGGTGACGTGGGCAAGGGGTCTGCCGCGTCCCTGCGCAACGCCGGCTGCCGGGTGCTGGTGACCGAGGTTGATCCCATCTGCGCGCTGCAGGCCGCGATGGAAGGCTATGAGGTCGTGACGATGGAAGAGGCCGCGCCGCGCGGCGATATCTTCGTCACCGCCACGGGCAATGTGGACATCATCACGCTGGACCACATGCGCGAGATGAAGCACCGCGCAATCGTGTGCAACATCGGGCATTTCGATTCCGAAATCCAGATCGGCGCCCTGCGCAACTTCAAGTGGGACAACATCAAGCCGCAGGTGGATGAGGTCGTCTTCCCTGATGGCAAGCGCCTGATCGTCCTGTCCGAAGGCCGTCTGGTCAACCTGGGCAACGCGACGGGCCATCCGTCCTTCGTCATGTCCGCGTCGTTCACCAACCAGACGCTGGCGCAGATCGAACTGTGGGAAGCGCCGGAAGGCAAGTACGAAAACAAGGTCTACACCCTGCCCAAGAAGCTGGATGAGAAGGTGGCCTTCCTGCACCTGGCCAAGGTTGGCGCGCATCTGTCCAAGATGAGCCAGAAGCAGGCGGATTACATTGACGTGCCGGTCAACGGTCCGTTCAAGAATGACCTGTATCGTTACTGAGCGCTTCGAACATCGTTAACATACGCGTGACTGGTCCGGCATCCGCCGGGCCACATCATGTGATGGAGAAAGATACCATGAGCATCTTCGGTTCAATCCTGTCCAAGATCTTCGGCAGCCACACCGCAGCAGCCGCGACCCCGGCAGCTGCGCCGGCAGCCACGCCCGCAGCAGCCCCTGCCGCAGCGGCTCCGGCTGCAGCGCCCGCCGCCCCGGCACAGCCTGTGGACGTGGACGCCGTGCTGAGCGCGCTGGCGGCCAAGAACCCTGAAAAGCTGAACTGGCAGACCTCCATCGTGGATCTGCTGAAGCTGCTGGGCCTCGACAGCTCGCTTGCCGCGCGTAAGGAACTGGCGACGGAACTGCACTATACCGGTGACATGAACGATTCCGCGTCCATGAATGTGTGGCTGATCAAGCAGGTCATGCAGAAGCTGGCGGCAAATGGCGGCAAGGTCTCCCCTGACCTGATGAAATAAGACGCAGCTGGCGTAACGGACGGGCGGGCGTGTGGCCAACGGCCACCGGCCGCCCGTTTCGTATCGGCCAGACAGGATCACCAGAACCGGCCGGACCGGCAGAATGACGGAGGGATACGCGATGGAAAACGTCCCCGATTTCCCCATGATGGACAACGCCACCGGGTTGCCTGTCGACTCTGCGTCATCTGTCTCCAACGGGCTGGTCTGGGCCATTGCCTGCCAGCCTGGCCAGAAGCCCGAGCGCCTGACGGATGAACAGATCGTCCGCGCGCTGGATGGCCTGCCGCCCGGCACGCCGGATTCCTGGGTCTGGCTGCATTATGACATTGTCCATACCGCCAGCCGCGCGCACATCCAGGCCATTCCCTGCCTGCCCGAAGAAGTGCGCCTGGCCCTGGGCAGCACGGACCGGGGCACCAATGTCGAGGCGGAAGGCGATATCGTCTATGGCGCCCTGCCCGGCTTTGACGATGCCATGTCGGAAGACGACAAGAACCTGTCCGCATGGCGGTTCGCGGTCCTGCCCACCCTGCTGATCACCACGCGCCGCCAGCCGGTTCCGGCCCTGGGGGTCATTTACCGGACCATGCAGCGGGCGGCCTTCGACTCCCCTGCCGAAGTGGTCGACCATACCCTGCTGGAATTTGCCGACACCGTCCGGCGCAACATCGCCATGCTGGATGACCAGCTTGACCGCGCCGAGGACCTGTTGCTGACGCTGGACCAGCATACCGATTTCGGCCGCATAAGCGGGCTGATCGGACGTGTCCGGCGTCGTTCGACCGAATTGCGGCGCGTGATCTCGCCCGTGGACCGCATTTTTCATAACGAGGACCTGGAACTGCCCGAATGGGCGGAAGATGACATCCGCGACCGTTCGCAGCGCCAGATCCATGCAGCCCTTGATGACCTTCTGGCCCTGCAGGACCGTGCGCGATCGCTGCAGGACGAACTGGCGTCCGGGCAGGCGGAAGAAACCAACCGCCGCCTGTACACCGTGTCCATCGTGACCACCCTCATGCTGCCCGCAACATTCGTGACCGGTTTTTTCGGCATGAACACGGGTGGCATGTTCCTTGCTGCCGGCTCACTGGGAACAGTCGAGGCGGGTGGCATCTGCTTCGTGTTCATGATGATCACGTGGCTGCTGCTGAAAATCATGAAGCTGCTGTAGGCTCCACCTGTTTCCGGCCCGCATCGGACCGTCGCGGACCTGATACCCCGGCTGGCAGATACGGATACGGAGTCCGTCGCGCAAACCATGCGCGGGACTGGGCCCCGTTTGTGCCAGTCCGTCATTATCACGCAGGACCGGCATAGGGCCGCACATTGCTGCCAATGGCCATATCCTGTAGGTTTTACGGCTCTTTCTACCCTCCCTACATTCCGGCCTGACAGGGAAACCGACCCCGACCATGAAATGTCTTGTTACAGGTGGGGCGGGGTATGTCGGGAGCCATGTGGTCATAAGCCTGCTGGATGCGGGGCATGACGTTGTCGTGCTGGATGACCTCAGCACGGGTCATCGTGCTGCCATCCCCGATGGGGTCCGGTTCCGGCATGTCGACCTGAGCAATGCGCAGGCGACACATGACGCCGTAACGCAGGATAGCTGGGACGTGGTGTTCCACTTTGCCGCCCTGTCATCGGTCGGGCGCTCCATTACGGAGCCGTTCCACTATTTGCGGCACAATATCATGAGTTCCCTGAACCTGATCGAGGCATGTACATCCCATCAGGTAAAACGCTTTGTCTTTTCTTCCACGGCGGCGCTGTTCAGTAATGAACGTGATCTGTCGCGGATTATGGATGATGCGCCGGTTAACCCGGCATCCCCCTATGGTGACAGCAAGTTCTTCATCGAACGCGCCCTGCTGTGGGCTGACCGTGTTTATGGAATGCGCACTGCCTGCCTGCGGTATTTCAACGCTGCCGGCGCCGACCCGAAGGGACGGCTGGGAGAAGATCATCGCCCGGAAACCCACCTCATTCCCCTTGCCATCGATACGGCGCTGGGGTTGCAGTCCTCCCTGCAAATATTTGGCAGCAATTACAGTACACGGGATGGCACGTGCATCCGGGACTATGTCCATGTGACCGATCTGGCGGATGCGCATATCCGCGTGATCGACCAGTTGGACACGAGATCGGTCGCCTACAATCTGGGCAATGGGCGGGGATTGACCAACCTTGAAGTCATCGAGAGCGTGGAACGTGTAAGCGGATGCAGGATACCATGGGAATGGGCCCTGCCCCGCCCGGGAGACCCGGCCATTCTGGTGGCCGATTCATCGCGGATCCGCATGGATACGGGGTGGCAGCCCAGATACCGGCATATTGATTCCATCGTCGGAACGGCCCTGAACTGGCGCAAAAGGCACCCCCACGGATATGATGGTTAGCAGAACAGGCCGGTTCCGGCAGAAGGGATGTCCTGATCCTGTACGCCACGCGTCCTGCCCTGCTGACATTACGCTTCCTGCATACCTGTTACCCACTTAAAATATTATCTACATTGCTGTTGCAGACCGCCATGCACAAAGCCGGTCCAGCCGTAATCCCTATGGCCCGGGACAGAATTTCTTCAATTCCCATAACAGATTCCGGAATTGCCATCCTGTTGCCAGACATGGGTGGCAGACTGTCTGTTCGCGCGGTTTTCTGCTATCTACAGGGCGGCAACCACCTCAACTAATTAGCGTAGCCAGTTAAAATATGACGTGATAAAAAGCCTTTCCATAGATATTTGCCGACCGAACACGTCAGACATGCACAATGCATGGTAGTTACCTTCAGCCCTGTTCTCCGCCTTCACTCAACCTCCAGTCGCGGTGTTGCCTTGACCATTTCCTGTCTTCCGAAAAATCTGGATTCAGTTCTACGGCGAGTTCGAAAAGGTCGGCATTTTGCGGCGGTTGGTGGAGCCCTTCTGCTACTGACAGGCTGCGATTCGTTACCGTATAGCGGCCCGACGGAAGCACAGGTCAACCATGCCCAGCGTGACCCCAAGCGCAATACGGTAGGCTATGCGATCGTGCAGGTCAGCCCGGACCTCATTACCCTGCTCGCCAGTGAGGATCCACCGCTGTTCAGCAGCCTGGATGCAGATAATACGCCAGTCAGTTACACCCATAACGACAGGGTTGGCCCGGGCGACATCCTGCAGGTTTCGATATATGAAGTCGGCAGCGCACTGTTCAGCCTGAGCGGCGCAAGCATGATGGCCTCGACGACATCATCCGGTGGCGCCAGCACAATGCCCAGCACGTCTACGGGATCGAACCTGCCCCCGCTCAGCGTTGATGCCAGCGGCAATATCCGGGTGCCTTATGCCGGGGAAATCCATGTTGCCGGCATGACCACCATAGAGGTGGCTGAAGCCATCAAGGCCCGGCTGAAGCAGCAGTCCCTCTCGCCGCAGGTACTGGTACGCATCGCGGCCGATATCGCCAATTCGGTCATGGTCTATGGCGGTGTACGCCGGCCAAGCCGCGTGGCCCTGACCCCCAACAGGGAACGCATTCTGGATGTCATCGCCCTTGCCGGTGGCGCAAGCCAGTCCCACCAGCCAGATGAGGATTATCTGGTCCGTCTGACGCGCAATGGCAAGATTGCTGAACTGCCGCTCAAGACCATCGAAAATACGCCTGCGCAGAACATCCTGATGCAACCGGGGGACCGGGTACAACTGACCTTCAAGCCCCGCAGCTATACGGTTTTCGGGGCCAGTGGCCATGTCAGCCAGACTCAGTTCACCATGCCGACCCTGACCATGGCAGAAGCCATCGCGCGTAATGGCGGCCCGCAGGATTCACGCGCCGATCCCAACGCCGTTTACCTGTTCCGTTTTGAAAATGCAGATATCGTCCGCCGCCTTGGCATGCCGATCGATGATAAGGCCACGACGGCGCCGGTGGTCTATCAGCTGGACATGATGAACCCCGCCAGTTACTTCCTGGCGGATAAATTCATGATGCGGGACCAGGATCTTATCTACATTGCCAACTCGGCAAGTAATAAGTTTTATAAATTCTTTGGTCTGATTACGACCATTCTGTCCCCGGGAACATCCATGGGGGGCCTTGCCAGATAGACATTCCATAAAGATATCTCTCTGGCGAAATATAATGGAAAAATTGATTCATAATCAATTTATTCTCCATGAATACAATGATGGGGATAACATTATCAACCAGCCCCAGACAGGATCGTTCTCATAGTAAACATGGAGGCAAAATGAAGAATCTTGTAATCGACCTGGATCATACGATCTGCAGGCCATATGAAAACGAAGATCAATCCAGTGATCCCGTGAAAAAATACAGCAACGCAACGCCTGTCATGGAAATCATTGAGAAAATCCGCGAATATAAAAAGAACGGATTTCATATTACCATTCATACCAGCCGCAACATGCGTACGTACAAGGGTGACATTTCCGCCATTGTGAAACATACGCTGCCGGTCATTACCGAATGGCTGGATCGGCACGATGTTCCATATGATTCGATTATCGTCGGCAAACCGTGGTGTGGTCATGATGGCTTCTACATTGATGACAAGGCCATCCGTCCATCTGAATTCCGTACGTTGAGCTACGATCAGATCGTCAGTCTTCTTGAACGCGAGCAGGTATAATGTCAGGCGCTTATTTCATTATTCTAAGCGGCGCCTACATCTGCCCGGAACTGATTGCCGAATTCGGGAATCTACCGCCTGCTTTCCTGCCCAATGGGGGTCGTCGTCTGTACGAAGACCAACTGAAGATGGCCGCGGCGATGGATGCGCAACCCATCATGGTGCTGCCCGAAAGCTATGTACTGCCACATTATGATGTCGAGCGTATCAAGGCTGCGAATATCCTGATTGAGCGCGTGCCAGCCACGGCATCCGTGCTGCAGAGTATTGCGCAGGGCCTCAATTCCATAAAAGCTGGCGACAACGTATATATCCTGTTTGGCGATACATTGATTGATACGCAATCAACCTGGCCAGCCAACGGTTTTGCAGTCGGCAGCACCCATCACCTGGCACGATGGAGTGAATGCGAAGTCATTGATGGACGATACGTATTCCATGAATATCAGCGGGATGCGGAACGGACCACCGATATCGTGGCAGGCCTGTTCAATTTCCACGAAGCCGGGCACTTCAAGGAAATCGTCAATACGACCCTGGAAAACGGCCAGGGCTTCATAGAGGCCCTGAATGCATATTCAGCGTCATATACCATGGAACCGGTATATGACATTACCTGGCTGGATTTCGGTCATCTGTACACCTATCACCAGTCCCGATGTCAGGAACTGCTGGCACGGTCGTTCAACAGCATAACCAGTGACGGCCGTTCTGTTGTCAAGACAGGTCTGCCCCAGCGCAAGATCTTTGCGGAAGCCGAATGGTTTCAGCATCTTCCACCGCAATTACGGCCTTATACCCCGCATTTCATTGATGCCGGCGAAAAAGAAACATATTCCTATGAACTGGAATACCTGTTCTTTCCTCTGATGTCCGAACTGTACTGCTTTGGCAACCTGCCGGGGCATATGTGGGAAATCATGATGGATAGCTGCCTGGATTTCCTTGAAAAAATGCAGGGCATCCGCCCCCGGAACTATGAAATCGGGGATGACTATCCTTCCCTGTTTTTCAATGACATGATCAAGGGCAAGACGGCGCATCGTCTGGAAACCTTTGCGCGGGATAATGATATTTCGCTGACAAAGGAATGGCGTTACGGCGGGAAACCGGCACCATCGTTACGGACGCTGGGGGAAGAACTGATCTCGGCCATCGTGCCGACCTCACTTGATGATATCACCATGTGGCATGGCGATTTCCATTTTGGGAACATCTTCTATAATTTCCGCTCCAAGCGCGTCAGCGTTGTCGATCCGCGCGGTATGCTGTCAAATGGACGCATCACCATGTTTGGCGATGCCCGGTATGATATCTCCAAGCTGGGGCATTCGGTCTTTGGGCTTTATGATTTCCTGATCGCGGACAGGTTTGATCTCACATCTGCGGATTACGATCTGGATCTCTCGTTTGATATAGGCCCCACACGTCAACGCCTTCTGGATATCTATAAAAGCCGGAAGGCAGGCAACTATGCCTGCATGGATCGTTCCGCCATTGCCATGACGGCCCTGCTATTTTTGAGCATGCTTCCCCTGCACACAACAGACAAGCGGCGGCAGAAGGCGATACTTGCCAACACATTCCGGCTGAAGAATATGATGGAGTCCTGTTCATGATTATATTTCCAATGGTTGGGATGAGCCGCCGTTTCCGTGAAGCCGGTTATGACAGGCCCAAATATATGCTGCCGCTTGGCGACTACACCTGCTTTGACTATTCAGTCATGGGCTTCCTGAAGGCAGGTCGGCAGGACACCTTTACTTTCATCATGCGCAAGGAGTTCGATACGCCTGACTTTGTCCGTCAGCGTCTGGCAGCTCTTGGCGTCACCAACGCGCGTCTCGTCATTCTGGACGAGATGACAGCAGGGCAGGCGGAAACGGTTGAACGGGGACTGGATGGCGTTACAGAGGCCGGTCCCACAGGCATGACCATTTTCAATATCGATACCTTCCGCCCTGGCTTTACATTCCCGCCAAAAGCCGCACAGGGAGATGGGTATCTGGAAACCTTTGTCGGTGAAGGGGATAACTGGTCATTTGTCGAAAGCGACGGAAGCGACCAGAACCGGGTCATCCGCACGACGGAAAAAGAACCGATCTCGCACTTCTGCTGCACGGGCCTGTATCAGTTCGCCACAATCAGCGACTTCCGCTGGGCACTGGATGAAGAGCGGAAAAACCCGAGCAAAAATGAGCTATATGTCGCCCCGATTTACAATCACCTGATCAAGATCGGAAAAGACATTCGCTATACGGTCATTCCAAAAGAAAATGTCATTTTTTGTGGGGTGCCAGCCGAATATGAAGCCCTGACCAAAGATGGCGGTAAGGAATTTGAAGAAAAATTCTTATATTTGAACAAATAATATTTAGACCCCATAGGACAATCGCAAGTGGTTTACCATTTTGACGTCAATGACCTGAATAATATCCATCAAAATGGCGAACCGCTTTCTATTGTCATACAGGGTCCATGGCTGCAAAAGAACATACAGGAATCTGCCCTGATATGTCGCCATTGGCGCCAGATGTTTCCTGAAGCAGAAATCATTGTTTCCATTTCATCCTCTGATTTTATAGACTTTTCAATAAATACCGGGGAGAATGTTCTGCCTGAAGTAGCATATGCTGCCTTCAAAATTGATACGATACGAAAAGAAGCCTTAAAGGTTTTATTCGATACCGCAGACATCGTTATCAAGGCGCCCGATGCGCTTCCGCTGCCCCCTATAAAAAATGATACACAGAGCTTAAATAACATAAACCTGCAGATACAATCGGCAAAAGCAGGCCTAAAATACGCATCAAGGAAATATGCGCTCCGCATAAGGAATGACCTATGCCTGATGAGCAAAAAATTTATTGATGTTTACAAAAGACATGCTCACGACGTACGCCGCCATTATGCTTCTTTCACACAGAGAATATTAATCCCTGAGATATTTACAATAAATCCATTAACTTTGTACAGGATGCCTTTCCATTATAGTGACTGGTTCCATTTTGGACTCACTGAAGACATTAGAAATCTTTGGGAAGACGTCGAGGACGTCAGCTTCTGCGATGCAATTTATTATGAAAACCATCCCTTTCTGAAGGATACAAACGTATTAGAAAAAAGATTTCTCATACGACTGGCCGTAGAACAATTTATACATTTTCCGTATTTTAAGAAAAAATTTCCTTTTCTTAAACTGGATCGTCATAATGACACACGGAGTGTAAATGAATCATTATATATGATGGCTGACAACTTTACTGTCGCCAACCTTACAGAAATTCAGGCCTACATAAATAAATATCAGCATGTTGTGAAGAAAATAAGCAAACACACAAGGGTTGAGTGCATTAGTCAAAACATTTTGGATTCAATTATCAAATCTCCAGAATCTTTAATTGATACAATATACACCCAACAGAAAAAACGTTCAGATCATAGGATGTTTTGGGGATATGATCGTCGGACAGCACTCTTCAGACGGGGACGCAACACCTTCAATTCTTTTCTCCGCTGGTATCGAGACAGTTAAAATATAAATATAATATTTTCTTTTGCGAAAACTACGGTAATAATTAGACCGTTTCTTATCCCTGAGCAGACGTCAAGACCTCTTAGGTTCAGGATCTATTAATTTATTGAATTGAGCGGTGTTCCGTGGTTCACAGGTCCTCGTGAGGGATGAGCCTGTGCATCACATGTTTTTGCTGTTTAGGAGCCAGATAGGAGAGGATTGCACCGTATTTTCCTCTGGCTCTCGGCGTGCCGCGCCTGGATGACCGCCGGGTGCTCAATGGAATCATGTATGTAATTCGTAACGGCCTGCAGAGGAAAGATGTGCCGGAAGCGTAAGGTCTGCATAAGACCTTACATAACCGATTCGTCCGCTGGAACCGTCTTGATTTTTCAACCGGATCAGGCGGTCTCTAGCCAAACAAAATATTACCGCCTGCATTCCACCCAAAAAGAACCGGAAATCAAAGCCGCCTTACAACCTTCATTTTTTATCTTAAAGAATGAGTCGTAAACCTAACAACACCCCCTAATTGACTTACTGAACAAGAATGAATGGTCGCACGCGCTTTGTTAGATAAAAACCTATAATCAAAAGTAAAAGCGTAATCCAGAAATTATAAAATATATCATAATGCGCATGAGCATTCAGACCGAACTGCCCTTCGCGGATCATTTCTATATTCTCTACACTTGGAGATAGCATCATGTACCAGCGATATTTAGGCGGCAACCAATCCACCATTGAGAATGCTCCCGTAAAGGGAAGAGCGAGATAACCGAAGACGGTTACGGCTTTCTCAATCAGGTCAGACATCTCACTCAGAGATGCAAAAATCATGGCAAATGAGATGCAGAAAAATATATGAAATCCAAGACCCAAATATAGCATGCTATAATATTGTGGTGGCTTCATGAATCCGGTGAAAATTGCGCCGCAGGTAACCAAAATGCCTGCCATTATGGTGCCAATTATTTCCAAGGAAGCTCGAGCCAATATAATTGAGGTTGGCGTAACCTGTCTGTGAAAGAGAAGACTGCCATTTGACTCAAACGCTTTGATGGCGTGCCCCATACAATGACGCCACATTGTAAGCGGAACATAACCTGTCACAACAATAGCCGTCATTGGCAGCCCATGTTCATGAGAGGGACGTATGGCCGTCCATAATATGGCAACACCAGCACAGAACAGAATAGGCTCCCCCAACACCCATAGGAATCCAAGATTTTCCCGTCCATAACGGGTATGGATTTCTCGCATTATCAGGGCATAAATGACCTGAGCCTGTACCTTGAAATCTGTTCTTAATTCCCGAAGCTGTTCACTTATGGTCATTAATGTTCTCATTGCATATCATGATTGGTGGCATGACAGTCTATAGTCCCAAAGCTCGGCTTAAGCGAGGGAATAAAAATCAGAGGAGTTTGCTGACCGCTCCAGCGCATATATGAGCAGTCGATTTACGGAAGAGCAAATCAACAGCATCGTGGAGGAACAGGAATCACGGCTGAAAAACTCGGATGTTTGCCGTAAACATGAGATCAGTGATACAATATTCTGTAAATAGAAAACTCGCCATAAGGGACTGGAGGTTTCTGAAGCAAGACAGCATGCGATCCGGCATCTTTGTGTGGTTCTGACCCTGAGCGAAGAACGAGTCTGCGGGCTTGTGAATGTTTCTCGGCGTGACATCTGGCTCACGAACTGACAGCCTTAGCGGTAGGGCTTAGGCAAGCTTTCATGCTTGTCTGCGGCGATGGGGTCTACATTCCGTGTAACACTGAAATTGACCAATAACATATAGTCCGAATGACTTTCTATTGTCCATGACAAATCCCAGTAAACCGGCTTCGCCGAAAGCTGCAGCGGTAGACTGCGATGTCGCTAAAGTGAAGGCATGATATCAATAGGATATAACTCTCCCTTGAAATTATCCGAAGAGATGGACTCTCTTCGGACGCATGCCTCCCAGTTTGTATTATTCAAAACACGCAGTTAGCTCAAAACTCACATAGAAATTGTAAAAAATATTTCGAATATATTTTCCACTATTTCCGTGAATTTTTTAGATAATTCCGTCCAATTATCTGAGAAAGCAGGCCGCGAGCATCGGCAAAAAATGCATCAGGATTTTCGCGCAATTTTTTTGCTTTCCTTTTATTCATCACACATTGCATGATAAACAGGACAAGCTTCATTTTCCAAGTCGTGGCATACAAATTGCTTTCCTGAAGCGCCTCATAAACACGATCTACACCCCGAACATGTACCAGATTCTGTATTCTATCGTGGATTTTCCAACCGGAAGCTGTCTCGGCAGAAGAAAGCCTAGGAAAAGATTTTATGCTTTTCCATGGGTAGACAAGGCGTTCATTTTTAAATTTCCCCTTTTCATAAGACCATTGGGATACAATAAATTCGTCTTTATTCTGAAAGCAGAAAAAATATCGGTCAGTATACGGCATAATTTTAGCTTTTCCACTTTCTATTAAAAAGTGTGAGGCAACCGTAACCTTTGCTCCTCTTATGAAGAGCGATGCTACACGAGATGGATTATTATCCACGTTCAGCAATTCAAGAACGCATTCTTTATTTTTATATTTTTCTTTATACGGTTCTACCGGCACGAAAAACGCCTTGGGCAATTTCTGCTTCATCAATGTTTCCATTGCTGAAAGCTTATCCCGGAAGAACTCAGTTACATCCGTGTATGCTGGTATATGATCCGTTTTGGACCACCAGACATGTTCTTGCTGATGAATGATTCTATGTACATCGTTGATATACATAGGCACTTCTCGCATAAGTGCATATGGAAAGTTCACTAGGAAAATGGGAATGTTATTTTCTAGAATATTTTTTAAAAGAATAGATTCAGGGTTAAAAAACAGATTACTAATATTTTTTACAATGTAATCATATGTGCGCGAGTAGACACGCATCTGGTTGGGAGAGCCTATGGCGAACTGATCGTTGATACCCTTGGAATGATAATTCTTTGGGAAATAAATAGCGTTTGGAGAAAAATCCCCCTGGTCACTAATACTAACCAGTATTTCTTTTAGTGAACGATCTCCAAACATGTCAGGACGAATGCGAACAATATAATCGTAGTCATCCAGATTGGGCTCAACAAGTTCATAGCATTTCTGTATGCCGTAGAACATGGAAAGACTACCCAGATCTCGGTTAGGCTTTAAACGCGGCTCACGGAATTGAATTTGTTTTTCAAGATTATAGAAAGATTTTTGTTCTTCAAATAGATAAGCCTTAGGCTGCAGTTCATGAATGATAAGCGCCTCAGAAGAATTACGCCATCCATGAATGTAAAAATCGCAATCCACACCTGACACAAAGGACTTCAGATTACGAACCTGCTGCTCGGGCGTACGATGCACGATATGACGAAATTCACCGCTTACACACACAGCAATTTTCTTATTCAGCCAGATATGATGATGCGAGGATATAGTCGCAACGAAATAAGGCAGCTTTTTCAATTCTTCAAAATATGTATGATCGAAAAACGGCGGCTCTAGGCGAATAAATGGAAGTTTATATTTTTCAAA
Source organism: Komagataeibacter oboediens (assembly GCF_018491655.1). NCBI lineage: Bacteria > Pseudomonadati > Pseudomonadota > Alphaproteobacteria > Acetobacterales > Acetobacteraceae > Komagataeibacter > Komagataeibacter oboediens. Next base: position 159,492 of record NZ_JABLUU010000003.1, on the reverse strand, counting down.
GAATTTAGATAATGTATGCACTTCGTTTGGTGCAACGATATTAAGAAGATAATCATTTCCAAACAGGGAAAAGGGAAGTTGTTTCAGAATAAAACGACCACTAATCTCGTCAGGAACGAGGTCTTTTAAGGTTTCTTCAAAATCAATAAAGTTATATTCGTGTGGGTAATACTTCTCAAGGTAGTTGTAGTATAATATATTCTCAAAGAACTCCACTTCCTGGCTGACCAGACGCTCAGCGTCCTTGTCAAGACTATCTGGGGTACGAATAGTATTAAGGAAAAGTGAGCCGAGATGATTTTCGATTAGATCTTTGATTTTGTCTGTTTCGTAAAACCAATGAAAGCTTTCCATGTACCAACGTTTGCTAGCATCAACATAAAGCGTTTCACCAACATTCTTGTTAATCTGATAACCTACCGAATGTGTCCACAATTCCCCTCGGGGAGCTGTGTTAGTATAAAAAACGTATTTCTGGCTAGCATAATCATTAACTAGCTCTTGAATCTTAAATTTTTTCATAAAGATCCCTTCGCTATCCAGCACTAGAGACCATTCTGTTTCAGCCGCTCGCAAGCCGCCAAATTTCTTTATTGTCTGAAACGTAAATTTGCCGACGCGCTTCAGGAACTGGCTAGGGGTTTCATAAATCCCAAAAGACGCAAGCACATCTTCTGTAAATATAATTTTGTAATTTTTAAGGGAGAGGGATTTAAATATTGAATTAAAAATATATTTATTCTTCTTTTCGATTATAACTATTGGAAATAAATTTTCTAAATCCTCACATGTGTTAATTATACTTTTCAGCATCATTTCATACTGAGATACGTGTTTTTCAAAGCTTGGAGTAACAATTGATACAAGATTTTTATTGCCTGCCATTTTTGCGTACCTCTATCTTAAATTGATGCAAAAACATTCCGCTTAGGGAGAATTTTAGAAAAAGTAGTCGAGATTGCATCCTGAGGCAAGAGAATGGGGGATTTTTGAATAGCGCCAAGATTTCCAGATGCCCAAACTCCTAAAAGGGGGATAGGAAGCGCTAGATGAGAAAGCCCAATTTTAGTGCTGAATTCAAGCGTGGTACGGTGGTGCAAATCACTGAACAGGAATATCCAGTAGCGGAAGTTTAGCAACTACTGGATGGACTCAGCACACATTTGCTGTGTCTGTAGAAAAGGCAGTTGGCAGAGGTAGTCTGAGTGACCGGAGGAAATGGCCTGGATGTACGTGAAAATGGTACAATCTCTGCGGGCAATTCTACCTATACAGGCTACGCCATCGGCGCGTGGATCCAGCTTGGTGGCTACGCCAATGTAGACAGTTGCGCCTTCAGGGAGAACAGGCATGACGGCATCTATGTAACATCGTTTGGAAAGGTCGAGGGAAATGCTGTGACCATCACAGGCAATGGTGGCTTTGGTATTCACCTACAGGGTCAGTCCTCTGCCATTCTGTACAATACCCTGAAGGCTGACATACACAACAAAAGCGGCTTAGCCTATGTCGAGACCGCCGGAACCAGAAACGGTTACAGCTATGCTGCATCATCTCTCTATCTTCAGTAAGGCAACCATACACGATCACCCCTGCTACAATATCTTACCCTGTCTGGAGACAGGACTCTCTATAACATCCGGAAAATAACCGTCGATGCAAAAAAATGGCTGAGAAGAACGTATGAACACAGCGATCATCACACGTTGTGATACGATACCAGTCCTTGCGTTTTCCGAAAGGGTTCTCATCCTTATGCTGGAGCCCATAAAGACGCCGGTCGTACGATTATCTGTTCATTCCAATGCTCCATGCCGCATTGGAATGGCATCAGGATCGTGTGGCAATAAAGCCTGACTCTCTCCTTCCCCTCAACAGAATTCCACGCAACTTTTTATACACGTTCGCACACAGTCACGACAAAATTATTTAAAAATACAGTTTTTATTTAAACTTTCCTATTGTCGTATTCTTTTTTATTGTTGAAGTATTTGTATATTTTTTCAAAATGATTTTCTATCACTTGCGGCATTTCAATATGTGGGATAAACCCTTTCCCCTTGGGGCCATACCCGTTTTCATCATCCCGCAAACGGGGAATCTCCCCCATTACCAGTGATATAAACCGCTCAAGCGAAGCGGGATGATCTTCTTCCGGGCCTGAAAAAACGACTTTCCCGTTTTCAAGCATCAGTTGCGGCACAACCACCGGCCAGCTGAAAATACGACAGGCGGGTATCATTCCTTGCCATGTCTGCTGAAACGTTGCTGCCGCCCGACGCTGCATGGCGGGATCCTGAACCAGAACGACCGTTTTGGGGGTAATATGCTGCTCCTCCAGCAGTTTTCGGGTGAACTGCCCATTTTCCCCTCCATTTGTCGCCCTGGTTTCCAGCAGGATCTGTGAAGAAGGAAGTCCCCAGAAGGTCGTGGCAATCGAATGAAGGATCTCAGCTTCTGACAACCCGGCGGTGTCCAGCGTATGATAACGTGTATTTCTGGCGACAGCCTGCCGCAGGAAGTCGGTCGCATGCCCAACGCCACCAGAAATCAACAAGGGCACATTCTTACGTTTTGCCAGACGGAATGCCCCTTCCGCACCCGGCAGGAAATCATTTCCGGCCAGAATGACCAGATCCGGCGTCATGTCATTCTGTACAGATGAAAAATCATCCACGGCCAGAAACCGGACAACTTCATTAATACATTCTATGATATTTTCTGGAAAAGCGTCTTTACTCACAATAATTCCTTTCCTTTTAAATATGATAATATACGATCCGTATCCCTACTGTCATACAACGACCGGTCAACGTCCCATCATATGTTTCATATGACCCTGTAAATTCTTGATGCGCATCAATACCGTAGGGTGCCAGATCCGCATGTCATCAAAACGTGCAACGACCGTTTCCACTTCACACGGTATCTGTGTCAGGGGATCAATATAGCGCGGATAAAGAATAAGGGCGCCAGCCACCAGCTCTGCCAGTGACAGGGGCCGCTGACGTCGACCGGCGGGAATCCGCCCCATATCCGTAGTAAGCCCCCATCCCGCGTAAAAAGGACAGCCATAGGTCACGACCTTGCGCTGCCTCAGCAGTGCTTCAAATCCAGCAAGCGAGGTCAGGGTATGGACTTCCTGCACCTGCCATATGAGGTCCACAATACTACCCTCAATACTGATATGGTCGGCATAGGCCATGACAACATCATTGCCCAGCTTTCCATTCCGGTGGCCGGCAACAACATCGGGATGTGGGCGGTAGATGATAAACGCGTCGGGATTATGCTGGCGTACGGTCTGCAGCAGGGCCAGGTTGCCCTGCACGGCACCGCCCCCCCTGATGACAGACAGATCATCGCTGACCTGGCCGGGCACCAGCAATACACGCCGTCCCCTGGCGTCCCATTCCTGCATCTGTCCCCGATCGGAACGCCCGTATTTGGATATTCCCTTCTGCACCAGATGCGCAATCAGGGAACCTGCCCGTTCCCGCAGATGCGTATCGAACGGTGTCGTCGCCAGAATATGCTCAAGGTCACTGGGTTCGGACGGATCATAATAAATGCCGCGTCGGTCCACAAAAATGGAGGCCGGGACCTGCAATCCGCTTCCCAGGCCGACCGAACGGACAAACCCGTCCTCGACACGCCATACAGGCACATTTTCCGCCTGCGCCTGCCGTATCAGTCCAGCCGGTATGCGCGTTGCCCATGTTACGACCGCCCTGCCCTGACTGGCGCACCGTTTTACTGCGGAACGCGCCTGCCGGAAAAAGGGCGGATGCGTGGGGGGAACCGTAAAAAATGCGGCAATACGCCGGCGTTTCCACAGGGACATGCCGACACAGGCCCCGATGTCGCGATTTGCATCGATGACGCGCCGCCACAGGGCCTGGAATTCCAGCACCTTCAGGATTGTCGTCACGTCCCCCGTATAGGGGTCATAATAACACCAGTCCTGTATCAGTCGCCGCGCAACCGACATGCCATCAACGGGACGACCGTGGTCGGGGCTGGCATACCGCGTGACCTTCTGGCCGCGCAGGGCTGCAAGATCTCCGATATCCCCCTGCCCGAGTTCATGAACTTCCCGGGCATGATCCAGCAGGGCATGTGGGTCTACAGGTTCATGAAGGTGAATGACGCCATATTGACGTGCGATCCGCGCAGCCGGGCCATATGCACCCGGGGCAACCAGCAGCAGGTCCTTTGGCGAATGGACAGTTGCCAGGCGCGCCAGCAGCCGCGCCAGACTGCGCATCCGGTTGCCATCAACTCCGTATCCCCCACACACCAGAACGGGCCTGACATGGGCAGGTGCCGGGGCCCAGAAGCTTCCACCCGTCCTGTCCCGGACAATCCGTCTGCTGACGTCCTCCTCGATTGCCACCGTAGCGGTTTTCCCAGTGGCTGGTATGGCGAGCACGGGCAGGTCGCGCTGGAAAGGAGGCATCCGTAACAGACAGGAACGCGATGCCAATGTCATGATTGGTGCCTCTGGCCTGTCATTGTCTGTCTGAAAGACTTTTATGCAAGTCATTCATAGGTTCGCGATTTCCAATCACGTTCCCGGTGTTTATTCCAGTGAAGATACCTTGTACAAGAGCTTGTTATCGATAACAACCTCTGATGCAGCGGATGCCATGCCGGGTGCACAACGGAATTTTCATGTCAGCATTTCAGGTTCTGGTGTCTTTTGTTGTTATCGTTTTTCTGACGCCCGCCATTGAATATGCTGTCGTGATGCCTCGGGCGGGACGTCAGGCATTACCCTTCCGCTGGACGCTGGATATACTATGCAGCATGGTCGCGTATGGAGGGTGGCTGGCCGCAACAGGCAGCATCCCGATCGCACTTCTCATGACATGTGCGCTGATGGCCGTTACGGTTGTCGCCTCGAACATCAAATTCCGTGTGCTGGGCGAACCCCTGCTGTTCAGTGATGTCGTGGTTGCCCGCAGTTTTCTGCAGCATCCCAAATTCTATCTTTTTTCCATTCCGCTGGCTGGTCGTATCGCCCTGCTTGTTCTGGCCATCGCCGCGCCATTCCTGCTGTGGGCCTATTCTTGCGCTGCAGTCCTGCCCCACCTGATCGGGGTGGGCGTGCTGCTGCTGGGTGGCCTGTCCATCTGGCTGTATCCGGCGCAAAAACTGGCGCCCACCCCTGATATCACGCGTGATGCAGGCACACTGGGATTGCCCGGCAGTATCATCATGTACTGGCGGCAATGGCGAAGAAGTGTCGATCTCCCTCCTCCCGCCGCACTTCAGGGCAAACCCGCTTATGATATGGTCGTGATCGTGCAATGTGAATCTTTTGCCGATCCCGCGCGACTGGGTCTGCCGCCCGACATACCCCTGCCGGCCATGCCCGGCCTGAAGCGGGCATATGACATTGCATCCCAGTGGGGGCCTTTATGCGTCAGCGGCTTTGGCGCCTATACCATGCGGTCGGAATACGGCGTCATTTTTGGACAGGAAGAAACCGATCTGGGCTTCCGGCGCTATGACCCCTTTCTGACCGCAGGACGTGAACGCGATCACGCAATTGGCAACCGGTTGGGAGCAATAGGGTACAAAAGCACATTCATTCATCCACATGACCTGCGTTTCTATAATCGCGCCACGCTCATGCCGACCATGGGCTTTTCCCATATGGTCAATCCCGGCCCACATGCATCAACACCGGACATGCCCTATTTTGGCGATGTGGCCCTGGGGCAGACAATAGCGGGCATGATGCAGGCAGCTACCGCGCCCTCGTTATTCTATGCCGTCACCATGGAAAACCATGGTCCATGGCCAGGCGGCCCGGATGGGCAGTCCCCCCTGCACCACTACCTGCGACATGTGCACAATAGCGACCGGATGCTGCTGGACCTGATTGAAGACATGTCAGCAAGGAACTCCAGGGCATTACTGGTCTTTTTTGGTGATCATCGTCCATCGATCCCGGGCATCGTCATGCCTTCGGGCATACGCGACGTACCCTATGTCGCCATTTCGTTCCCTCTGGACGACAGAGCAGCACGTCAGAACCCTGCACCCCTGACGCCAGCGCAGCTCAATCACCTGATTATCCGGATGTCCGTCCAGCCCTGAACGCGACAGTCCGATATCAGGAACGATCACACCGGGTATGACAGACCTTGTCCAGAAACACCGCCGTAATCGCATAATTGGCATCGGTCTGGCGATAGTGATGATTGATATGATGGATCTTGATCTTGCGCAGCAGGGGCAGGCGCATGGGAAACTGATGACACGAGTAATGCACCGTGTCGTATGCCACATACCCACACAGGAAACCGGCGGCGACCGCCCCCCCGACACCATTCCCCATGGACCAGATGCAACCGCCCCAGATCAGCAGCGCCAGCGGCAGGGAAACGCTCAACGGCATCAGATTGCGTAGCGGATGATTGGGCTGTTCATGATGGTTGCCATGCATCAGGAAAACCATTGACTGGGTAAATGCCGATTTTCCCTGAAAGTGGAACAGGAAACGGTGCATCAGATATTCAAACGGAAACCATGCCACAAATCCAGCCAGCCAGTACAGGCCCATCATCTTCACGGAACCGGACATCCGCCACGCAAAGGTCATGGCAGCCAGAATGATTATGGCCCACACCACAGCGAACACACCGAAGGACAGCAGCGTCAGGGATTCCATCACAGGATTTTTGAACAGGCGAAGGGGAGTCTCTTCCTTCATCCTACGCTTCTGCTGCATCATGGTGACCCTCGAACATTCCCGTCTGGCATGAACCCGTATCCCTGCCCCAACAAGCAATTATAGACAACTTATTTTAGGGATGCAGCCCTGCTACCCTACGGCAGATAGTGCCTGTTTTGTTAGCCTGCAGCGATCTCTTCGGGATATGTGATCTTTCTCTCCATACTTTCATATATGGGTTACATCTGGTTTGTGTCCATTTCACGAACCTATTGCAACACAACGAATTAGGAAGAATTTCCCATACCCTCTCTTTAAATGCGCATGAAAACGATCCCATGCCAAAGTAACAGTCCTCTTCCGAGGAAGTTGCATTCCATGAACGATCGACTGCGCCCTCCAGGAGGGCATAAATTATATATTATATATCAATTAGTTAACTTATACTTCGATATCATCCTGCAACACTGCGGACACAGAAAGCAATCATATCCATAGCCTAGGTGCTGTGGACTTAATACATCTTATTAAAATATTATGAATTATATGAAAATATTCTTATTTAATATATATCATATCCTTCGAGAGATAGGTATGTGAAGAATATGTCTATTTTATAATCTCTTCTGCCAAATAGTGAAAACTGACGCGGCAGGTGTGAACTGTCACTCACATATCACAATCAGCCCTGACGCCCGTTTTCCGGTATCTCTTTTCTCCTGGAAAAAGCGATGATCTGCGCCCATCACATCATATTTCGAGATCTCATGGCGGCGGTTACAAACGGTTGGGAAAGAGTTCACGCAAATGCGTATGGAAGGCACGCAAACGCCCGATCTGCGCGGCTTCCGTAAAAACTTCCGCCCGCTTCATCCCGCCCTGCCGCAGGGCCTCCCATTGTGGCGTATCAGGCTGCATACGATCCAGACGACCGATGACATCGGCAATATCCTGTACATCATAGGGATCTACCAGCAGCGCCGCACCACCTGCAATTTCCTCGGTCGCGCCCCCACGGGATGTCATGACGGGCACACCCAGGGCCATGGCCTCGACAATAGGCAGACCAAATCCTTCCGCCAGAGACGGAAAAACAAGGGCATGGGCATTCACCAGACTGCGCAGCAAGGATTCCCGACTGCACCACGGCACACGGATAACGTGCTGATGGGGCGCACGGGGACTGAGATCAGGCATATCATCGCCATCCGGTCCCAACAGCACGAGCGGCCGTTCCGTGCCGCTTCGTGCATGCGCCTCCACCAATCGTTCAATGTTCTTGCGCCTTTCCACCCGACCAACACAGATGAAACAGCCCTCAGGCGCCACGACCGGAGCAGTTGTCAATTGCTGACGTTCAGTGGCCGTGACCCCCGCAAGCTGATAAAGATTGACGACCCTGCTGGCAGGAATACCAAATATTTCAATGATCTGCTGCCTGACCGTTTCCGACACCGTCACCAAGATATCCGCCTGCGTAACCAGTTGGCTCAGCAGGCGCTGCAAACGCCGGGGGTTGATTCCCGTCAGATGCGGATGGGTTATGGGAATCAGGTCATGAACCGTCACAATATTGATCGTGTTTTTCACAAGAATCGGTAACGGATACGTCCAGAACATAATATCTGGCGGTTGCTGACCATGTAACCACAACAGGCGCTTCCATATCTGGAAATGAATATGGGCGATGCGGTAAATATCTGAAATATACGGGTATGATCCGCCAGTGGAGTCCCCCTGCCGACGGTTGATCAACCGGGCGGGCAGACAGGCCTTCAAAAACCTGACAATCCGCTGCCAGCTGCTGTTGGGCTGCGTGCTGCCATCATCAGGATGATGACCCCAAAGATACTGGACATGAAACCCCATATGGGTCAGGCAGGTCTGCACTCCCTGTACATAGGTGGCCACTCCCGTTCCACCTGACCTGCCTATATTCCTGCTATCCAGCCATATCGTCAGGTCTGAAAGAGGCTGGCGGTCATCATTTTCAGCATGTGCACGTACTGTCATGAAGGATGTGGCTACCTATTGCAGGATAATGAAGGGTCCATGCCGCATATAGCTATGCAGCGCCACGGATCAGGACGCGCGAGGTCCGTTCGACCGGAAAAAGGCTGCTGTTTCATCAGCGACAGCGATACCTGCCGCAACCTGACGGGGCCAGTTGAACAGGTTCATACCCGCAGCTTCCACGGCTGTCCTGCCTTGCGGCATCTTCTCCAACAGGGCATCAATCGCCCTGCGCCATGCAGGGCCGTCGGTCGGGTCAAGATATATCGCGTTCTCTCCCGCAACTTCATGAAATACCGGAATATCACTGCAGACCACGGGGGTTCCCAGCACCATGGCCTCAACAAGGGGAAGCCCGAACCCTTCGGAAAAGGAGGGGAATAACAGTCCCTGGGATCCCTGTAACAGGCTGACCACTTCAGGGTCCGACAGGTCATTATATTCCAGTACGTTTCCCTGCAGGGCCGGGCAGCGTTCCAGCATGTCGAGAATGTTTTCATTTTCCCAGCCACGCCGTCCCACCAGAATCAGGCGAGGTGCCGCCCCGCCCTTTTCTTCCACCATGGCACGCCACAAATTCAGTAATAACAGATGGTTCTTCCGTGGCTCAATGGTTCCCAGATACACAAAATAGGGCCTGCCATCATCCGGCAGGCGCGATACAGGTGCATCGGACAGGCTGGAAAGCTGCAGATGCAGTCCATGGGGCACGACATGCACATGATTGTCGGCCGGGCGGTTCTTCATATAGGGTGCCAGAGAATGCGCGACCGCCCTGGCCGGCACGATCACGCTGGCAGCCAGACGGGCAACCGTCGCCATGCGCCGTGCATGACGCTGCGGTTCACCCGGCCGGGCATATTCGGGGAATTCCAGCGGAATGAGGTCATGCACCATCGGTACGAACAGGCTGCCATGATGGGACAGGAATTTCTCGATCGGTCCGGGGCGCGTCAGATGATGGTGAGACACAAGAAGATAGATGCTGTCACCCTGATGCCGGGACATCGTCCAGCATGACAGGAGTACGGACTGAGTCAGGCGCTGCGCCATACGGGGTAGACGATCCCGCAATGGCCTGTCACCATCCCATACTTGGCCCATCGCATCCACGAAGTGACATACGGCCCGGGTTGACAACGTTCCTATGCAGCCAACTGGATGGAACGCGACAAATGTCAGGCGATGCGCCTCATTCTTCAGCAGGTAAGAAACATATTCATATTCGACACGGTCGATGCCGGTCGGGATCGGATTTCGCGCCCGGGAAAGCAACCGGGATATATCCATAAAAATATGTGGCGCGTCCGTTATCATCATCAGTTACTGCCGGGAAGAAGAACTTGTCTGGAGGTGCGATATGGTAAACACCTTACCGTCCTCGGAAGGCGTCGTACGATTGATCCGTCTGAGCGTACCCTGCACCAGCAGCTTCAGCCCTTCAGGGGAAAAGAAGCCCCCTTCAATCAGACAGCGGTCGATCAGAACACGTCGGAAATCCTCGAATGTCACGGGATCCGGCGGCGTGGGCGCGCCCCAGAAATGATCAAGCGTTCCCTGATCCGTAATATCCGGCAGATCGTAAATCGCCTGTCCCAGCGTAATGACAGGGACATTGCAGATCAGGGCAAGCGTACCTGTGGTACTGTTGATGGTCACCACGCCCTTCGCCGCACGGACCATCTGGGCGATATCGCCACTTTCCAGATAACGGACACGATCGGCAACGCCCAGCTTGCGCGCAATCTTCCGCGTCAGGGCGCTCCAGTCCTTAACTCCGTTATCAAGGGGATGTTCCTTGACCAGCAGGTAGAGGTCCCTGGGAGCATGTTTTGCAAAAGATTCCAGCACGAACCGGATCGCTCCGGCTATGCCATCAAAATCGGAATGCAGCCGGATCTGCGCATCTGCATCAAGCTGCAGCGGAAACAGCATATAAGGCAGGTTGTGGTCAGCCACTTCCGCCATGATTTTTTCCGTACGCTCGCGCGCTGCATCACGGCGCCACAGGCGCTTGAGCCAGCCAACCCCTTCCGTCCATGGATGCCATGGACGGTAGTCATGCCAGTTCTTGAAATACCAGCGCGTCAGCAGATCAGCCGCATTATAGGCCACAGCTTCCAGCGCCCGCCGACGGAAGGAGGACGGAACCTGGACATGTGGCGGCAGGGGCGGAAGATGGGCGGCCTGTTCACGATACCACGCCGGATCCCGTGGCAGGGATGAATGGCCATTCACCCCATCAAGTTCCAGCGTAACCCAGTCCGGACGGATGTAGCCTTCTTCAAACACATAGACACGCAGGCCACGTTCGATGCACACGGACGCAGCCTTGCGGTGCAGGGGGCGGCAGTCCCCAAACAGCATGACATCGGTAATGCCATGCTTCGTAATGACATCGGTCAGGAAACCGGGCCATTCATCCATACTGCCCGTGAAATTGATTCCATGCGGCAGGCGCCAGAACAATTGATCTCCGCCATTGAAATTTATCTTGTAAACTTCGTATCCTGCCTTGCGGAACGCTTTCCCGATCTCATGGAAAAAAGGCCCCATCAACCCCTGAAGCAGCAGGAAGCGGCGGGAAGATGACACAGCATTGTTCTGTAAGATATTCAGCATTACATATCAGTCTGTTCGAGCTTGACATGCATACCAATTCCTTGGGAAGCAGCCGAAAGCACCGGTGTAGATCGCCTATCTTCATGTGAGCGTACAAGAGGGTAGATATATACGGGAACATAGGGGCAAGCATATGGCAATGATATGCTTTATGAACAAATCAGGGCTTCATTCTGCCGTGACGTGATCTTCTTCGTTGTTTTTCAATGTCCTGAGCGGACTGCATCCCAGCCAATGGCAGTTATGCCTGAACATATATATACGTGGAATACCGGTTTTCCATTCTGTCGGCCTGCCTAGCTGCTTTTTCCATCATTCCGCGTCATTTTAAAATATCAGGGATAAGAAAACAAACCCGTTCGTCCCTATAAAATCTCCCACCATTCCGATGCATCGTCTTGCTGACACAAGACAACAATCCGTATTCATCAAATATTCCATACAGGCGACCGTAATGATCATTCATATCCCTACAATGAATGATAGAGATCGATTCCCTCCTGCACAGACGAACATTCAACCATTTTTCGATCATGTATAACGACGCTTCTGTCGCATATTTCTTTTACGAAATGCATATCATGGGAAACAATTATCAGTGCGCGGTCGGCACGCTTTACAAACAGTTCTTCCCGGCAACGTTCATAAAAACGGGCATCGCCCACCATGATCACTTCATCGATCAGGTAACAGTCAAATTCGATAACCACAGACAGGGCAAAGGCAAGACGCGCACGCATACCAGATGAATATGTTTTCACCGGATCCATAAGCTGCTTGCCCAGTTCAGCAAAGTCGTCAACATATTTACGCGTTTTGGTGTAATCGAGATTATAGATCCTGCAGATAAACCTCAGATTATCCAGCCCGCTCAGACTTCCCTGGAAAGCGCCACCAAAGGCAAGCGGCCATGAAATCGACATCGTATGCTCTATACGACCAGACGTTGGCAGTTCAACACCACCGATAATCTTGATAAGTGTCGATTTGCCGGCGCCATTCCGCCCCAGGATGCCAAGCTTTTCGCCCTTTTCAACCTGCAGGTTAATACCGTCAAGAATACGACGATGCCCGTTATCAACATGATAATCTTTAACAATATCAATGCAGCGTAACATTATGGACTCTTTGTTCTGTCGTACATGGCAACCCCCAGATTACTCAGGACCATATGATCCGTGACATCCGTCGGAAACACACCTTCAATTATCGGATATTACGTTCCTGCGCCCCCGCAACCAGCAGCCTGCCCATTATGTACAGACCCAATGTGGAGAAGAATGTAATAATAAGAACCAGAAGGTTACGTGGATATTCCGGCCAGTCCGCCGCGTTGGGCTGCGCAACTTCATCAACATAGACCATCTGCTGGTTGGCCTGCTGCTTGGCTGCTTCCAGGGACGTCACGTTGCTGACCAGTATCCGCTGCTGGATCTCACGCTGCACCATAAGGTCCTCGTACCCGGTAATCTTCGGGACAAGGGAATCATTGGATCCGGTAATCTCCCCACCGGACTTTTTAATCTGTTCGGTCAGGATATCCGCCTGACGCTGATACGCCGCGATCAGCGGGCTATTCGGGGCCGATTTCCGTAACTGGCCCAACTGCATGTTGGTAGTCGTCAGCATATTCTGCAGTGTGGTCACAAAGCTGATCATCGGCACGGACTGCCGCATCGGATCAATCAGGGCGATCACATTCCGGTATTCAGCCAGCTTCTGGTTAATGTCCCGCAGTTTGGCTTCAGAAGCCTGAACTTCCAGCAAGGTCGCGTGAATCAGGTTATCCCGCTGCCTGCGGTTGATATCATTGACCAGGTTTTCACCGGCATCCAGCAGGGCACGGGCAATTTTCTGGGAATCATCAGCCCTGAAAGTACGGACCGTCAGGATGGAAATATTTGTTTCCGAATCCTGTTCTACCAGCACATGTCTTTTATAATATTTGTAAAAATGCTCAAAATCCTGCGGAAGCCCGAACATCGGATAACGCGCGACAAAATCCGCTTCCGGCCGCCGATAGACGTCAAGCAGGCTGTTCTGCTTGATCAGCAGTTCAGCCGCATCACGTGACTGCATGTAATCCTGCACCACGTATGTATTTTCGGAAGTTGCGCCACTCCCCCCGCTTGACTGCAGGATGTTACTCAGCGAAATGCCAGACTGACCGGACCGCCCGCGCACGACAAAATGCGCTTCTGATATATATTGGGGCGTTGCGATCAGGGTCAGGTAAAGAAACACCAGACCGGTCGGCAGTACAACAAAGATCATGAAGGGCAGATGGTTCTGTATTAGATTACGGAACCAGTTCCCCACCCGCGTCAGGAAAGAGGGATCGTTTCCCTGATACTGATTTCTGTCTTCCTGGTACACATCAACATTCATGATATGCAATTCCGTCCTGGAGTACCAACCGTGACATGCACCGAACCATATTCACCAATGAAACCCACAACAGACCTGAAAGCCGGCCCGGACACGCATCCGCAGCATTTCTGTCGCATAAATTCTTTCATTATTTTGCCATCCATGCCGCAGTGATCCCCGGTGCGATAAGTGTACTGATCAACCCGAAGAACTTGTAGAACTTGTTGCTGGTGGCATTCGCGACATAAATAATATCCTGATCGCGCATCATAAAACGCTCCGCCAGAAAGTAATTGCTCGGGTTCATCATATCCAACTGATAAATTACAGGTCCGGTTGTCGCCCCATTATCAACCGACAGGCCCAGGCGTTTCAGGACATCAGCATTCTCGAAGCGGAACAGGTAGACGGCATTCGGATCGGCACGGGAATCAAGCGGGCCACCACTGCGCGAAATGGCCTCGGCCAGGGTCAGCGTCGGGGTCGTGAACTGCGTCTGGGTAACCCGTTCGGTTGCCCCGAATACGGAGAAGGTACGCGGTTCATATACGACCTGTACCCGGTCGCCGGGCTGCATCACGATATTCTGCGCCGGATCATTTTCTATGGTCTTGAGCGGCAGTTCGGCAATCTTGTCCTTACGGGTCAGGCGAACGATATAATCCTCATCCGACTGGACCGTCCGGTCTTCCCCCCCCGCCAGCGCAATGACATCCAGGATGTGCTCACGGTTTGGTGTCAGGGGAATACGACTGGGCCGCCGCACCCCGCCATATACAATGACAGAATTGGTTATATCGGACAGGATACGCACCAGAACCTGCGGTGACTGCGATTTCTGCTTCAGTCGCGCCGTAATGGCATCCGCCAGCTGGTTGGTGGTCATGCCGGTCACATGCATCTGACCACCAAAAGGAATTTCAACATTCCCGCTTCCATCCACACTCAGTGGCGGCAGGTTGGATGCCATGGACATGTTGCCCCCTGCGGACATACCCCCGTTATTGGGGCTGAACAGGGCGCTACCCACTTCGTATATCGAAACCTGCAGGACATCGCCTGGCCCGATCGTATCATTCCTGGGCACGCTCGTCGGGGCATTATCCGCATCAAGGCTGCTGAACAGAGGTGGTTCCTGACTTTCCAGCAGGCCGATCAGTTCCGGGCTGACCTTCACAATGTTGTAGCCTACGCTGTTCCTCTTGGGATCACTCTGGGCGTGGTTGATCTTATATTCCGTAGGACCACTATCGGGAAGGGTGTTGCACCCGGCAAGCAACAGAACCATTCCACCAGCCACAGCAACATGCCGACCCTTCCGAATATGCCGTAGGACTGAACCCAAATTTTTCGGGAGACAGGAAATGGTCAATGTGGCACCGCAGCTAAAAGTGATGATCGAGAATATAATTCAGGCCAGACAGGCGCGCCTACATACATTCATTCGGCAGGAAAGATGAAGAGCAACGTAGGGGCCTTTTATCAGATCACACTTTGACTGACCATACAGTAAGAACCTGATTGTCCCACAAAGCTGGAAGCCCCGGAAAAGCACGCATTAAACACCTGTTTTCTGCCTGCCTACATACCCTGTCAGCCATCAATACATAGCCCCGGCAACCCGCATGCAAAAGACAGGAAACCGTTTCGATACGATCACGCCTGCCACCCTCTCCATGGGCGCACCAGCACCCATTATCTGGCCGTCATATTCACATGGAAAAACGGCATGAATATGTAGTGCGGGATCAAAGCGCACCAGCGCAGGAAACGTTCCACATGAAGCGGACCGGCAGGCTGAAATCCTGCAATGATTCCTGATTTTCTGATTTCGGCGACCCAGACCGGGAACAGTTTCCTGACAATCTGCCAGAAAACAAAAACGACCCCGAAGGGTCGTTTGCAAACCGACTGCTTTAATCTGGAGCGGGCGATGGGATTCGAACCCACGACCCCAACCTTGGCAAGGTTGTGCTCTACCCCTGAGCTACGCCCGCGCTCCGTGTCGGTGAAGCGGTGTTTACGGCAAACCCGGTGGGCGTGCAAGGGGTTAAAATGCTTTTGTCGAAGTTTTTTTTCATCACCGAAGAATGCGGTTGCGGGGATGGCCGGGAATGCCAATCTATCACCATAACATGTGAACCGGTCGGCATGGGCATAGGGGCACGCACTGTCCCCGTCCCCATGCTGGCCGCCAGACCAACAGGAACACGACCATCATGGACTACATTATCGGCCAGACACCCCGCCCTGCCGGTTCCGCCCCGGCGGGTAGCCCGCCAATTGCGGGCGGCAGGCCCGACCCTGTGATGGAGGGCACGCAGAACACCTTCATGCACGATGTGGTGGATGCCAGTCGCGACATGCCGGTCCTGGTCGATTTCTGGGCGACATGGTGCAAGCCGTGCATGCAGCTGACCCCGGTTCTGGAAAAGGTGGTCCGCGCCGCAGGCGGCCGGGTCCGGCTGGTCAAGGTGGATGTCGACGCCAACCGCGCGCTGGCGCAGCAGTTGACCCAGATCGGCCTGCCGCTGCAATCCATCCCGCTGGTCGCCGCCTTCTGGCAGGGGCAGATCCTCGACCTGTTCCAGGGTGCCAAGTCTGAAAGCGAAGTCCGCCGGTTCGTGGAAAACGTGCTGAAGTCAGCTGGGGGCGCCCTGCCTGCCGCCGACCTGGTGGACGCCGCCCGCAAGGAAATGGAGGAAGGCCGCGCCGAAGCGGCAGCGAGCCTGTTTTCGCAGGTGCTGGAAATCGAACCTGAAAATCCCGCCGCATGGGGCGGACTTGCCCGCGCCCTGATTGAAATGGGGGATGAGGAAGGTGCCGAAACCGCCCTGAACGACGCACCTGAATCCATTGCCAACCATGCCGAGATCACGGGGGCGAAGGCGGCGCTGGAACTCAAGCGCGAAGGCCGGAAGGCTGCTGAGGAAGCCGAGGAAATCCGCGCCCGCATCACCGCCAACCCGAAAGACTACGCCGCCCGCTTCGAACTGGCTGCGGCCCTGAATGCCGCAGGCAGGCGCGCGGAAGCCGCCGACGAACTGCTGACCATCATGAAGGAAGACCGTCAATGGAATGACGACGGCGCGCGCAAGCAGCTGATCCGCCTGTTCGAAGCCTGGGGCCAGACCGATCCCGACACGGTCGCCGCCCGGCGGCGCATGTCGTCGCTGCTGTTTTCGTGACGCGGCATGACCCACGGGGGACCATCATCATCCATGATGACATCCCCCGCCGCATCCCGCAGATCGGGGAAATGACGCTGGCGGACTTCCCGGCGGAACTGGGGCTGTTCCCGCTTGACGAAGCCCTGCTGCTGCCACAGGGGCGGCTGCCGCTCAATGTGTTCGAACCACGCTATATCGCACTGGTGGAGGATGCGCTGGCCGGCAACCGCCTGATCGGCATGATCCAGCCCCGCCCGCTGGATGGCATGGACGGCAGCCCGCTGGATGATGCGGCCGATGCCGACATGGATGACGGCTACAGCACCACCCCACCCCTCTATAATATAGGATGCATCGGTCGCATCACCGCCATGACCGAACGCACGGACGGCACCTATGCCATCACGCTGACGGGCATTGCCCGCTTCCGCCTGCTGCGTGAGACGGAAATGCGCCGTGGCTACCGCGTTGCACGGATCGACGCATCATCCTTCGTTTCCGACCTGACGGATGGCGGGGATGACATTCCCTTCGACCGTGAAGGCCTGCTCAACGCCCTGCATGATTTCTGCGAGGCCCAGGGCGTCAGCACACAATGGGACGCGCTCCGCCAGATGGATGACGCCGCCCTGCTGGTCACGCTGCCCATGATCTGCCCATTTGGCACGGCACCGCGCCAGATGATGCTGGAAGCGCCAACGCCCGCCGCCCGCGCCCAGATCCTGCGCAATCTGCTGGACGGGGCTGGACATGAACCCGATGAGGGTGCATCCCCATCCTGACCAATGTCGCCTGAATAACTGCAACCTGCATGGGATCTGCCGCCATGACCGAAAAGCCGCCTGCCCCACCGCTGGACCCCCGGCTGCTGTCCATCCTTGTCTGCCCGGTGACCAAGGGGCCGCTGGTCTATGACCGTGAGGCCGGTGAACTGATCAGCAAGCGCGCGGGGCTGGCTTTCCCGGTGCGTGACGGCATCCCCATCATGCTGCCCGACGAAGCGCGCAAGCTGGATGCCTGAAGATAGCTTGGAAAATAAAAGTTTCTGGGTGCCGCCCTTTTTCAAAAAGGCGGCGTTCTTCGAAGCTTTTTGAAAAAAGCTTCACCAAAAACTTCTTTTATTCCGGCAATGGCACGGCCATCCCGTCAATCAGCCGCACATCACCCAGCCATGCCGCCGCCAGCAGCCGGGCAGGCATACCGCCGGTCAGGACGGCCAGCGGCTGCAGGTCCAGTTCCGACCGCAATTCCACATATTCCACCGGATCGAAACCCGCGTCCGCCAGTTGTCGGACCGCCCGCGCCAATGCAGCCGGAACATCCGCACCCACCGCAATATCGGCAGCACAGGCCTGCAGGATACGTGGCAGGGCAACGGCAGTCTCCCGCTGAGAAGGCGTAAGACGCCGGTTGCGCGATGACAGGGCCAGACCGTCCGCTTCCCGCCGCGTCGGGCAGGCGATGATCTCAACCGGCAGGTCAAGGTCGGTCACCATGCGGCGGACCACCTGCACCTGCTGGAAATCCTTCTCGCCGAAAAAGGCGCAGTCCGCCAGCGTCTGCAACAGCAGCTTGCACACCACCGTCGCCACGCCATCGAAATGGCCCGGGCGGGTGCCACCGCACAGCCCTTCCGATACGCCGGATACGCTGATGCGGGTGGCGAAACCGGGCGGGTACATCTGCGACACGGTGGGGGCATACAGCATGTCCACACCTGCATCCGCCAGCAGGCGCGCATCATCATCCAGCGTGCGGGGATAGGTCGCCAGATCATCGGCATTGTCAAACTGGATCGGGTTGACAAACACCGTCGTAATCACCCGGTCCGCCCGTGCCCGCGCGGCATGGACCAGCGACAGGTGCCCGTCATGCAGTGCCCCCATGGTCGGCACCACGCCAACACGCGCGCCAGCCTGCTTCCACTGCCTGACACGTGCGCGCAATCCGGCTACGGTGCTGATCGTTTCCATCCTGTCTCCCCCTACCTCCCTGTCTGTATCCGGCATGATACCAGCGGCCGGTTTCGGGCAGAGTGCATATCATCATTTCCATGACATGCGCGATGGGGCGTGAGGGCACGCGCCAATTCATATATGGTCGTGGTGAAGGCATGGCTTTTCTGCTATGTCGGCCATTGCGTCGTGCAGGAGGTTTTTTTGGCCCGTTTTCTTCCCGTTCTTGGTATCTGTGCCATCGTGCTGTCACTGGCCGCATGCGCCACCAACACGCCGGGATCGGTCAAGGACCGTTCGACATGGACACGCTGGGGTTATGCCGAAGGGGTGAAAAACGTCACTTCCCACTGACGCCACCACCCCACCGCCAGACGCGTTTCCGTCCAGACCTGCCCTTCCCCAGCCACAGGATGCCGGCATGACCGGCTGTTTGACTGCATGACCCATATTTCCGAACCCGCATGGTTTCCCATTGCACTGCGGCTGGACGATGTCCGGGTACTGGTGATTGGCGGCGGCATGATCGCGGCCAACAAGGTCCGCCTGCTGCTGGCCCACCGCGCGAAGGTCGAGGTCATTGCCGCCCGTCTTGATCCGGAAATGCAGCGATGGGAGGAAGACGGCACGATCATCCACGTGGCCAGCACGGCTGATACCGCCACCCTGCGCGCCGCCATGCCCGGCTGCCGTCTGGTCTATGCCGCGACCGACGATCGTACGGTCAACCGTGCAGTCGCGGCCCTGGCACAGGAAATGAACATTCCCGTCTGCGCGGTCGATGATCCGCAGCCGTCCACCTTCATCACCCCGGCCCAGATCCATCGCGGACTGGTGCGCATCGCCATCTCCACCGGGGGGGCTGCCCCCGTTCTGGCGCGCCGCCTGCGCGAACAGGTGGAAAGCACCATACCCGATGGCACGGGGGAGCTTGCCGTTTTCATGCAGCAACAGCGCGAGCATGTGGGGGCGGCCTGTCCCGACATATCGCGACGCAGGCAGGTATGGGAAACCTTCCTTGACGGGGCTGGTGCGCAGGCGGCCCGGCGGGGCGAAAACGAACGTGCGCGCGCCATACTGGACGACATCATTGCCTCCACCAGCACGCGGGGCGAAGTGTGGCTGGTCGGCGCGGGACCGGGTGACCCGGACCTGCTGACACTGCGTGCGCTGCACCTCATGCAGAATGCCGACTGTGTACTGTATGACCAGTTGCTGTCCCCTGCCCTGCTGGACCGGGTGCGGCGCGATGCGGAACTGGTATTCGTGGGCAAGCGCCGCAACAAACACACCATGCCGCAGGAAGACATAAACGCCGAACTGGTCCGCCGCGCACAGGCGGGACAGCGCGTGCTGCGGCTGAAGGGGGGCGACCCGTTCGTGTTCGGGCGCGGGGGCGAGGAAATCGAAGCCCTGCTGGACTCCGCCATTCCATTTCAGGTCGTGCCAGGCATCACGGCAGCCAATGGCTGCGCTGCCTATGCCGGCATACCCCTGACCCACCGTGACTGCGCACAGGCCTGCATGTTCGTGACCGGCCATGCCCGCGCGGATGGCACGCTGCACCTGCCATGGGACAGCATGGCGCGACCGGGACAGACGGTGGTGATCTATATGGGGGTATCCGCCCTGCCCGCCCTGTGCACGCAGCTTATGGACCACGGTCTGCCCACTGACTGGCCCGCCGCCATTGTCGAACGCGGCACGCGCGCGGACCAGCGCGTGCTGACCGGCACGCTGGGCGGACTTGCGCACCAGGCGGCAGAGGCCGGCGTGGGCAGCCCCGCGCTGATCATTGTGGGCGAAGTGGTCCGGCACCGGGTGATATCCCCTGCGTGAATATCAGCCATGCACCTTGTGCCTGTACATCCTTTGTTATGAATTCCCGGCTATTTCCATTGTATCAAGCGCCATGAGGCCACTGAACGGTCAGGGAGGCCATGCCAGACCTACAGGCAACAGGTGCGCGGCGTATTCACGGCATCATTCGCATTTTCCAGCCCTGGACTGACCGACTGCCTGCGGGCTGGGTGGGGTTCAGCCTGCGTACATGGTGTTCGCTGGTACTCGGCCTGACCACGGCGTTCTGGCTGCAACTGGACAATCCCCTGCTGGTGGGTGTGACGGTCATGATCCTGGCGCAGCCCCTGCGCGGGCAGGCGCTGTCCAAGGCATTTTACCGGTTGCTGGGCACCATGGTGGGCATGGGCGTGTCCATTGTGCTGGTGGCAATATGGAACCAGCAGCGCGGTCCCTTTCTGGGGGGGGTGGCACTCTGGCTTGCGGCCTGTGCCTTCGTGGGGTCGCTGGAACGCGATTTCCGGTCCTATGCCGCCCTGCTGTCGGGCTATACGGTCGCCCTTGTGGCCGTAAACTGCATTGATACGCCACAGAACGTCTTCAACATCGCGGTGTCCCGCGCTTCGGCCATCACGCTCGGGGTCTTTGCCGTGGCGGTGATCAATATCCTGTCCGGCTCGCCCGAGGCATGGCGGGGGCTGGCCAATGGGCTGAAACAGCTGATCCGTCCGCTTAGCAAAACCGCGCGTGCTGCCCTGCAGCACATGTACGACCGTGGCGCACAGACTGACATCCGGCTGGGCGCGCGCATACTGGCACTGACCACGCCGCTCTCCTATGCCCGCACGGAACTGGAACGGGGCGGCGCACGCGCCAACGGGGCGCGTCTGGCCATGGTGTCCATGCTGACCATTCTGGACTGCGCGCGCGGGCTGGGCCGCCATACCGGTCATGGCAATATCGACCCGGCAGTAGAAGAATCCATTGCCCGCGTCGCACGACAGACCGACCTGCGCACCGATCAGGCCGGTTTCACCACGCATATACTGGATGCCGTGCGCGCGACCCTGCCCGACCATGTGCCCAATGCAGACGAAGCCTTCGCCATTGAACGCGCCGCCCGCATGCTGACCGCGCGCACCCGCATGCATGCCGGGCAGGAAGTACTGACCGAAGGCACCGGCAGCGCCATCCACAGCAGGACGGTCAATATCGCGGTCCAGCCCAATTATCTGCTGGCCCTGATCGGGGCGCTGCGGGTTCTGGTCGGTTTTTCGTTCGCGGCCGGGATCTGCGTGGTTACCGGCCTGCCGGGCGCGACCGTCGCACTGGCCCAGACCGCCCTGACCCTGACCCTGGCTGCGACCAATGTGGATACGGCGCGTTTTGGCATGGGGGCGATCATCGGCCTGCCATGCAGCGTGCTGGCGGCGGCCCTGCTGAACTTCTTCGTGCTGCTGCATGGGGCGGACATGCCCTTTCTGGCGCTGACGCTGCTGCCGCAGACATTCCTGGCCTGCCTTCTGCTTATGCGCTCGTCAACGGCGGCCATCGGGTTCAATTACGGCGTGTTCTTCTTCGCCATACTGGGTCTGGACAATCACCAGAGCTACAACCCCACGGAATTCCTCAACCGCAATATTTTCTACCTGCTGGCGGCCCTGCTGGCATTCATTATTCTTGTGCTGCTGTTTCCGCCATCACCGCGGCGGCAGCGGTTCTGGATGGCATCCACCGTCGTCCGCGCGCTGGAACGCCAGATGACCGGCCATGGCGAAGCCGATGGCCCGACCCGCCTGACGCGCACCTATGACCGGCTGGCCCAGATGCAGTTCTGGACCGACCGCCTGCCCGGCAATTCCAGCAGCGCACGACAGATGGAAAGTTTCATGACCTTTGCCGAACTGGATGGTGCGCTGGCGCGGGCACGAACCTATGCCAGGCAGGCACAGGCGATTGCCCTGCTGCGTCCCGCAGCCGAACTGGCGCAACGCGAACTGTCGCTCCACGCGCCGTGGGACGTGGAACAGCGCATGCGCGACGCCATCGCGGCGATACCCGCCCCGCAGGCACAGCTGCCACCTCAGGCGCAGGTCGCGGCCGTCAACCTGCTGGCCGGACTGAACGCCGTCCTGCGGGCGTGGCAGGCGGCAGCGCCCCGGTTGCGGCATTACGGCATCATCAAAATGGAAAAGGCTGGCTGATGCGGCAGGTTGTCGATCTGGAAGGCGTGCTGATCTCGGCCTTTGTCATGAACCTCGGGCTGGCGCTGTGCACGCTGCTGGTGCTGCGCATCGTGCTGTCATGGTTCAATCTGTGGCGGTTTGTCTGGAACCCGCCGCTGGCGCAGTTCGGCCTGCTGATCTGCCTTGTTGGCCTGTATACCCTGATCCTGTGAAAGAATCCTGACGTGTTCGCATATGCAAACCGCCTTGTGCGTGTGGCCATTACCGCTGTCATCCTGCTGGTCGCGGCCATCGTGGCCATCGTGCTGTGGGATTACTACACGGCCTCACCCTGGACACGGAACGGCCAGGTCCGTGCGCAGGTTGCCAATATCGCACCGCGCATTTCCGGCCAGATCAATGAAGTACGCGTGCATGACAACCAGTTCGTGCACAAGGGCGACGTGCTGTATGTCATCGACCCGTTCGATTTCCGGGTGAAGCTGGATATTGCCGATGCCGCCGTCAATGAACGCCGCGCGGATCTGGAGTTCAAGACATCGCAGTACGAACGCCGCCAGAAGATTTCAGGCGTTGCCGTATCGGGTGAGGAAAAGCAGCAGTTCGAGGCCGTGGCCCAGCAGGCCGAAGCTCAGTACGCAGCCGCCCTTGCAGACCTGAAACAGGCGCGAATCAACCTGGAACGCACCGAAGTCCGCAGTTCGATCAACGGATACGTTACAAACCTGACCATGCGCGCGGGCGATTACGCCAATGCGGGACAGGTAAACATCCAGATCATCGATGCGGATTCCTACTGGGTGGACGGGTATTTCGAGGAAACGAAAATCCATTCCATCAAGGTGGGCGAGCCGGTGCGGCTGGACCTTATGGGCTTTCATGAACCCCTGTTCGGCCATGTGGAAAGCATCACGCGCGGTATCGCCAGCAACAATGCCGCGACATCCATACAGGGCCTGCCTGCGGTGGACCCGGTCTATACATGGGTCCGGCTGGCGCAGCGCATTCCGGTGCGCGTAAAAATCGACAACATTCCACCCGACCTTGTACTGGCCGCGGGCATGACGGCAACCGTGACCGTGGTATCGGAAGCCGGCAACCGCCGCCATATGTCGGTGCGTGATGCATTGCGGCATGTCGGCGATGACATGCAGCACCTTGCCGGACATCGTTAAAAGACTGTTCAAGAAGAATAAAAGTTTTTTGGGTGTCGCCTTTTTTCAAGAAGGCGGCATTCCCTGAAACTGTTTGCAAAAAGCTTTACCAAAAACGTCTTTCTGCTCCCACCCTTACCTTATCCACAGATTCAGGGGACGAATATCCGGGCAACCCTGTGGATAGAACCGTTGGGAACCGGGGATAAGGTGGGCGTTTTCCACGACTCGTTAAGAGTCGTATGAATTTTTTCTGATATGTCACCCTGTCCGCCTGCCCGCGCGGTCATGGCAGGCGTCGCACTGCCCTCAGGCGCGTGGCGGCGGGGAATAGGGATCAGCCTTGCCCACATCGGGACCAGGCGCCGGCCCCATGCGGTGGGCACGGTACAACAGACCATGCCCCAGCTTTTCAATCAGGATACCACGACGCTGCAGGCGGTCATGGCTGATGGCATATCCGATTTCGCGCACGATCTGACCCCAGACCACCTGTACCCAGCCACGCAGGGCAAGCTTTATCCGTGTCATATCGCGTGCACTCCCATTCACCGCCATGTCAGCTATTATTCTCATGGCAGATAGGACTTATTCGCATAACTTTCAAGATACGCGCGGTGGTCTAAAAGGTTATTTTTATTTAATCCATGTCATGACATGAAATACAGGACCGTCCGTACCGGCCCCATCCGTGACAAGGATGGCCCGAACCAGTTCCTGTCATGGGGGATATCTTGCGTTATCTGTTCCTGTTTC
The DNA here is from genome assembly GCF_018491655.1 of Komagataeibacter oboediens. Lineage (NCBI taxonomy): Bacteria > Pseudomonadati > Pseudomonadota > Alphaproteobacteria > Acetobacterales > Acetobacteraceae > Komagataeibacter > Komagataeibacter oboediens. The sequence continues at coordinate 134,781 of NZ_JABLUU010000003.1, read as the reverse complement.
TTGCCCTTATGTCCGGATATTGCGGCACCGCTGCCGCCCAGACATCTCCGTCACAGGTGATCAGTACATTATTTGCCGACAAGCTGACCATGATGGACCTTGGCCTGATCCGGGCCGAGCGCGCCATGCAGCATGAAATCGACAGCCTGCCCGACAGCTATGACAGCGACATGATGCCGGTGGCCGATTTCGACCCCCGGCGCAACAGCATACTGGTCGGCATATGGTATCAGGACCACGACAGCTTCACGCGTGGGCAATGTGACAAACTACTGGAAACGATCAAGAAATCTTTCGGTACCCAGCCCACGACCATCGTCGCTTCATGGTTCCGCCATCACGGCTATACCTCACTGAAAGATGCAGGGCAGTTCTATACCGGGCTGCGCAATATCATATGGCTGGTGGTAACCGATGGCGAGCGGGCCTGTTCCTATTCCATGGCCAACGGACAGACCACAACCAATGGGTTCTGACGGCATGGACCTGAAAATCATAAGCAGTTTCTGGTGAAGCTTTTTTCAGAAAGCTTCGGAAAAATGCCGCCTATTTCCCCAATAGGCGGCACACCAAAATTTCCATTTCCCCATCAATGGATGATCAGACAGCCGACGTGTTCTTTTCCCGCCAGAAGGTACGCTGCAATTCAGCAGCTTCATCTTCCAGCAGGGGACCGATGACGGCCACCGGCCGCTGGCCCGCCGCGAACACCGTGCGACAGGGCAGGTCCAGCGTCGGGTTTTCGGGATGGTTGCCCGTTATTTCCTTCAGGCTGGCCTCGCTCTGTCCATAGACCACGCGGCCGATCCCGCTCCAGTACACCGCACCCGCACACATCGCACAGGGTTCGGCGGAAGTGTACATGGTGCATGACGCCAGCATGTCCGGCGCATAGGTTTTCGATGCCCGTGTGGCAAGCAGGCGTTCGGCATGGGCAGTCATGTCGCCACCTTCCGCCGTGTAACCATTCCCCTGTTCCATCACCACGTTGCCCTGGGCATCCACCAGCACGCAGCCGAAAGGATGGTCGCCGCCCTGACGCGCGCGCTCCGCCACGGCAAAGGACTGCCGCAGGAAATGTTCATGATCCAGATCGGGCAGGCAGGTCGGTTCGGTCATTCCATATCCATGCAAAAAGGGTTTTCCCCTTGCTTCTGCCGGTTCCCGATTTCATTTTCAAATGGAAATATTCAGGCCCCGCCCCACTGAATGGGATCAGTCTCCGCCCGTGAGCTGTGGGGGTTCGATCTCCATGCGGACCGTTTCCATTTCGTCATCCAGATAGCCAAGGATATCCGCCCCGTCATATGCGCCATCAAAGCAATCGGCCGCCAGTTCCATCCGGATCGTCTCCAGACGGTCAAGGCGATGCCGGAGCTGCGTGACATAGGACGCGACCCATGCGGGTTCTTCCGGTTCGAATCGGGCGTCGATGTCAGTCTGGGTACAGCCTGCGGGCAGATGGGGATCGTGCATGATGTGTCCTTGTGTGTATGAAAAAAATACACAAACATCTGGCAGGCATGATTATATTTTTTCTATCCGCACTATTTTCTTGCTGCATGTGTATTTTTTTAACACAAATGTCGTATGGAATATGCACACAAACACGCGCAGAGCGTACAGACATCCCCCACACCCTGTCGCCCACGACTGGACTGGGCGGCCATTGCCCCGGCCATTGCGCAGTTACGCAGGCAGGGCTGCTCCAATCGTGAAACCGCGCGCAGGCTGGGCCTGAACATCAAGACACTGGAGGCCCACCTGCGCCGCCACCGCATCCGCAATGCCCTGCCCATGGACCGGCCGGACCAGGTACGCCGCACCTGCCTGAACTGCGATACCGCCTTTGTCGCTGATGGCCGTTTCCTGCGCCTGTGCCCGGACTGTCGGGCCATGTTCAGCTAAGCGGCTCACATTTATGTGCAACCGGAACCCGGGTAGCGTTTTCATAGTTGAGGATTCATCATACCACGGCAGGAACCCGCACATGGATACGCATACGTCTTCGTCCACGACACCATCGGGCACAACCCCCGCATTGACCCGTATCCAGTTCCGCCTGTCCCTGCATCATGACCATCCCACACTCCCGTCCCGCCGCCGTGTGCGTTCACTGACCGCGCTTGGTCTGGCACTGGTGCTGGCGGGCACGGGGTTGAGCGCGTGCAAGCGCCACCACGAAACCACGGGCGAGAAAATAGATCATTTCGGTGACAAGATGCAGGATACCTTTGACCCGCCAAAGGGACCGGCGGAAAAGGCCGGACGTTCGATCGACCGCACCATCCACAACGACTGATGCCGGATCCGGTCAGCGTATGGGGGTGTTCCCGACCGTATCAAAAGGCAGGTCCATGACCGGATAATCCTGCCAGTCAACATAATCGAAATGCCACCATTCCTCGGCCAGCGGCAGGAAGCCGCTTGCCGCCATGATACGGGCCAGCAGGTCACGCCGGGCACGCGGCCCGGCATCACCGCCCGCATAGGTGACATGGGCACGCGGCGTCATTTCATCAAATCCCGACGGCATGGACACGACCTGGCGCGTGGCCAGATCCCAAAGGGTCAGGTCCACGGCGCATCCACGGTTGTGGCGTGAACCGACAGCTGGATCACCAACGAATTCATACAGGGCTTCCGGCACCGCCTGCCGGAACAGGTAACTGACATGCCAGGGGCGATAGGCGTCATAAACCAGCAATCCATAACCATGCCGTGCCGCAAGCCCGCGCGCATGGGACAGGGCAAGGGCTGCCGGACGCTGCAGGAAGGCGCGCGCAGCGGGGTAGATGGGAAACCCCAGAAAATTCCGCGCCGTGGCATACCGGATATCCAGCGCGATGGCCGGATCAACCTGTGTGATGTCAACCAGATCGGACACCCTGCGTGATGGCGCGAAGACCGGCATGCGCACGGCCCGCGCCTGGGCCAGCAGTACCTCGGGTGCATGCTGCAGTGGTACGCGGAACGTATCCCCGTCCGGCCGCGCATCTGCAACCGGGACAGCCTGCCGTTGCGTTTCATGCGGCATGCGCGGCACTTCCCATCACATCAGGTAGTCAGCGTACCATCATTCAGGCGGGTGGAGTATAGGACTGTACATCTTCCAGCGTATGGCTGAGCAGGATCTTGCCGCCATCGATGGACTGCACCCATGATACGGGAATGGTGAAGGTACTTTCCGCCGGACCGTCAACCGTGATCTGGATGGTAGCATTGGTGTTGACGGCTGTCAGCGTGCCCATACGGCCCGAACCTGTCGCGAACACATCCTGGCCCAGCATGGACTGCGTTACATCTGTCATGAATTTCCCTTCCCTGCGCGGCATGAAACACCGCGCTACCCTGTCGGCCTGAACCCCGCCATCATTACAGGATCATCCGGTCACGGGGCCGCCCTGACACCACTGGCCGGCAGACAGGCTGCGATTGATGTCGCCACAGACGTGGCGTCCGGATGCATGCCCCGCATAACACACGCCGGGGGCACTAGTTGCCCTGCCCTCAGTTCACGCCAAACTGCTTGCGCTGGGACATAACCCTGTTCAGACGTTCGTTATAGCTATGGTAGGTGCCACGGGGCACGCAACCCATTTCCTCCAGGTCCTCAAGCTTGATGCTGTCATTCAGCCATGAATTGACTTCATTGAACTCGACTTTCTGCGGCACTTCGCGGCCACTGAAGATCACCGGGTCATCCTGTCCCTGCACATAGCCGAACTTCATGAACACCCCGCCGGCGGGCGGATTGTGCGGGGCCATTTCGCCGCACACCACCGATGTCGCATCCATGGGGTGCACCGCAACGTTGCGGAATGTCACCCCGTGCGGATCAGGCAGCGTGGCCGCGACGTGACGCTCGGCCTCAGCAATGACGGGCGCCGTCTCCCCATGGCGGGCGGCACCCGCCGCGTGGGCCACCCCGGAAAACAGGCATATCGATGCGCCCAGTATGATGAACCTTTTCATGCTTCCGCCTGCCCTGATCGTTCGTTCTGTATCAATCTTCCTGATGCGCTGCCCTGTCCCATCGGTCAAGCGGGTGGCCCACGACCTTTCCATATCTAATTATTAGACGTGCGATAATATAATAAACCGGGCCAGACAAAATCTCACTCCCGCGTTATAACGGGGGCACAGACGCACCGCCGTAACCGGCACATTGCATGAAGGCTTCGTCCATGTCGCAGCGCCCCCTTTCCGATCCCGCCCCCGATTCATCTGACCGGGCGGATTTCGTACATGTGCGCGGCGCGCGCGAACACAACCTGAAAGACGTGAACGTGGACATGCCGCGTGACCGGCTGGTGGTGTTCACCGGGGTTTCAGGATCGGGGAAGTCATCCCTCGCCTTCGGGACGCTGTATGCAGAAGCGCAGCGACGGTACCTAGAATCCGTATCGCCCTACGCGCGGCGGCTGTTCCGGCAGATGCCGGTGCCCGACGTGACCGCAATCGAAGGGCTGCCCCCCGCCATCGCCCTGCAGCAGCAGCGCGGCACAGGCACCGGGCGGTCTTCGGTCGGCAGCATCACTACGCTGTCGAACCTGCTGCGCATGCTGTATTCCCGCGCGGGGCATTATCCCGCCGGGATGAAACGGCTGGAAGCGGAATCCTTTTCCGTCAACACTCCCATGGGGGCATGCCCGCAATGCCATGGGCAGGGGCGGATCATGGACACCACCACAGCCCTTCTGGTTCCTGATGACAGCCTGTCCATCCGCGAGCGCGCCGTGGCTGCCTGGCCCACCGCATGGCAGGGACAGAACCTGCGTGACATCCTGATCACCAAGGGCGTGGACGTAGACTGCCCATGGCGCGACCTGCCGCAGAAAACGCGCGACTGGATCCTTTATACCGAGGAAACGCCAACCTATCCCGTCTATCCCGGGTTGGACCACGCTGCCGTGCAGCGCGCGATACGTGACCATGTGCCGCCGTCTTATAATGGCACGTTCACCGGCGCGCGGCGGTACGTGCTGCATACCTTCGCCACGTCACAGAGTGCCAACATGCGCAGGCGGGCCGAACGTTTCCTGACCGCCACCCCATGCCCAACCTGCCATGGACAGCGCCTTAACCCCGATGCCCTGCGCGTGACGCTGGCGGGGCTGAACATTGCGCAGATGACGCAGCAGACCCTGTCCACCATCGCGCACACGCTTGCCCCGCTGGCTGACGGCACGCAGGTGCTGGCGGAAACACCGCAGGCGGGTGATGCCACAGCCATTGCCGCCCGCCGCATGGCCGCCGACCTGATCGGCCGCATCGGCGTGCTGGAACATCTGGGACTGGGATACCTGCAGGCCGACCGGTCCGTCACCACCCTGTCACCGGGGGAATACCAGCGGCTGCGGCTGGGAACACAGATCCGTTCCAACCTGTTTGGCGTGGTGTATGTGCTGGACGAACCCTCCAGCGGGCTGCACCCGGCGGATGCGCATAACCTGCTGGATGCGCTGGAGGGTCTGAAGGCAGCCGGGAATTCGCTGTTCATCGTGGAACACAACCTCTACCTGATCCGCCGCGCGGACTGGATTGTCGATGTCGGTCCCGATGCGGGCACGCGCGGGGGAAAGGTGCTGTACAGCGGGCCGCCCGACGGCCTGCGCAACGTGAAGCTGTCACGCACCGCGCCCTACCTGTTCGCCAGTGATGCGCCGATTGCGGGCACGCCACGCACGCCGAAGGGGTGGCTGAAACTGGGCGGGATCACGTGGAACAACCTCCGTGACCTGAGCGTCGAGATCCCGCTGGGCACGTTCGTGACCGTAACCGGCCTGTCCGGGTCGGGCAAATCCAGTCTGGTCAGTCAGGCGCTGCCCGCCATCATCGCCCGCGCGCTGGGGCAGAAACTGGTGCAGGACACCGACGGCGAGGACATCGGGGACATGCCCATCGGCACACCGCAGGGACATGTTGCCGCAGGCGTCAGCCAGATCAAACGGCTGGTCATGATCGACCAGAAGCCGATCGGCCGCACCCCGCGTTCCAACCTTGCGACCTATACCGGCCTGTTCGACACCATCCGGCAGATGTATGCCGCAACCGACCTTGCGAAATCACGCGGTTACGATGCAGGCCGCTTTTCCTTCAACCTGCCGAAGGGCCGCTGTCCCACCTGCGAGGGCGCGGGTTCGGTCATGGTGGAACTTCTGTTCCTGCCCAGTGTCTATTCCCCCTGCCCCACCTGCCACGGCACGCGTTACCAGCCGGATGTGCTGGAGGTCACGATACGCGGGAAATCCATTGCTGACGTTCTGAACATGACGGTGGATGACGCGGCCACGTTCTTTGCCGATACGCCATCACTGGCCAACGCACTGGGTACGCTGCAGCAGGGCGGTCTTGGCTACCTGCGACTGGGACAGCCCGCAACCGAGCTGTCGGGGGGCGAGGCGCAGCGCATCAAGCTTGCGACCGAACTGCAGAAGCAACGCCGGGGCCATACGCTGTATATCCTTGATGAACCGACAACCGGCCTGCATCCGGCGGATGTGGACCGGCTGCAGACCCATCTGCAATCGCTGGTCGATGGCGGCCATACCGTGGTGGTGGCCGAACATGACATGCGGGTGGCAGCGCGCGGGGACTGGATCATCGACATGGGACCAGGCGCGGGGGATGCCGGCGGCCGGATTGTCGCCGCAGGCACGCCGCATGATGTCGCCCGCGCACCAGACAGCCGCACCGCGCCGTTCCTGCTGCCGCTGACGGGCTGAAAACCACCAGAAGTTTCGGGTGAAGCTTTTTTCAAAAAGCTGCGAAGAACGCCGCCGTTTAAAAAAAGGCGGCACCCAAAATTTTTATTACCTATGCCGGTCAGGCAGGCAGCACCGCCCACATCGTGGCGACACCAGCGAAGACCAGCAGGGCGGCGACCAGCGTCATGACGCTCCAGCTCTGCAGGCCTTCGCGCACGCTGACGCCGCACATACGGGTCACGATCCAGAACCCCGCGTCATTGACATGCGACAGCGCCATGCCGCCCGCCCCCATGGCCAGCGCCACAAGGGCCAGATGCGTCTGGTCCAGGTGCAGCCGCCCGATCATGGGGCCAAGAATGCCCGCCGTGGTCATCAGCGCCACCGTGGTCGGCCCCTGCGCCACACGCAGGATCATGGTCAGGACAAAGGCCAGCACCAGCAGCGGCAGCCCGCTGGCCGCCAGCAGCCCACCCAGCGCATCACCCACACCGCTGCCCACCAGCACCTGTGCGAAAGCGCCGCCCGCGCCGGTAATCAGGATGATGATGGCCGTCCCCGGCAGGGCTGCGGCCACCACGTCGGACACCGTGGCCAGCGCCAGCCCCCGCCGCAGCCCCAGCAGCCACGCGCACAGCATGACATCCAGCCCAAGGGCAACAAAGGGAATCCCCGCAAAGACCAGTACCGAACGCAGGCGGCCCGGCTGCATGAGTTCCCCCGCCAGCGTACCCGCCACCATCAGCACCACCGGCACGGCAATGACCGTAATGACTTCCCCCATGCCGACCGGCCGGTGCTGGCCTGCCTGCATGAACAGGCGTGCGGGTCCATCCGCCGCGTCATGGTTCCGTACCGCATCACGCGCCTCATCCACCACGGCACGGATGTCGGGTGAGCAGCCAAAGGGCTGTGCCATGATCGGGCGCGTCAGCACATAGGTCAGCACGGTAACCACCGCCGCCAGCGGCAGGCCAAGCAGCAGCATGTGCCCCGCCCCTACATCCAGCGCCGCCGCAACCGCAACCGCGCCCGGATGGGGGGGCAGCAGCGCATGCACCGTCAGCATAGTCACCGCCATGGGAATGCCGAACACCGCAGGCGGCCGCCCCGTCTGCCGCGCCATGCCATAGACCAGCGGCATGAGCATGATGACGCCCACTTCAAAAAAGACCGGAATACCCACACCGAAGGCGGAAATGACCAGCGCCAGTGGCACATGCGCGGCCCCTACGCGGCGCACCAGTCCGCGCGCCACCACGGCGGCCCCGCCCGAAAGGTCGATCATCCGCCCGATCATGGCCCCAAGCGCCACGATAATGGCGATATGCCCCATGGTGCGGCCCATGCTGCCCTGAACCGCGTCGGCCAGCTTTGCCACCGGCATGCCGGTCAGCAGCGCCACCCCCACCGCCACAACCAGCAGGGCAACGAAAGGATGCAGCCGCATCCGCAAAATCAGCAGAAGCAGAACGGCAATGGAACCGATGCCGGTCAGAATCAGCGCGAACGGAGTCATGCAGGGAATCCCGTCGTAAGGACGGCCAGTTTCGCATGGCCAAACGGATCTTATCGGGCATCCCGACACGGCCCGCAACGCCGCTACGCATGAAAAGCATATCCTGTGGAAAAAACGGCGGCCAACTGGCCTTTTTCACGTGATGACCGTGCCCTCTCCGGATGGGATGAATTTTCCTGCTTGACAGGGTTCGATCCTGTCTGCATTACGCGCCACCGGTCACGAACCGCAGTCGCTTTTTTGGGGCCTCAGCACCCCGGGACGTCACGCCATGACAACCATGATCAATACGCCAATGCCCTCCGCACGCAGCGTCCAGACACGCCGTGCCGTGGACCATGCGAAAAGCATTATGCGCGAGATGTGGATCGTGCCCATGGTCGTCATGGGCAGTGTCCTGTGCGGCGGGATCTTTACCCTGCTGTCGCACCTGCTTGGGCACGCCGGATAAGGAATAATATCCCCGGCCGCAGGACCACGCGTTGCGGACAGGCGGTCATGACAGAAAGCCGGCACAGCGTCCTGCGCCTCATGCCGTATTGGTTGCCCTGCCCGGTGAACATGGGCGTTACGTGATGTGTAGTCCCATCACCATCTGCACATCCCCCGCACGGGCCTGCTGACCCGCACCTGACATCATCCATGTTTCCCGTCCTGGCACGGTCCTGCCAGACCTTACGGGCGGCTGTCGCCTGCACGCCGGGCCATCATGCCGTTTTGATGCACCTGCCCTGACAGGTCGGCCATATGCCCCGCCCTGCCTGAACGGACCGGGACAGTCTGCTCCTCAATCCACATAAGCCTATCGCCCGCGTCTGGACGCCGCCACTTCGGGGCCGCGCGTCCCCATGCGCACGCCCGTCACATCGCGCTGTCGTCCCTTCGCCCCGCAGATCGATGCTCCCCATAGGGAATGGTTAACCATCATCGCCGATACTGCGTCGCGTAACCGGATGGCCCGCGCCACCGGCTGACGGATCCTTATGGGCACACTCTGGCCGCAACGGTCAGGTCAATACCGAATTTGAATCGAACATCTATATGAATACATTAAAAATATTATTGACCGGAGGCTGCGGTTTTATCGGTTCTGCCGTGGTGCGGCATCTGATCCACAGGACAGCGCACAGTGTCATCAATGTCGACTGCATGACCTATGCCGCATCACCCGAAACGGTGGCACAGGTTGCGTCCAGCAACCGTTACCACCACGTTCGCACCAGCATTCTTGACGCTGCGGCCATGAAGCGCCTGTTTGATACCCACCAGCCTGATGCCGTCATGCACCTTGCGGCGGAAAGCCATGTGGACCGCTCCATCGACGGGCCGGGCGTGTTCATGCAGACCAATGTAATGGGCACCTATACATTGCTGGACGCAGCGCATGCGTACTGGCAGGGGCTGGATACCGCCCGCCGGAAGGCATTCCGTTTCCATCATATCTCGACCGATGAGGTTTTCGGGCATCTGGATGCGGGTGATCCACCCTTTACCGAAACCACACCCTATGATCCACGCAGCCCCTATTCCGCGTCCAAGGCAGCGTCCGACCATATCGTGCGGGCATGGCACCATACCTATGGCCTGCCCACTTTTGTCACCAATACGACGAATAACTACGGGATCTGGCATTTCCCCGAAAAGCTGATCCCGCTTGTTACCATCAATGCCATCGAAGGAAAGGACCTGCCGGTTTACGGCCGGGGCGAAAACATCCGCGACTGGCTGTTTGTCGAAGACCATGCCGAAGCCCTTGTCCGGGCCATCGAACACGGGAAACCGGGGGAAACCTACGCCATTGGCGCACGCCAGCCCCGCACGAACCTGCAGGTCGTCAGGACCATTTGTAGCGTGCTGGACGAACTGGTGCCGGACCCCGATGGCCCGCGTGACCGTCTGATCCGCTTTGTCGCCGACCGTCCGGGCCATGATTTCCGTTATGAAATTGATCCCACCCACGCCGAACACGCGCTGGGGTGGACCGCACGGCATGATTTCGAAACCGGCATCCGCCACACGGTCCAGTGGTATCTGGACAACCGTGCGTGGTGGGAAAACATCCGTGCGCAGCACTACACAGGCCACAGACTGGGAACCCGGGCATGACAGCCATATCCGCCACACGCACCCGGCCGATGAAGGGAATCCTGCTGGCGGGTGGGTCCGGGACACGCCTGCACCCGATGACGATTGCCACATCCAAGCAGTTGCTGCCCGTCTATGACAAGCCGATGATCTATTATCCCCTGACCACCCTGATGCTGGCTGGGATTCGGGATATCCTGATCATCGCCACCCCGCAGGACATGCCGCAGTTCCAGCGACTGCTGCGCGATGGATCGCAGTTCGGGGTCCGTTTTACCTACCGTGTCCAGCCCGCGCCCGATGGGCTGGCGCAGGCATTCATCATCGGGGAAGACTGGATTGATGGCGCGCCGTGTGCACTGGCGCTGGGCGACAACCTGATTTTTGCCGATCATCTGAGCAGTCTGCTGCAGGCAGCGGCGCAACGGGCGCAGCAGGCGAACGGGGCGACCGTTTTCGCCTATCAGGTGCGTGATCCTGAACGCTATGGCGTCGTCTCGTTCGACAGGAACGGTCGCGCGCTGAATATTGTCGAGAAACCTGAAAAGCCCGATTCCAATTGGGCTGTGACCGGACTGTATTTTTACGATCACCGCGTGACGGAATTCGCACGCCGGGTCCGGCCCAGCGCGCGCGGTGAACTGGAAATCACGGACCTCAACAGGATTTATCTGGAAGAAGGCACGCTGGATGTTGACCAGCTGGGACGCGGCTGCGCCTGGCTGGATGCCGGCATGCCCGACAGCCTGATGCAGGCTGGCAATTTCGTGCAGACCATCCAGTCCCGTCAGGGCATGCTGGTCGGGTCGCCTACCGAAGTCGCGTTCCGTATGGGGTTTATCGATCGCGATGCCCTGCTGGCGCAGGCAAAACGGATGGCCAAGACGGAACTGGGCTACATGCTGCGTCTGGTCGACCAACCGCAGGCGTGAAGGGATAAAAAAGACCGGCTAACCAGAAACCGCCGCCTTTTTGAAAAAAGGCGACACCAAGGGACTCCTGCTTTTATCCATGGTCTTTTTCAGGCAACCTGCAGGCGTTCATGACAGTTGAGCGGCTGGGCCACCCCATCTAAACGGTATCCCCATGCCAGCTTGCAATCTGCCCGTTAGCGGGACGCGGAGCGTTCATTACCCACATGGCGATGATCCGCCTTATGTGGCGCCGGTTCCGCCAGCCAGTGAATCCGGGCGTTGCGCAGTTCAAAATTACGCTGCCCCTGCACTCCCATATCCCCGAACGGGTCGTACACCACGCCACTGACCTCGGCCTGGCACTGTTCATGCTTGCCCGTGTCACCGCAGATCTGCTGGGCCTTGCGAAAGGAGGATTCCTCCATTGTCGGGCCATCAAGCGGCACCGCACCGTTCCAGTCCACCTGTCCCGGCAGATCAGCAATACGGAAGGCCGCGCAATCCGCCCCGCCTGAATTGGCCGAGGTAATGTAACACCCCTCAATCCGCACCGGCTTGCCAACATACTGCGCCGCCTGCGTCTGGAACGCCGCCACATCCAGCGTCGCGACCGGTGCGGGGGCAGCATCATGGCGTGCCTTTGTCTCCCGCGCCATGGCGGGTGCCAAGACTGTTCCCGCCGCGATGATGGCCAGCCCGCCAGCCAGCGCGCCAAGATGAAAACGTCCCCTCACGTCCTGTCTTCCTTTTCTGCAGGTCAGCCAGCGCTGACAATCCGGAAAGGAAGAATGTTTGCCATACACACGCCCGTTGTCACCACAGCCCAGCGTGCGGGCTGCCATGCATGCGCAACCGGGGACTGTCCCGCTGGCCGCAACCCAGGTCATATCCGGGCACATGCAGCACGCCACATGCCCTGCCATCTGCAGGAAAACAGGTCACGGCAGGGGAAGGTGCGGCAATGGAACCCACGAATATATCTCTATCCTTCAGGAGGCAGCATCGCTAGTGTGCCGCGATCCGTTCCTGTTATGTGGTCATATCAAGATATTACTGATATAGAATCAATGATCTGAAAATAAAAATGCATCCACGACCACATGATCAGGAATATAGATTTCCCCATATTCTCATTATCAGCCTGCCACATGCCATACAGCGCCGGGAATTATTAACCCGACAACTGGCAGGTTTCGGTCTTGATTTTGAATTTATGAATGCGGTTGACGCCACCAGCCTGACCGAACGTGATTACGGGATATACAATCGGTGCAGGCGGCGGATTTTCATGGGCAAGGACCTGTATCCCGGCGAGATCGCCTGCCTGCTGTCACACAAGAAAGCCCTGCAGCAGATCGCGGCGAAAGACAGGCCATGGATCGTTCTGGAGGACGATGTCCTGCTCTCCCCCGACTGGCCGTATGTGGTGCGTGCCCTGATGCAGCGACGGGATGAATGGGAGTTCGTGCGTTTTTTCGGCGACGCCAAGCACGCCACCCGCCTGCAGCGCAAACTTGTGCCCCTGGGCCGGAACTACTGGCTGACGCGTATTTCCACCACGCCCGGCGGGGCACATGCCTATCTGGTCAGCCCGTCCGGCGCACGCAAGATCCTGCGCTGCCTGCATTACACCGCCACCCCGATCGACACATTAATGGGACAGCCGTGGAAAACCGGGCTTGGCGCGCTGAGCGTCTGGCCCGGACTGGCGCGGGAAAACGGGGAATTCCCGTCCTATATCGGCAATGCCCGCTTTGTCAGCGCACCCACCACCACCGGTCTGGAACGCGCATTGTATTTTGCCGCCAATCCGGGCCTGCGGCTGGTGCAAAACATCCTCAAGCGCGGGTTCTATTACGGCCACGCGCTACCTGACCGCTGGCACCGCTGCACCCGCCAGCAGGCCGGTGTGGCGCTCCATCCTGCAGAGCGCTGAGCCTGCCTGTGGGACATCCCGCAGATTATAAAGGCGTTTCTGGTAAGGCCTTTTTCGACAGAGACGGCACCCGGATACTTCTGTTTCCATTTATCTAGAAAGGCGATGCCTTCTGTCCCGCGCCCTGACCCAGATCGGCAAAATGCTGTGTTTCGGTGCAGCCCCGGAAACGGTCCAGCACGGGAATGCTGCCCGCCAGATTGACGCTCAGCGTCGTGCGGTCGCCAAATTTCACCAATGCCACATGCGACTTCGCCATGGCATCCAGCAGGTGGGTAAGGTCATCGGCATGGATATCGGCCGCAAGGGTCGTGGCGTCATTGGCCTGCATGTGGAACACGCGGGTGTAAGTCCCTACCGTAACCGTCATGTCGCCTTTTTCACCACTGGCCAGCGTCCAGTGATCATCGGCACTGCGCACCTGTAGCGATTCGGCATCGGCGCGGAACATCAGGATCTCGCTTTCCGATCCGGCAATGCACAGGTCAGTATGCGCGCCCGCATCGGGTGTGTGGTGGATGGCAACCCATCCACCCGCGCGTTCATCCACCAGCATCTGCGACGGGCTGGGGCTGCTGTTCTCGTCTTCCGGCTGCATGGCCACGGGCACGGCGCGGGGCCGGTCATCATAGGACTGCGCCAGCGCGATCCCCGGCAGGGAGATCAATGCCATACAGCCCAGAAGAAAAATCTGTTTCCTGCTCACTTTGCGACAATCCCATTGCAACAAAGACCGACGAATCGGGATGATGGATCATTCCAGCATCACCTTAACGTGACGCTGACATATATTGTCATAATTCAGGGCATGGAAGGACAATCCCCGCATGTCTGTTCCCACGATCTGGAAACGGGGCCACCATCTCACGGGATCGTGGCCAATCTGCGACAAAGCATGTCCAGCCCTTCAACGTGGTGCGTGCCATGTCGGTGGCGAAAATAATAGTAAAGAAGATTTTCATTTTCCCGCCGCCACAGGGGCGACCTGTGCACATGGCATTGGCCTGCCGGTATCACACCGTTATCATGGGGCCACTAACGGGATTTCATGGATACTGGAAGGAAAGGGCCGGGATGCGCCTGCTACCTGCTGCCATCCTGGCAATCGGGACACTCTGCGCCACATCACACGCGCATGCCGCCGACCCGGACTGGATATTCGCCAATAGCGGACCAGCCGGCCAACCCATGGTCATGTCCCATCAGGGTACGCTGGATATCATGTTCTACCGTGCAACCAGCGGTACCGTGGGCATTGCCATCCACCAGCGCCACGGTCGTTACCGCAACCCCAAGGGGGTGGAAACGGCCATGGTCATGATCGGCAAGTTCACCATTGCGCTGCAGATCTTCAGCACCAACCAGAAATGGGACACCGCTGGCGGCGACCTGAACCCGGACACCGTGCCGGATCTGGTCAATGCGCTGAAGGCCGCGGCTACGGGCGCGCTGATCCCCTTCGAACATGAACCGGTACCGTTTTCGGTCAAGGGAGCGCTGGCAGCACTTGATGACCTGGCCCGGTATGCAACCCAGCACGGCGAAAGCCTGCCACCACCGCTGCAACCCGCCCCTGCGCCCCATGCGACGACCCCGGTGGTGGATATAGAAAAGCTGGCCCACCACCCCTACGACACCCAGCACGGGCGCAGGTTGACGCTGCCGCAATATGACATCGCGGCCAACTGCGACCGCGCCCATATCGAAATGCAGGATACGGATGGCGAATGCGTGTCCGCCGAACAGAAAAGCCAGGCAGCCCTGACAGCGCACTGGACCGGGTATGACAGTGACCTGCGCGCCGCCTGCCTGTCACTGGTCAGTGATCCGGGGCGGCTGGAAAAATATCAGGCACTGCTGATGTGCCTGTCGCGCTATCAGGATGACCGGCGGCAGTGGCAGCTTGTCTCCGGCTCCAGCGGCAGCGACGACATCATGCCTACCAAGAACCCGGCACAGCAGGGTGGGGCACCAGCCGCCACCGCCGGTTCCCCCTGAGAAGTCGTTTAAAACCCGCGCATCGATAAAGAAAAATAAAAGGTTTCGGGTGTCGCCTTTTTCCAGAAAGGCGACGTCTCCAGAAGCTTTCCGAAAAAAGCTTCACCAAAAACTTCCTTATGTTTACAGGGTGCTTTCCAGACAGCTTCCGGGTCAGTCAGCGGTCTGGCTGCGGCGCGTCAGCGCGAATATGAAAAAGATCACACCGCTGAGCAGCAGGCCGAACAGGATGACCAGCGGCTGGATGTACAGCACCACCAGCACAAGGAACAGCACCAGCAGGGCGCTGTATTTCAGCTTGCGGTCCTCGCTGGAGAACAGGTCGATCAGCCCCTGTGAAATCTGGTGCAGGGCCGATGCGCCATCCGTCCCTTCGACCGGGGCGACCGTCAGCCCCCGCTGCGCCAGATGCTGCAGGAAAACGCGCGCCTGCTCCTGTGGCGGGATGGAGGCCGTAGTGGTGGGCAGCGATGCCGCCACGGCATCGATTACATGACTATCCACAGAAGCCTTATCGTTCATTTTTAGCAGTTCCCCCAGCCATTCAGCGCATGATGCGCCGACCCATCCACGCTGTTATCCACATCACTTCCCGGGTTATCCCCAAACGGGGATTATTGCCCACCGGCATGATTATGCCCCACATGGGCGCATGCGATGCGCCTGCCATCACGCAGGGAGGGATCGACGGTCATTTCTCCCCGTGGCACCGGGCCATCCGCTATCCGGTGGCCCGTGCCCATATGGCCCGACCATGTGGCATAGGACAGCGTGCGGTATGTATCCGCAGCACAGTTGTACATGACGGAAAACCTGACCGAGGCAAACGGCAGCCCGTGACGGATCATGTCCTCGTCAAAATCCTGGATGAACGTGGCGGATGAATGCGTGCCATGCACCTGAACCGATGCAAGGTCGATATATTCATTCACCTTGTTCTGGTACGGCGGCAGCTTCTGCAGGTCCGTCTCGCCATGCGGGGCCGGGGATGCGGGCAGGTCCTGTACCTGTTCCGCCCATGCGCCGTCTACCGTTCCACCGCAGGCAATGCCCGCAGCCATCAGCGCCACCACAACCCTGTATCGCATTTTCTCCCTTTCATGCGCACGAACCGCACGCGTACACACCAGAACCGGTTTCATTGCCCTGTTTTGCAGGATCGTGCCAATGGCGGCAAGATAAACAGCAGATAACAGGATTTCCGACCAGCCGGATGATGACAGGAATGCTCCATGCACGCTTCTTTTTCGCGCTCGGAATACCGTTTTTCCCTTGCGGGGCTGCTGCTGGCGGCAGCAATGGCGACAGCGGCGCACGCTGATACCACCCCGCCCGTAACGCTGGACCGCGCCCCATTTGGCACCATGGCGGATGGCCAGGTGGTCGAACGCTTTACCATGGCCAACCGGCACGGCATGCGCGTGCAGGTCATGACCTATGGTGCGACCATAACCGCCATCGATGCACCGGACGCACGCGGCCATGTGGCGGATGTCGTGCTGGGGTTCCCGACGCTGGTGGGATATACCCGTGACAGCGCCCGTGGCGGCCTGTTTTTCGGGGCGACTGTGGGGCGCGTAGCCAACCGCATTGCCAATGGCACCTTCGTGCTGGATGGACAGACCTACCACATCCCCCGGACCGAGGGGACCAACGCCCTGCATGGCGGTCGCAGGGGGTTCGACAAACATGTATGGACAGTGGAAAACGCGGGCACCACCGCTGATGGCGCCAGCGTGACCCTGAAGCTGGTCAGCCCGAACGGAGACGAAGGATTTCCCGGCACGCTGACCACCCATGTCACCTTCAGCCTGAATGACAGCAATGAACTGTCGCTGCACTACGTCGCGACAACGGACCGGCCCACCGTGGTCAACCTGACCAACCACAGCTATTTCAACCTGAATGGCGAGGGCAGTGGTTCCATTGAAAACGAGATGCTGCAGGTCAATGCCGACAGCTTCACCCCGATCGACGCAAAATCGGTGCCGCTGGGCACGGTCGCGCCGGTCGCGGGCACGGCGCTTGATTTCCGGACACCCCACCGCATTGGCGAGCGCCTGCGCAATACGGACCCGCAAATGATGTATCCGCACGGTTATGACCAGAACTGGATCGTCAACAGCCAGCTTTCACGCACCCCGGTGCCAGCCGCCCACCTGTGGGATCCGGCCTCGGGGCGGGTGCTGGACGTGCTGACCACGCAGCCGGGGTTGCAGGTCTATACATCCAATTCACTTGACGGACGTTATGCCGGCCCCTCGGGGCACAGCTATCGCCAGACGGATGCCGTGGCGCTGGAAACCCAGCATTACCCCGACAGCCCGAACCACCCGGCTTTCCCCGGTATCGAACTGAAACCGGGACAGACATACAACGAAACCACCCTTTATCGTCTGGGCGTGCAACCCGTGCCGCCCCACCATCCTTGATGGCCGTAGGGAAACACCGTTGATTCCGGGGGGAATATCCTTACATACCTCACCATAGCGTGATTGAAGGACGTAAGACCCAGATGAAAAAAATTGCCGTTCTGCTACTGCTGGCGGGGCTGACAGCATGCCAGTCCGGCCATCCCCCCACCGACCCGAGCGAAAGCGGCGGCGTAGGCGGCATGACCGGATCGCCAGGACAGGATGCGCCCAGTGACGGTCCCGGCGGCTCTGGCGGCCCGGGCATGGGTAACTGAAGGCGGAAAAAAGCGGGCGCGTCGCGGTCAGTCGCGTCCGCCACATATATTGATCACCCCAAGGCCAAGCAGGCCAAGGCCCGCCAGTCCTTCGGCCACCATCCATGAGACCGGGCCAATCCCGTCAGCGGTCATACCGCGCACCAGCACCCCCACGCTGCCAATCATCAGGAGCAGGGACATGATGGTGGCCCATTTTATAATCTTGCCGCGGTTCATAAATCTCTTCGCTGTCTGTCGATCGGGTTACCGGCAGGCCCGGCCCCGTTCCTTCTAACACCCGGAAGGGACAGGCGTCCAAACACGGCATGCGCAGCCGCAATGCATGTATCGCACATCAGGGATATTTCATGCGGATGTGAATCCCGCCAGTGCATCTTCCGTGCCTGTATGACGTTACGGAATTCACGAACCATCCGGGCCGGTGCCCTGCCACATGGCCGGTCCCGAGACAGGCAAGGAGCATGGTCATGCAGGCACCCCGCGCGCCCTCCATCCTGTCACGCGACTGGTCCGTACGGATGCGGCACCTTGTCCAGACCTGCAGGGCCTATCCTTACGCGTTCCTGCGCCTGTGGGATGGGGACTGATCCCCGCCCCCGTTCATTCATGCCGCAGGTCGGATGCGGAAAACCATTCGTCATTTCCCGTGCTGTCGCTGCGCACGCGAATCTGTCCGTTTTCGATAATCTCGACAATCGTGCCCTTCATGCCGCGCAGTTCCGGTCTGACGGCCGCATCATCCTTGACCACCACAATATCACCCGCCTTGAAATCCACGCCCGGTTCTCCCCTGCCAGCTGTTCCGGTGGCCCTGCGCCCATGGGCCACCGTGGTCCACGATCCGCCAATCATGCCAATGATGGCCGACATCGCAAGCCGCTGTCCGGCCATGTCATACCACATCCGCATAAAGGACAGGTTGCAGCGGGAAAATATGTTCCGACATGAAGGAACAATCCATTACGAAACACAGGAATTCTTTATGCCAGCAGGACACCACCTTCCCTCCGCCACGGATCTGCAGCGTGAACTTGAACAGGTCCGCCGGGATTACGCCATTGCGCTGAAGGACCGGCCCGAACACGCCCGCGCGCTTGAAGAACGCGCCAGGAAGCTGGAAGCCGAACTCGCCCGCCAGAAATAGGCAAGGCGGACCCACGCCCCCGTATGGGCCTGCCCCATGTCAAGAGAGCGACATGACAGGCTGCCATGCGGCGACGGCCATGGATCACGACGCCGTTCGACCCCATGTGATTGGGAACGGACACGCCGTGTGTCCCCTACAGAACAAGAATTAGGATGCTATCATGAGCAAAGTGGCAACCAGTGGTCCCGACGCACAGGGCAAGTACAGCCTCGAAGTAAACATCGGTGGCCTGACCGGCACGCTGAGCGGCTTCAGTTCCGCCATGGAAGCCGAGGATTATGCCGTTTCCCTGCTGCGCCGCGTCAAGGAACTGGCCAAGGCCGACGGCCTGAAATAATTCCTGAAACCCGCCGGTAACGGGTGGCGTGCAGCATTACGCCCCCCGGCCGGCGTGGCGACGGCCATCAATGGTCGTCTTTGTGCCTTTTTTCTTTATACAGTGGGAAACCTGACTGGATCAGGACGTGAAGCTGTATATGGAAAAAGGACGCTCTTTCCCATGAAACGACTGACCCGGTCATTGACGGTACTGGCATTGGCCAGCCCGCTTGTCGCCTGTGTCGACGGTCCCGGCTATTATGGCGGCTATGGTGGGTACGGCTACGGCCCCTCCGGCGGCTATTACAGCGGATATGGCGACTATTACGGCGGTGCGCCCATCTATATGGGACGCGACGGCGGATGGGGTGGTGGCCGCGGCGGACCCGGTGGCGGTTTCCGTGGCGGCAGGCCGGGCGGTGGTGGACCCGGTGGGGGCTTCCATGGTGGCGGACCGGGTGGCGGGGGCCATGGCGGTGGACCAGGTGGCGGTGGCCCCGGTGGGGGCGGACGCGGTCCCGGCGGTGGTGGTGGTCATGGCGGTGGCGGCCACGGGGGCGGCGGTCCCGGCGGCCGACGGTAATGAAACGGGCTGGTTCCCTTGTGGGACCGGCCTTTTTTATCCATGCCGGCCCGCGCCGGACAGCAGGTTCATGACCAGCACGCCGCATATGATAAGCGTCATGCCGGCAATGGCCGCCAGATCCAGCTTCTGTCCCAGCACCACGCGGCAGACCAGCGCAATCAGCACCGTGCCAATGCCGGACCAGATGGCATACGCCATGCCGGTTGGGATGGTGCGCAACGCCAGCGACAGCGAATAGAACGCCACGGCGTACCCCGCCACCGTGACGCAGGACGGCACCACACGTGTAAAGCCGTTGGACAATGTCAGGCAGAACGTAGCAGTGACTTCCGCCACGATCGCAACCAGCAGATAGATGTACTCCATGCCCTACGGGCGGCGTCCGTGGCCCGGCCCGCATGGCGGCAGGCCCCTCAGACGGGGGCGTGGCGCACGGGGGGGAAGCGGCGTCTCGTCACGAATCGCCACGGCGTCATGCCCACGGGCACGCAGGGCATCCGCAAACCGCTGGACATGGGTCCATTGCGCGCCCGCATACAGTTCACGCCCGTCCAGCATTACACGATGTCGTCTCAAACTTTTCCCTCATCCTGTCATATCTGACCGTAGAGATGGGGATGGCGGCCATAAAGCGCAACGGCACACGGAATTTGTTTCAACTTTGCAGGAAACCTTCGCTTTCGTGAAACGATTCATGTATAGGAAAGATAGGAGGTATGATACATGAGCAACTCTGCACGCATGATCGCCCATCTGCTGATCACGGTCCGGTTGAGTACGCGCAATCGTCCTTCCGCACCTGTTCCCGCAGCATCACGCGATTGACCATGTCGCGCCGGGGACACCCGGCGCGCATCCATCAGACACATTCTGTCATGTTATGACATGATGAAGACTCATGCCTTTTTTCGTGCCCGCGCCAGTTGGGCGGCAAAGGCAGGCAGTTCATCATGATGCAGCAGGGCCACGTGGTTCGACTGTGCCAACTGCCGGGCGGATGTCGTGTAATCCGCGTTGGACACCACGGCCGCCACGTCCGCCTGATAATGCAGCCGGGCTGCCGAAATCTGCTGCACCGCCTCATTCCCCACCGCATTACGATACAGCTTGCACTGCACGACCAGACGCGTCCTGCCGCGCGTGGCAATGACATCCGCGCCCTGGTCCCCGCCGGGCGGCGTCGCATGCGCGTCCCAGCCACAGGCCCGCAGGCGTTCGGCGCAATAACGTTCATATGCAATGGGGTCCATGTCCGGCGCGTAACCGCTGCCGGCCTGCACGGCCTCCCCACGCGACAGTTTCTGGCTGGCCACATGTTCGATCCGGGCCTGCACGCGGTCCGCAATGACCGGCCATGCCCATTGCAGGCGGCGTGCCCGTAACGTGGGTTGCACGACCGTTTTGATGAATTCCGCCTGTTCGCGCCGCCATCGGGTCGTACGTTCCACGCCATAGCTGTTGACCTGCACCAGTTGCCTGCGCCGGATGCGCAGGGCATCGGCATGCCGGTTCACCAGCCCCCTGCATACGCGCCATGCCCGGTGCCGACGGAAAAACCGCCAGCCATACCGCAGCAGCGGCCACGCCAGCACCGCCCCCACCCCCGCAAGGACAAGGCGCAACAGGCCAGGTGGCAGCACCGCCGCCATACCCGATGCAGGGCGCACGGCAGCAGCAGGGAAATAAAGCGGCACATCCCCTTTGCGGGCAGGCAGGTGGCGCAGCAGCACCGCATCGCCATGATGGCCCAGCATTTGCCAGCTTCCTGTCCCGTCCACACGCCTGCAATGCAGTTGGGCCAGCACGCGCTCATGCGCGGCAGTGACAGCCAGCCCGTCCACCCGTTCCAACGTCGCCGCCTGCATGCAGCCCACGGTTGCGGCGGGCACGCCATAACCTGCCTGCCCCGCCATGGCAGGCGGCGGGGCCAGCAGCAGCCCGCATCCCAGCCATGGCACGATCCCTGCCCGCATTCCTGTGTTCCCACCCCATGTTCGCAACGTGTTCACAAACCCTAAAGCATGAGAACAAAATAAGAAAGTGCAGAAGCGCCAATCCGTTCCGCCATGGTTTTCCCTCGCCAACGCGCCTATCATGGGGGAATGCGAATCTGTTTTATCGGCGACAGCTACGTAACGGGAACGGGCGATGAAACCTGTCAGGGATGGGTAGGACGTCTCTGCGCCATGGAACGGCAGGCAGGATACGACGTCACGCCCTACAATCTGGGCGTGCGGGGACAGACCAGCCGTGACATTGCCGTCCGATGGCATGCCGAAACCCTGCCCCGCCTTGCGGGACGCCATGATGGCGGCATCGTGCTGTCCTTTGGCGTCAATGACTGCACCGCCACGGCGCATGGCCCGCCACGCGTGCCGCACGATGAAAGCATCGCGACGGCGCAGCAGATCCTGCAACAGGCCCGGCAGACATGGCCGGTTCTGGTTATCGGCCCCACCCCGGTCGGCCGCGCCAGCCCCGATGACCGCACGCGGGCCCTGTCACATGCCATGGCCGGATTATGCGCGCAGCTGGACGTTCCCTTCCTGTCGGTCTGGAACCCGCTGCTGGCGCATCCGTCATGGTGTGCCGAAATCGCCCGTGGCGATGGCGCCCACCCCGCAGGCGGCGGTTATGCTGCACTGGCCAGGATCATCCATGGCTGGCCTGCATGGCGAAAGTGGATGGGACCGCTACCCTAAACCCGCACGCCGGTTTATCCGTTTTCCCTGGCATGGCACGACGGCAGGGTCACATTCGCCACATGCCCGCCATATCCTGTTTTGAACAAAGGCATACAGACATGAAAAAGCTCATTACCTGTGCCCTGCTGGGCGTATTGGCAGCAGGCGGCATTTCCACGGCGCGGGCCGAAGTGCCGGAAGGGGAACTGAACTCGCTTTACATCCGGCCCGAAGTGAAGCTGCCCGCCCCGGCGCTGGCATTCCCCAATTATCCGATCGTCGATGACTGCACGACGGAATTTGGCGATGAAGTCACCAATGCCTGCGTCACACAGGAAAAGGAACGCGCGCTGGTCCTGCAGCCCGCGTGGGACGAATATCAGGACAGCGACAAGATCGCCTGCCAGGAGGACGTGACGCATATCCGCCATATCCAGCTGTACAAAAACCTTGCCTACTGTCTGGACAAGCGTCGTTATGACGCATGGCTGAAGAAGCACCCCAACGGGCAATAAGGGCTTTTCCAGCCCGGAATGCTTACCAAAAAGGAATGACAGTTTTCGGGCGCCGCCTTTTTTCCGAAAAGGCGGCGTTCCCCTGAAGCATTCTGAAAACGGCGCCACCCGGAACGCGTGTCTTCAATCCCGTGCGATATGGCACCTGCCATCATCATGGCTGTGGTCATAATCGACGTTCTGGTTGGTGCCGCTGTCCCCGTGCACGATGCGCGGCACACGGACGGGATGGGCTGACAGCACCGACAGACCCGCATCCGCCGCACCGTAATACAGCCCCGCCGCGTCCAGTACGCTTGGCGGCAGGGCCGCAAGCGTCAGCGGGACATGCACGTTATCCCGCGCGGCCTGTGCCGCCTGCGGATGGGCCGCCTGCCATGCGGCGGATGTCCATAGATAGAACGGTATTTCATACGCGGCGCGCACATCCCCATGTGCGGGAATCCCGCCCGTGCATTCCGTAACCCGCACCCCATGGTCGGATACATAAAACAGGGCGGATTCCCCCCCATGGGCTTCCAACGCAGCGCGCACATGGGCCAGCATGTGGTCGGTATAGGCAATGCTGTTGTCATAGGGCGTGCCAAGACTGGCAAAACCGCGGGGATACCGATCGGCCGCGTTTTCATGGCTGCCAAACAGGTGCAACACGATAAAGACGGGTCCGTGCGCATCCGCAATTGCATGATCCACGACCGGCAGCATGCGTTCATCCAGCACCGGACTGCTCATGATCCCGTCATGCACAGTGGTGTAAGCGATATGATGGGCCTGTTCCGAATAGGCACCAATCACGCTGTCATATGGGCCAAGGCGGGGATGGTTGCTGATCCACCACGTATCAAATCCCGCCGCATTGAACACCGACACCAGATCATGCCCTGGCGCCGCACCGGGTCGCAGCCGGTCATATCCTGACAGGATGACCGGCACCGCGCCAACCGTGTAATCAAAGGGGGTCACCATGTCATCAAAGCGCACAAGCCCCGGCACCTGTTCCATTTCCGGCGTGGTGGACGGGCCGTAGCCATAGATATGGTGATGGTCGCGCCGCGCGCTTTCCCCGATCACCAGCACGACCACCTGTGGCGTAGCGGGCGGCGGGGGATCGAAATGGATCGGTTCATGGCTGATCCGTCGCGCCATATCGGTCACGCGCCGGGTTTCACGCCGGGCGGCGACGTAGCCGGTCGCCATGCTCCACGGCCATGCCCGGTCAAAACGGGAATGGATGGGCACCAGCGGATTTTCGGTCCCGCCCCGCGTGGCGGGCAGGTGCCGCCATAACTGCACGGTGGGAACAATGATCCAACCCAGCAACATTACCACGCAGGCCAGGCGCGTACGGACCCGCCAGCTCACCACCGCGCCACGTGGCCGCGACAGGTAAACCCCGGTCAGCCCCACCCACAGCAGCGCCCATGCCACCAGATAGGGCAGGACAGGCCATACGTACCCCACCATAACGGGAAACGAGCAGTAAAACAGGATCAGCCACAGCGGATAGCCGGGCGGCACGCCACCTATGCCGATGTAATACAGCGCGGCAGGCATCAGCACGACCACAGGCAGCAGCAGCCCCAGCAGTACCCGCCTGCTGTTGACCAGCAGCGCGATCACCGCCCACAGCACCACCGACCGTACCACCCCCTGCAACGCCGTACAGGCGGGCAGCAGCGCAAGGGCGGCCATAAGGCAAAACAGTACATCGGGCCAGAGACGCCGGCAGCGCGCGCGCCAGCAGGCCGTATCCGGGGGAGGACGGGCGATCATGACCGTTTCATGTCACACGCCCCCGCGCGCGGGTAGCCCCATCATACGCCCATGCGGCAGGGAGATGGCACGTTTGTGAATGAACCCGCATGCGGCAATGCTTTTTATCCCCTGTCGGCACGCCTAATAATGCGACCGCCGGGAGGCCCGCTGCGCGAACGGGCGCCAGAAAAAACCATAGAAAAAACAGTCATTACAAAAACTGAATCATAAAGGCAGACAAACGTACCATGGCAAAAATAAAGGTCAAAAATCCCGTTGTCGAAATGGACGGCGACGAGATGACCCGCATTATCTGGCATTTCATCCGCGAACGGCTGATCCTGCCGTACCTGGATATCGACCTGAAATATTACGACCTTGGCATCCGCCACCGTGACGAGACCGATGACCGCGTAACGGTGGAAGCCGCCGAGGCCGTGCGCCGGTACGGTGTGGGCGTAAAATGCGCCACCATCACCCCTGATGAGGCACGGGTAGAGGAATTTGGCCTGAAGAAGATGTGGCGTTCGCCCAACGGCACCATCCGCAACATCCTTGACGGCACGATCTTCCGCGAACCGATCATCTGCTCCAACGTGCCGCGCCTTGTCCCGCACTGGATGCAGCCCATCGTGATCGGCCGCCATGCCTATGGCGACATCTACCGTGCCGCCGAAACCCGTATTCCCGGCCCCGGCAAGGTCACCCTGCGCTACACCCCCGCCGATGGCGGCCCCGAGCAGGTGCTCGACGTACATGACTTCAAGGGCCCCGGCGTGGCGCTGGGCATGCACAACACCCGGGCCTCGATCGAAGGTTTCGCGCGCGCATCGCTGGCCTACGGGCGTGACCGGAAGCTGCCGGTCTACCTGTCCACCAAGAACACCATTCTCAAGGCCTATGACGGCATGTTCAAGGACGTGTTCCAGGAGGTGTACGAACGGGAATTCCGGGCCGAGTTCGAAAAGCTGGGCCTGACCTACGAACATCGCCTGATCGATGACATGGTGGCCTGCGCGCTGAAGTGGAAAGGCGGGTATGTCTGGGCGTGCAAGAACTACGACGGCGACGTGGAAAGCGACATCGTGGCGCAGGGCTTCGGCAGCCTCGGCCTCATGACCTCGGTCCTGCTCAACCCCACGGGCGACGTGGTGGAAGCCGAAGCCGCCCATGGCACCGTGACCCGCCACTTCCGCGAACACCAGAAGGGGCGGCCCACCAGCACCAACCCCATCGCGTCGATCTTTGCATGGACGCGGGGCCTGGCCTATCGCGGCAAGTTCGATGACACGCCCGACGTGACCCACTTTGCCCGGACGCTGGAACGCGTGTGCGTTGAAACCGTCGAAGGCGGCCAGATGACCAAGGACCTCGCCCTGCTGGTGGGCAAGGACACAAAATGGCTTGATACCCAGCCCTTCCTGGACGTGCTGGATGAAAAGCTGGGCGCAGCACTGGCCAAGGCGTAAAAACACGGACGGGACGGCTGAAAGACCGTCCCGTTCCACATTCTGAAAACCAGAGAAGTTTTTGGTGAAGCTTTTTTTCAGAAAGCTTCAGGAAACGCCGCCTTTTCAAAAAAGGCGGCACCCATAAAGTTTTACCTGTTCATTCCCCTTCCGCCAGCGGGCGGGATTCCAGTGCCCCTTCCCACCGTGCGGCGACAGCGGCGGCATAACCATTGCCCAGCACGTTGGTTGCCGTACGCGCCATGTCGAGGAAGTGGTCGATCCCCAGGATCAGCGCCAGCCCCGCTTCGGGCAGGCCGAACTGCGGCATGACGGCCGCCAGCGTGACCAGGGCTGCACGGGGCACGCCGGCAATGCCCTTGCTACTCAGCATCATCACCAGAACCATGGCGATCTGCTGGCCCATTGGCATGTGAATGCCATAGGCCTGCGCGATGAACAGCGCACCGAAGGACTGGAACAGCACCGACCCGTCAAGGTTGAAGCTGTAGCCCAGCGGCAGCACGAACCCGCTGATACGGTCGGGCACGCCAAACTGCTCCAGCCGTTCCACAAGCAGCGGATAGACCGATTCACTGCTGGCCGTGGCGAAGCCCAGCAGGATGGGCTGCACCAGCAGCCGCGCAAGGGCGAATACGCGCCGTCCCAGCACGCAGAAGGTCATGGACGTCAGCAGGACCCACAGCACACCCAGCGTGCCATAGAATTTGCACAGGAACAGACCGAACGTGCCCAGTATCCCTGCCCCGCTATGGGCCACGCTGCCCATGACGGACCCGAATACCGCAACAGGGGCGGCGTACATGACCATGTCGGTCATGCGCAGCATGATACGCGCCAGTTCCCCCGTCCAGGGCAGGATCATGCGCTGCGCCCCTTTCCCCGCCGCCGGAAGGGCCAGACCGAACAGGATGGAAAACACCACGATCTGCAGGATGTCGTTGCGGCCCATGGCGTCAAAAATACTGGTGGGCACTACATGCAGCACGAATTCGACCGGGTCGAAATGCCCATGCGCAAGCCCCAGATCCCCGACCGACAGCGGGGTGGTGAACCCGGACCCCGGCTGCAGCAGGTTGGCCGCGACCAGCCCCGTCACCAGCGACAGGAAGGACGCCACGATAAACCACAGCAGGATGCGCCCCCCGATGCGCAGGACCTGCGCCCCATCACCCAGGCTGCCAATGCCTGACACCAGCGTTGCAAAGACAAGCGGGGCAATGATCATGCGCACAAGCCGCAGGAACAGGCCCGTAAGCAGGCTGGCAAACCGGGCGGCGGGTTCGCTGGCCGCAGGTCCCACCGCATGCAGGACCAGCCCCGCCACAACACCCAGCGCCAGCGCCACGACAATGGCGCGCGTCCGATGGTTCGCATTACTTTTGCTGGGATGGGCCAATATCAGCATCCTGTAGCTGTGGAAGACACGCGGGAAGTAGCGCGGCGTCCCCCGGTCATGCAAGACGGCCACGCATCACGTCCAAGGCGCCCGCCATGTGTCGCCTGCGCATTCCACCTGACCATACCGTCACACTGTGCAATCCCGCCCCGGGGAACGGGACGGGCAGACACATAATCGTTATCATTACGGAATGGGAAAGAAAAAAATCCGATAAAAAAATGAGCGCTGCAATATAGACCTACCCATTCGGGTAGGATGAGATTATATAAGCCGCATGCACGATCACACGCCGCAGGCGTCGTCTCCTGTCCCGGCTGAGGGGACACCATGGCTGGAAAGCGGTCTGGAGCGGCTGTTTTTCCGGGCGAGGTGGTTGTGCGCGCCATTATATCTCGGGCTGACGGCCGGGTTGCTGGTGATACTGGTCAAGTTCTTCCAGACCGTGTGGACGCTGGTCAGGCATAGCTACACGCTGGAATTCGATGATGTGTTTGTCGGCATCCTCGACATGATCGACCTGGTGCTGCTGGCGAACCTGCTGCTGATCGTCATGTTCGCGGGGTATGAAAACTTCGTCTCCAAACTTGATGTGCGCAATCACCGGGATTTTCCCGACTGGATCGGCCATGTCACGTTCGGGGACATCAAGATCAAGCTCATGGCCTCGATCGTGGCCATGTCCGCGATCCATGTCCTGGCGGATTTCATCCGGGTGAACGAGATTTCCAGCCGGACACTGGCATGGAGCGTGGGCATCCATCTGGCGTTTGTCGTGTCGGGCCTGATGCTGGCCATGATGGACCGGATGATGGAGCCACCCGCCGCGTCGTCTGGCGCAATGACAGAATCGGGCACCCACTAACGGGACTGCCCACAGCCGTTGAGACGGCACGGACATGGCGCCTGGGGGCGCAGCAGGCACAACCGGCGCCTGAGCGGACCCGCACCCGGCACTTTGGGGCGAGAGCAAGGCGCTTGCGCCCGATTACAATCACATTTGCGTGATATTATAGGACTGTTTACGTCGCCTTTATTTGCCTTCTGCTGACGCAAAACAAGGGCTGGAGCGTATTTCAATAGATAAACTGCATGTTAAATGCAAATTATAGGGGCCTGTTTCTGCTGATTGCCCCCATGTTAGATAGCCTCATGCGCCTGACCCTGCACACTGATTACGCCCTACGCACGTTGCTATACATGGGAATCCATGCGGACAGACGTGTCTCCATTCATGAAATCGCAAGCGCGTACGACATTTCCGAAAATCACCTGGTCAAAGTCATTCACCGGCTGTCGCGCCTCGGGCTGATTGACGCACGGCGTGGTCGGGGTGGTGGGCTGCTGCTGGCCCATGCGCCCGGGGACATACGGATCGGTGATGTCGTACGTCAGACCGAGGATGACATGCGCCTTGTCAATTGCGAACCAACCGATGCCGAAAACAACAGCTGCTGCATCCTGTCAGACATGTGCCGCCTGCGCGGGGTACTGTCCACGGCGCTGGGTGCGTTCATGAGTGTGCTGGACGCAACGACGCTGGCGGACCTGCTGCCGCCAGAAGAACATGCCATGCTGCGCGAACGCCTGCCCGGTCCCCGGATGCCACTGCCGACGCCAGTCAAGACCACCACCCGCCCCACTTTGCAATAAACCCTGTCTGTACCCTGTTGCGCACCCAAGGGATCAGGACGGCGTTTCTGCCCCCTGTGCCGCGGCATCCGCACGGGCTTCACGCAGGGCCTGCTGGGTCAGGCGTTCTTCATTGCGGCGCAGGAAAACGGCACTGAGCACCAGCCCGACCGCCACCGCCAGCCCCATCGCGATACTGGCGGGACCGGAAACCTGGGTTACCTTGCGTCCCAGGTAATACGCACCCGTGGCATATCCACCTGCCCAGCACAGACCGCCCAGCGCATTGAACAGCATGAAGCGGGGCCATGGCATATGGTTGGCACCGGCCAGCAGGGCCACGAACACGCGCAGAAGAGCGATGAACCGCCCGAAAAACACGATACCACTGCCATGATGGCGGAACAGGAAACGCCCCAGCAGCAGCCTGTCAGGCGTCAGCTTGATGCGTGATCCGTATTTCTGCAACAGCGGCAGGCCGACTTTCCGCCCGATCAGGTAGCCGATATTATCCCCGATGACCGCCCCCGTCACCGCGGCAAGCGCCACCCACTGGATATCCAGCTTATGGGTGGCGGCACAGTAGATGGATGCTGAAATAATCAGTGTTTCAGCCGGAAGCGGCAGCCCCATGCTTTCCAGCATCACAATAAAGGTAATCACCCCATATCCGTAATGCTGGAACAGATATTCAAAATGATGCAGCAGCGTTCAGTCCTCCATCGCCAGGTAACGGGCATGAATCCTGCATGCCGCACACCGGCGCCGACAGAACCAGACCGCCGGGCACGGAACGCCAGCATGCGGGCAAAAGCGCATCACCTGAATCTGACTGGCCCGAAACCCGGCAGGCACAATGGGTGAAACAGAGCAGTAGCAAAACCGGCTTTAGCGAATATCTGCCACCCATTTTTTTTCCTGTCCCGTCATGTCCCCGGATCGGCCCCCTGCATTCGTCTGTCCGGCACCGCAATCCCGCGTCATGACCGACACCCGTACAGGGCGGCACCGCATGACAATGCACAGTGTTACAGGAACCCTCCAAAAATAAGTCACTGATAAAAATAAAAGTTTTTGGATGGTCTTTTTTTCAAAAAGGCGACGTTTCCTGAAGCTTTCTGAGAACAGCTTCACCAAAAACTTTTGCTATTTTCATCACAATGCATATGCCGCGTCCTAGCGCTGGATCCACTCCCGCCGTTCGGGCGCGCGACGTTCCCAGCCGCGACGTTCCAGTTCCGGCGTGCTGGCAGGCTGGGCCGGGTATCCCACGCACAGATAGGCCACCAGTTCCAGCGCAGGATCCACGTCCAGCACGGTCTTGATCCGTTCGGGATCGATAATGGAAACCCACCCCACCCCGACACCCACCGCCGTGGCCGCCAGCCAGAACGTATGAATGGCCATGACAGTGGACCACGTGGTGGTCTGTGGCATCGTCCCACGTCCCAGACCACGCCCCTGCGTGGGGTCGGGATGGGACAGGACCGCCAGATGATGCGGCGCGTCATCCAGCCCCGCCAGCTTCAGCCGGGCATAATTCAGGGCATCCGCCCCCATATGGTCAGCCAGCGCACGGGCATTGCAGCGGGCAAAGTCCTCCCGCACCGCCGCCCGACGCCCCGGGTCGTCCACGCGCACGAAACGCCATGGTTCGCTCAGCCCTACCGATGGGGCAAGGCACGCGGTACGCAGCAGATCGTCCAGAACGGGTTCAGGCACCGGATCACGGTTGAAATGGCGCACGTCACGCCGCCAGCGGAACAGGTCTTGCAACTGCTCCCGAAAGGCATGGGAGAATTCGGGCACGGACATCATGCCCCTTCTTTCGTTCATTGCAGGCGGTCTGTCACGTCCTGGATACCGTCGGGATCTGCGGGCGAGGGTTGCGCGGGCGCACCCTCTTCCGACGTCAGGGGGGCGGCATAGGCCGGATCTTCCTCGAATTTCGAGGCGACTTCCCGGATTTCATCAAAACTGGCCTTGTACCAGTCCACCTGCGTATGGGTATGGCTGTTCACGACAAAGCTCAGGAAAGCGGGGGAGGAATTCTCCACCTCGCCATACAGTGCTTCGTCCTCGCCCCCTTTCGTATGAAATACGAAGTGACAGTTCACCGCGTCCGTATACCGCAGGAAGGTGTGGTAGATGATGGTCGGCACGATTTCATGCATGGCCTGACCAATATAGTAGGCCGGGCGCCTGCTGATAACGGCGGGTGTGACGTTATCAAGTATGCCTTCATTTTCCAGCGCGCTGGCGCTGTCGGCAAAACGGGACTGGTCGACCGTAACCGTTACCCCGCACCGGCGCACATGATAGGCGCTGGTGATCGTAATCCCGAATTTCTCGTAATCAGGCAGCTTGTTGAACGCGGTCGTGGCTGCATGGGCTGTTCCCATCTGCGCCAGCGCTGCAATCACCAGCCATGCCGCGCGTCGTGGCATCTGTCTACCCATATCCTTCCGCTCTCCCGGCTGCCTGTCAGATGTATTTTACGCCCCCCTTATGTCGCGTCCAATGAATATGGCGGCACACCGGAATGCGCCGCCATACATCATGATACAGGATCAGCCCGCCCGCGGCTGACTGGTCTGTTCAGGACCGGTCCCAGCCCCGCAGCGCCAGCAGGGAGGGCGATCCCTCCATCCCCGCATGACAGCCTGACGGCACGGCGATACTGGGCAGCGTCGCCAGCAGCATCATCCCCTGTTTGCGGTAGGCCGCACCAACCCAGCCCACAACGCGCTGGCGCAGTGTGCGGATCGGGAGGGGATTGGAAGAAGGGGAAAATCCCACGGCGGGGACAGGAGAAAAACTACGCATCAAGGCGTTTCCCGTGAGCCTAGCGGGCGAGACTGCCGCATGCTGCTCCTGCGCGCACGCTACGACGCAACCGGGGGGTTGGAAATACGATATTTTCGCAGATTTCCGGGGCGATCCATGCTTTTTTCGCAAAGCTTATTCCGGCAGGTGTTGCATGGAAAAGACACCTGCCGGAAGGGACATGGATCAGATGCAGCCCACCTGCCAGGAAGCGCGCCATTCCTGCCCCGGCTGCAGGTGGAATACACCCGGACGCGTGGAAAAATCGCCCTTGAATCCAACCGGGCTGGCCATGCCATGCCACGGTTCAATACACAGGAAATCACCACCGGGCTTCATCCAGATTCCCAGTTGCGGGAAACCTTCCCATGTCAGGCGCAGACCCGGGCCGTCCGGAATGCGATAGGTCAGCCCCGTGCTGGCCGGCCGGTCCAGAATCAGCGCATCCGCCGCAAACAGGGATTCATCCAGATGCAGTACGCGCCCGCGCACCGGTGTGGGGAAGGAATCGGGCAGCAGCAGCCCGCCCTTCAGGCGGCGCACGTCTTCGGGTTCGGGCTGGTCGAATTCAATGATATGCCGGTCCTTGGGCACATCAGGCGACAGCGGCCAGGCAAAGGCGGGATGCGCGCCCAGTGAGGCGGGCAGGACACGCGTCGCATCGGGATTGGTCACGCAGTAGCCAACCCGCAGCCTGCCCTGTTCAATGCGGTAGTCAATGACAAGGCTGAAAGCGAAAGGATAGACCCTGCGCGTCGCCTCCGTATCGGACAGTTCAAGGCGGCAGCCGGTCTCGTCGCGTTCCAGCCAGCGGAATGTGCAGTCACGGGCAAAGCCGTGCTGGGTCATGCGGTAGGCCTGCCCGTCAACCCATGCCGCGTCATCCACCAGACGCCCCACGATGGGAAAAAGCACCGGGGACTGGCGCCGCCACGGCTCCCCCCCGGCCCATAACAGGTCGCGGCCGTTCGCGCGCAGGGCGCACAGTTCCGCGCCATGGGCACGCACGCTGGCCGCAAGTCGGCCATCACCAAATGTATGGGTATCTTCTGTCATGCTGGTGGCTCCATCCGTTCAGGTAATGGAGCCTACCATGCACGATCAGGGGGCAGGCTGCCTATTCATGGGAAGCAGGGGTGACACTCGCGGTTGCAAGGCCGGCCTTTTCTTCCGGGGTCAGGCTTATGGTCAGGCGTTCGACCGAAAATGCCAGCCGTGCGCCCGTGCTGCGCGACGAGAACTTGATATGAATGCCGTTGTTATTTTCCATAACGGCGCCCCCTTTGCCCGCGCCGACCGTCGCCTCGCCCTGAACGGACCAGTATGTCCCCTCGATATCCGCGACGCGGTACAGGTTATAGACGGTGCCAGTGGCACGGGTTCTGGAAAAGCCGATGGCCGCCCCCGAACCACCGCGGATGCGGAAGGGGTAGTCATGTCCCTCGAACGTCAGGACACCTTTCCCCCACGACATCCCCGCCCCCAGATCGGCCGCCGACAGGGTAAAGGCGATCGTTGCCGTATTCTGCCCCAGCGCATCCGCCGCATGGGCGCAGGTGACAGGGGCGATACCGGACAGGGACACAGCCGCCGCGACAGCGGCCAGAGATACTAGGCGCAAAAGCGGACTCCATGACTTCTGGCGGGCACAGTCACCCCGCGTCCTTACATGACCGACATGATTTCCATGTCATCCACTGCACTGTGCAGCACAAATAGCAGCCATGCAAACTATATCATGGACACGATCCCAATGACTTGCCGTTTATTTCGTTTCGCCGGGACGGACCGGCGCAAGCTGGGCGCGGGCCTCGCCATTGGGCTGGGCGGCGGTGTGCAGGTTGACATAGACCTGACCGTTCTGAAGGGCCTCCGCCTGTTCGGATGACAGCAGGACGGACCCGTGCTGGCCGGATTTGTAGGGGCCGGGAATGGGTACCAGTACGCCCGCTTCCTCCCCTGCTGGCGCGGGGCCGTGGAAATGGGCGGCCACCACCGGCCCGCTCAGCCCGGTCCATGTCAGGGTATATTTCACAAGATTCGTACGCGTGTTCAGCGTGGCCTGAACGGTGCCATCGGGCTGACTGGTCGTACCATGTTCAGGGGTGAAGTGACCATCCAGCCGCACGGTGGCCGCAAGGGCGGGCGAGGCCACCACGATACTGGCGGCGACAAGGGCGGTCAGGGCGGGAAAACGGATCATGGCAACCTCCACCACAGGTCGGGCCTGCGGGAAATGTGTCAGTGTTGAAGTCATGTACAACGTCGGAAATACACGATCGGGTGCATGATCCATAACGGTACGCCACACGAATCATGGCTGGTCCATGTTCCGTAATGGCCAGCCGCACGCTCCGGTCAGGCGACGGGAGGACAGTGGTCACCAGGGATGGGAATCGGATATGAAACGCCCGGCATCCGTAATCATGCCAAAGGCATAATAACACGCCGCGACCCCCAGCAGCATCAGCAGGCAGGACATGACAATACGCATCCATGCCATGTGCCATTGCCACAGCCGCACCGCAAGGACATTGCGCGATCCTAGCCCACGCCCGTTCCACCGGCCGCACCATAGACCTGCCCGGTAATGTAACTGGCCTCCGACGACGCCAGCAGGACATAGACGGGTGCCAGTTCCGCAGGCTGCCCCGCGCGGCCCATCGGGGTCTCGCCACCAAAATTGTGGATGTTTTCCTCCGTCTGGCCACCACTGACCTGCAGCGCAGTCCAGAACGGGCCGGGGGCAACGGCATTGACGCGGATGCCACGGTGGACCATCTGCTTGGCCAGTGACTTGACGAAGGCGACGATCGCCCCCTTGGTCGCGGAATAATCCAGCAGGATTTCGGACGGGCTGAACGCGTTGACCGACGCCGTGGCGATGATCGCGCCCCCGCGTGGCATGAGCGGGATGGCCGCCTTGCTCAGATAAAACAGCGCGTAGATATTGGTACGGAAGGTTTCATCAAACTGTTCGTCGCTGATATCGAGGATACTGTCCTGGTGGCGCTGGCGACCGGCATTGCTGACCAGGATATCCAGTCCGCCCAGTTCCTGATGCGCGCGTTGCACCACGCTGTCGCAGTATTTGCGGTCCCGCAGGTCACCGGGCAGGGCCACGGCCTTGCGTCCGGCTTCGCGGATCAGGGCAATGACTTCACGCGCATCCGGTTCTTCCTGTGGCAGGTAGGCAATCGCCACATCCGCCCCTTCACGCGCATAGGCGATGGCGGCAGCCCGGCCAATGCCCGAATCCCCACCCGTAATCAGCGCCTTGCGCCCCGCCAGCCTGCCAGACCCGCGATAGCTGGTTTCCCCATGGTCGGGCCGGGGCGTCATCCTGCCCGCAAGGCCGGGCCATGGCTGGGACTGCTGGGGAAATGGCGGCCGGGGATAGGCGTCTTCCGGGTCCACCAACGCAGGCGTAGGGGCTGCCATTTCCGCGGCATGGGACCGGCCAGCGGCGGCTGCGGTAACAAGACCGGCTGCCGCAACGCCTGTTAGGATCTGGCGGCGGGATGATGAATGGCTGGTGTCATCTGGCATGGCGGGGTGCTCCGTGTCATGGGCGGCTCCATGGGACCGCATTCACGAATCTGAACAGCCCGCCCACCTCACGGTTGCATGGAAACCGGCCTTCGGGGCCGCCTGTCGATCAGGGCAGGGCTGCGATTCCGGTGATTTCGACCTTCCAGCGCGGATCGGCCAGACGGGCTTCAACCGTGGCGCGGGCGGGTTTGGCGGCCGGGTCCAGCCAGGCGTCCCACGCACGGTTCATCGCGGCCATGTCGTTCATGTCGCTCAGGAAAATCTGCACCGACAGCAGGCGTGCCCTGCTGGTTCCCGCTTCCGCCAGCAGGGCATCGATCTGGCGCAGGATATCCGCCGTCTGGCCTTCGGCATCAAGGTCTGGGTCATCGGCTACCTGTCCGGCCAGATAGACCGTATTTCCATGCACGACGGCACCGGTCAGCCGGTCTTCAGGTTGCAGGCGTGTGATGGTCATGGTTGGTTCCTTGGGGTTGCGGCAGGGATACCCGGCCTGATGGATCGAGAATCGGGCGGGACATGGAAACGGTGGGTAATATCAAAAAACCGGGCATGCGCCACAAGCTCGCGCACCAGTATTTCCAGATAGGCGACACTCCACCCCAGATCGAGGCGCCGCGACAGGTTCCCCTCCCCCGCCACCCGTGCCCGCACGCAGGCCAGCGCGTCTGCCGCCCTGTGGGCCAGGGCGGCTGGCGGCTGGCCCCGCCATGCGGCGAACCCCGCAACCGTCCGTTCCACGGCCTGCCGCGCATCAGGCGGCAGGCTGCCACGGTCCAGCATGCGCCGCAGCCGGATCAGGTTCAGCCCAACGGTCATGGCCGCCAGCACCCCATCCAGATAGGCATTGGTCTGGGCATCGGACATGGTGGTGGAATGCCGGACCAGACGCGCGAACCGGGCGGTCAGCGTGTTCACCCATGCCCCGGTATCAGGAATGGTGGCGGCGCGCGCGATACGCCGCAGGTCGCCCACCATCTGGCGGCGCATGCGCCAGCGTTCCGCATCCTGATCAAATGGCAGCACCAGCCGGAACACCAGCACGCTGCACCATATCCCCAGCACGACCGCGCTGTTGGTATTAAAAAAGGTCAGTTCATCCAGCCGCGACTGGTTTCCAGGATAGACCATGAACGGCAGGAAATTGTTATAGGGCGCAGCCGTCCCCACCGTGCGGGCGTCACGCAGCGCAAGGCCGCCCACCATCATGGGCACGAACAGCGATGCAACCAGCGTTTCCCACACCGCCTGCCGCGGCAGCACGACAAAGGTCAGGAACGCCGCCACCACCACCGCCCAGACCGCCCCGCGCAGGAAGCCAAGGCTGTCCTGCACCGGGTTTTCATTGGCGGCAAACCGGCTGCATGTCACCACGACGAACATGGCAAAGGTCGCCCCATCGGGCCAGCCCGTCACTTCCCACACCAGCCCGCCCATAAGGACGGCGCCTGCGGAGCGGACACCATTATGCCAGGCATCCGTCCGGTCCCGCCATGGCGGGGTGGAAAAATGGAAATGGTCATGCGCCGGGGCCACCTGTGTCGCGGCCAGATGGGCCAGCGCCGCATCCAGCCGGACCAGCAGCACGCCAAGCGAGGCATTGAGGATATACCCGTCCAGATGCGTCTGGGACCCAGCGGCATCCATGGGCACCGGCCCGCTGACGGCAATGATGTCATTGACCAGTTGCTGCCGGCATTCCGCGCCCAGCATGCGGATGCGCGCGCGCAGGCCGGGCACGGCAGCGACGGGGTCGGGGCCGTCCATCTGTGCCTGCATGTCGGCAAACAGCGCCTTTGCCATGGCCAGTGAATTGGTAAAGGCGGGGGGCACGGCGCCTGCCTCGCGTATGCGCGCGGCCAGCCCCAATCCACGCGACATCACCACCGCCACCGCCGCCAGGGCTGCGCGCGCATGGTCACCGGCATGGGTGCGGTGCTGCATTTCCACTTCACTGAACTCGATCTGGTCCGAAATGGAAAACACGGACCCCAGCAGCGTGCGCGACCGCAGGAACCCCGCGTCACGGCCCGCCATCATGCCCGTCAGGGCCTGCGCCGCCTGCCCCACGGTTGCCGCGACCCGGCGCGTGATCTCCGTATGCGCGACATCGGTCAGGTTGGGCGCGAAAACCGACGCCAGCCCGCTTCCACACAGAATACCCAGAAAGATGTAGGTGGAGCGGGACATGGCGATGGCAAATACATCGCGCGGATCATCAGCTGCGTTCAGGGCAATCAGGCCGCTGGTAAACGCCATGAGCACCAGCGCATAGGAATGGAAATTACGCAGGAAGGTCGCAAGCCCGCAGCATATTCCCACCCAGACCGCCAGCACCGGAAAAAACAGCCATGATGACTGGGGCATGGCCGCAATCAGGGTCACGCCCGCCACCGCGCCGCAGACCGTGCCCAGCAGTCGCCACCGCGCCTTGGACATGCTCTGCCCGCGCGAATTCTGGGCCACGATCCATGTGGTCATGGCCGCCCATTGCGGATCGTCCATTTCCATCCACAGGGCAATGACAAGCGCCAGAAGGGCTGCGATGGTGGTGCGGAGCGCAAACCCGAAATCCGCCGCCCGCGGGGCATACAGCCACCGGAAACGGCGCAGCCAGCCGCCCATGACGCTAACCACGCAGGCAGCGGGCCGTCGGGCTGTCGCCACGCGGGCGATCTGTATCACGCGGTCGTGTCATTTGCCCCGAATGACAAGAATAACGGGATAAATCTACATGTTATAACATAAATAGTTTTTCATGATCCGTCCGGCTGGCAGAACGCGTTAGAAATCATTCAAAAAGCCTCGGCAAATACCGCCCTTTTGGAATAAAGACGGCACCCAGAAACTTTTACTTATTGATTAACAGGCTGTTTTCAAACAGCCCTCAGCGATGGCGGTACATTTCGTATAATGCCACGGCCGCCGCGTTGGACACGTTCAGGCTTTCCATATCGCTGCTCATGGCAAGGCCCGCGATCTCGTCACAATGCTCACGCGTCAGGCGGCGCAGGCCTGCCCCTTCCGCGCCCAGCACCAGGGCCACGCGACGCTGGCTGAAGGACGCGCCATCCAGTATGCCGCCGCCTGCATCCAGCCCCACCACCCACAGGCCACGGGTCTTGAGCGCATCCAGCACGCGCGACAGGTTGACCACACGGATCAGTGGCACGATTTCCAGCGCGCCGGATGCCGCACGCGCCAGGGTTCCCGTCTCATCCGGGGCATTGCGATCCTGCATCACGACCGCCACCGCGCCGAATGCCGCAGCCGAGCGCAGGATAGCCCCCACATTGCGCGGGTCCGTTACCTGATCAAGCACCAGAACCGGCCCCGGACGTTCCAACACGGTATCCAGATCGGGCGGGGTCAGCACATCCGCCAGCAGCGCCATGCCCTGATGCACCGCATCGGGCCCGCACAGCGTATCAAGCCGTGCGCGTTCGGTGCGCACCGCCTGAATGGGGAACCCGCCTTCCAGTCGGGCGGCAAGGGTATCCTGCGCTTCGGCCGTGACCAGAAGCTGCCGCAGCTTGCGGGCCGGGTTTTCCAGCGCGGCCTGCACCGCGTGCAGCCCGTACAGCCAGCATGTGCCACGCGGGGCCGAGGCAGCACCACGTCCCCCCCGACCGCCCCGGTCGGATGCGGGACGGGTGGACGGGGCCGAATGGGAGGCGGCTGACGCGCCGCGACGACGGGGAGTACGCATGTTCATGTCCGTTCTTTAAGCCCAACCGTGTCCTGCGTCATTCCCCCAAACCGGAAATGGGCGAAGTTTTTCATGCGGCCTATTGACACCCCCCGTCATTCCCCGTAATTACCCGCCAACCCGGAGGGATGCCCGAGTGGCTAAAGGGGGCGGACTGTA
This sequence comes from Komagataeibacter oboediens, assembly GCF_018491655.1. NCBI lineage: Bacteria > Pseudomonadati > Pseudomonadota > Alphaproteobacteria > Acetobacterales > Acetobacteraceae > Komagataeibacter > Komagataeibacter oboediens. The sequence goes on along the minus strand of NZ_JABLUU010000003.1, from coordinate 95,176 downwards.
AATCCGCTGGTGTACGCCTACGTTGGTTCGAATCCAACTCCCTCCACCAACTACCTTTCCCAAATAATCACATGCTGTGTCAAAACGCTGGTTTTCCAGCGTTTTTTGTGTTTTTCCTGTCCCTATTGTTCCCTGTTTGTGTCAGGCAGCACCAGCAAATAGCGGGTATGAAATCCGTAAGGAGCGGGTAAGGGGAGAATCCGCATGTTAGTCGGGACAAAAATCCTGGGGGCCCACATCTCCAAGGCAACGATGGCTGACACTGCGTGCCATTCGTGTCTGTCATGTCATCCGCATGGCTGGTCCGGTGCAGGCAGGGCGGCACGGTCCGTTACTTTATAAAAACGAATTCCCTTTCCGTCTCAAGATCATGTGAGGGCAGTCCCCCATGGTCCCCGGCATGGAACCGCATCGGTCCATCAGGCGCTATGGCCTGTAATAACGATGACCGACCGGAAAGAGAGAAAATGCACAGATCTGTCCCCGTCCTGGCTGCCTGCCTTGCATTTGGTTCCATCCCTGCCTCCTCCGTCCATGCGCAGGTGGTCGCATCCGGGCACCGTGACATTCTGCTGCAGGCCACCCATTCATGGAATGGCATGGCATATGAAAAATACCCCACCACCCAGCCGGAACTGATGATGATCCGGCTGACCATTCCCGCCCACACCGCCCTGCCATGGCATACCCACCCCGTGCCCAATGCCGGTTATGTGCTGCAGGGACAACTGACGATCCACGACCGGGACAGCGGCAAGACGGAAACCTTTCATCAGGGCGAAGCGTTCGCTGAATCCGTCAATGACATCCATCGTGGGGAAAGCGGCGATACACAGACCGTCGTGCTGCTGACCTATGCCCTGACACCGGGCACACAGCCCTCCATTCCCGCCAAGGGCGAAAAACCGGAATACTGAGACCAGGCAGAACAGACCTGACAGTCGAAACGTCGCATTTCCATGTCATGACACCCGGACAGGCCACAAAGCTGCCGCAATATAATTAATGATAAACTAACAGATTCGTCCTGACAGGCGGTACCGTACATGCCCTGACAACTATGTTCCGTCGGGCGACGACTACCCTTTATATTGTGAAAGACGCCATCATGCCGGACATCACACAGATTTCCTCTCCCCTTCTGGAGAAACTGCCCATGGCCGTGATGATGGCGGATGTATCGGGTCGGGTCGTGTATGGTAACCCGCGCGCCTGCGACCTGACCGGCTACACCCCCACGGATCTGGCTGAAACGCGGCTTGGCCGGCTTTTCCCCGACCAGACCGTCGATGTCACGACCCCGCTTGACCCGTCCCCATCGCAGGACAGGACCACGGCAGATGACGGCACCACCACCCTGCGCCGCAGGGATGGGCTGGGCGTGCCCGTACGCCTGTACCGTGACAGCATAAGCTGGGACGGCGCCCTGTATGAACTGGTTGCATTGCTTGACCTGACGGAAGAGGAACAGGCGCGCGAGAATGCTGAAATCAGCGCCCTGATCGTGCAGGCAACGGACCGGGGCATTCTGGTGCTGGACCCGCAATACCGCATTACGCACGCCAACCGCGCCATAACCGACCTTATGGGGATGGAGCCCGCGGCCCTGCACGATGCGCCCTTTGGCACCCTGCTTTCGGGGGGCGACAGCGATATCACGACCCTGCGGCAGTTCCGCCAGCATCTGGCGCGGCGCACGGGCTTTGAACTGGATATCCATACCCGCGGGCAGCAGGGGCGGGACCTGTGGCTGCGTTGCGCGGTCACACCGCATTATGGGGATGACGGTCGGCTTGCGGACATTATCGTCATCCTGCACGACATTACCCATGACCGGCAGTTACGCGAACTGCAGCGCGACGTGGTGGAGGCGCTGACCGATCAGCTGTCCCTGCGCGAACTGCTGGATTTCATGTGCCGCCGCATCGAACTGATCGCCCCTGACTGCATGGCGGTCGTCATGCTGGGCACGGGCGGCGTGCTGCGCACCGGCGGACATGGTGGCCTGCCCATGCCGGTCCTGCAGGCGTTCGACGGGCTGGAAGCCAGTACGGCGGGCGGGGCCTGTGGCACCGCAATCGCCACGGCGCAGGAAGTGGTGGTGCCCGATTTCACGACGGAAACCCGCTGGCCCGCCCTGCGCACCGTGGCGGCCCGGCACGGGATTGCCGCGGAATGGGCGGTTCCCGTCATCCTGCGCAATGGGGACGTGGCAGGCAGTTTTTCCCTGTATTTCCGCGCACCCGGTCAGCCGGGGGCATGGCACCGGCGCATTGTCGGCGCCTGCGTGCATCTGGCCATGCTGGCCATTGAACAGCAGCGCAGCCGGGATTCAATCATCCGCCTGTCCTATACCGACCGGCTGACCTGCCTGCCCAACCGCATGTGGCTCAACCGCCGCCTGCAGGAACTGGCTGCCCGACCACCGGCAGCGCCGCTCAGCATCATGGTCATCGACCTCGACCGCTTCCGCAAGATCGTGCAGGCGCTGGGACAGGGACGTGCCGACCAGCTTCTGCTGGAACTGGCCACCCGCCTGCGCAACGCAATGGTGGGGCGCGACGTGCTGGTGCGCACGGAAGGCGATGAATTCGTAGTACTGACGGAAGAAAATGCACCCGATGTCACCCTTCTGGCGGAACGGATCATCCATAACCTTGAGGACCCGTTCACCGTTGATGGCATTCCCGTCAGCATTTCCGGCAGCATCGGCATAAGCACCTTCAGCGACGAGGGGCAGGATGCGGAGGAATGCCTGCGCCAGGCCTATACCGCGCTGGCGCAGGCCAAGAAGGCGGGGCGATGCTGCTACCGCTTCTTCCACCCATCCATGAACCGGCAGGCGGATGACCATGTCATCCTGGCCTCCGCACTGCGTGAAGCCATTGCTGACAGCCGCCTGACGCTGGTGTACCAGCCACAGGTCAACCTGCGCACGGGCGAACTGCATGGCGTGGAAGCCCTGTCACGCTGGGATGACCCGGTACTGGGCATGGTGTCACCGGGACGGTTCATTCCCGTGGCGGAGGAAACGGGGCAGATCCGTGCCCTTGGCGCGTGGTCGCTACGGGTCGCATGTGAGCAGATGGCGGACTGGATCGCACGCGACATCCCGGTGCCCACCGTATCGGTCAACATGTCCGCCATCCAGTTCCAGGATCCCGAACTGGTATCGCAACTGGCGACCATCCTGCACCAGACCGGCGTGCCGCCGGAACGGCTGATCGTGGAACTGACCGAAACCGCCATGATCGAGAATTTCGACCAGACCGTGACCACCGCGACCGCCATCCGCAACCTTGGCATCGGGCTGTCGATGGATGATTTCGGCACCGGGTATTCCAGCCTGTCCAACCTGGCCAGCCTGCCCATAAGCGAGGTGAAAATCGACCGCAGCTTCATGAACGGCTTTGGCAGCACCGGCAACGTGCGGCAGGTGGTGACCGCCATCATCCGCATCGGGCACACGCTGGGCATGACCGTCATTGCCGAAGGCGTGGAAGACGCCGCGCAATGCGCGGGGCTGCGGGATATCGATTGCGATGTGGTGCAGGGATATTATTTCGGGCGTCCGATGACGACGGCGTCCCTCGACACGTGGATCAGGGAACGCAGGTCCGAAACCGTCCCGGTCGCCTGACACGTACCATAACCCAGAATTTTCGCCGCCCCGCCCCTGTCGTCCATACGGGACGGGGCGCATGCCGGCATGGAAAAAGCCGCCACGATCCAGTAACAGTCCTGCGGACCCCGTTCGTGGGGCGTGCAATCCGTGGGGCGGCAGACCTTGAATTACAGACACAGCTATCACGCCGGCAATTTTGCCGATGTCATGAAACATGTCGTGCTGGTGGCCCTGATCGATGCGCTGCGTCGCAAGCCGTCCGCGTTTTCGGTCCTCGACACGCATGCCGGGATCGGCATGTATGACCTGTCGGGCCGCGAGGCACAGGCAACGGGGGAATGGCATGGGGGGATCGGCCGCCTGCTGGACGTCCCGTCCGACCCTGAGGCACCGGCCTGCATCGGGGAATGGCTGGATATCGTGCGCGCCACGATCGCGGCGCATGACGGGCAGATGTTCTATACCGGCTCCCCCGCCATTGTGGCGGACATGCTGCGACCGGGCGATACACTGACCTGCTGTGAACTGCACCCCGAGGACCAGCGCAGTCTGCGCCGCCTGTTCCGCAACAATCCCGCCGTTTCCGTACATGGTCGCAACGGATACGAGGCCGTCACCGCCCTGCTGCCCCCACGGCAGGCAAAGCGGGGGCTTGTACTCATGGATCCGCCCTTTGAACGGACGGATGAGTTCCATACCCTTGCAAAAGCCATCATCACAGCACGCCAGCGATTTGGTAATGGCATCATCGCCACGTGGTATCCCATCAAGCATCGCGCGCCCACACATGCCTTCCACAACGCGCTGAAGGATGCGGGACAGCGCAACCTGCTCGCCCTTGAACTGACCCTGCGGCCACCGCTGGACCCGACGCGGCTGAATGGCAGCGGACTGCTGATCGCCAATCCGCCGTTCCGGTTCGAGCAGACCGCGCGCGCCATCCTGACCACCCTGTGCCGCTATCTGGGTGATGGGGAAACACAGGCCGAAGTGGAATGGGTCGTGCCCGAATAAAACGGTCCCGGCCGCCTGTATGCCGGTAACGGGCGATGATAGGGTGGCCTATCCGTGTTTCCCATCGTCCAAGGTTTCCTTCATGCCTGCATCGTCCCCCCATATCGCCGTCATCGGCAGCACCAATATCGATTTTGTCGCGCATGTCGAACGCTTCGCACAGCCAGGCGAAACGCTGCATGTCCATGCCTCCACCACCGGGCTGGGGGGCAAGGGCGCCAACCAGGCCATCGCGGTAGCGCGGCTGGGACAGGACGTGGCGCTGGCGGGCTGGACCGGAACGGACATGCTGGCCACCATGGCGCGCACCACGCTGCAACAGGCCGGAGTGGATACGCACTGCCTTATGGAAGACCCCGCGGCCGACACCGGCCGGGCCTTCATCACCATAAACCATGCGGGGGAAAACCAGATCCTTGTGGATGGCGGAGCGAACATGGCGCATGGGGCGGAGGCCTGCCCGCTTCTGTCGCCCGTCCTGGATCATGCAACGCTGGTGATGATGCAGATGGAAATGCGTCACGCGCTGGTGCTGGCCATGGCCCGCACGGCACGGGAACGGGGCATACCCGTCATGCTGGACCCCGCCCCGGTCCCCGCGCGTGGCCTGCCCGCCGAACTGTACCCACTGGCGGACATCATCACCCCCAACGAACGCGAAACCCGCGACCTGACAGGCATCGAACCCACGGATGAGACGACCGCCCTGCAGGCGGCACAGATCCTGCATGCCCGTGGCACGCGCACGGCCATCATCAAGCTGGGGCACCGGGGTGTCGTATATTCCGCGCCCGATGCGCAGGGGTTCGTGTCCCCCTTCCGCGTCAGGGCGATTGATACGGTGGCGGCGGGGGACTGTTTCAATGCGGGACTTGCCAGTGCACTGGCCCGCGGGGCGGCCATTGGGGAAGCAGTACGCTTCGCCGCCGCATGCGGTGCACTGGCCACGACCCGTCCGGGTGCCGCGCAGGCCGCGCCCACCATGGATGAGGTGGCGGACCTGCTGGACCGACAGCCTCCGGCCTGATCTTGCCTAATGGACTGTAAACGCTATAGTCCGGGCCATAAGTCAGCGGTCCCGTGCAAACGGGTTGGAAAGGGAATGCTGTAAACCCCGGCGGGATATCATATCCGGGGGTGGAGTCGGCAGCTGTACCCGCAACTGTAAACGGAGAGTGTTTCATCTGCTGCCGCCCTGCGGCAACCACTGGCTCCGGCCGGGAAGGGAGATGAAATGCAGCGACCCGTAAGCCAGGAGACCTGCCGCTGTCCTTTAACGATATCGTCGGGCGGGCTGACCGGAGATGGGCATGAGACATGAACACGACCAGCTAGCATTCCGTCCCCCCGTACCAGCAGTGGCCTGCCCGGCGGGTCGCCCTTTTCCGGCCCCATATGGCCGGACCCATCCTGACGGGATGTCTTTTCATGAAAGTCCTTTTTTCCGGCCCGGCACAATATGGCCGGATGCGAACCCTTTTCCTTTCATCCGGCCTTCTGTCCTGTGGCCTGATCGGCACGTTCGGTTCCTATGCCCATGCACAGGTCCAGACACAGATTGCGCAGGACCGCGTCCGCCTAGGTAATTCCACCCCGCTGATCCAGCAGATCGACCCGGCCACGGTGCGCGATTCAGAACGCGCGCAGGCCGATGCGCAGCAGACGGTAACGACAGACACAGGCACGGATAACGCGCTGGATACCAGCGGCAACCTGCTGGGCAACATGTGGGGTGCACGCCCGTGGCTGTACAAACACGGCATCAGCTTCGACATTCAGGAAGTCGATGAAGTCTGGGGCAACGGTACCGGTGGCACGCCAAGCACCAATGGCGATGGACAGGGATCGGGCACCGGCCCTGCATATGACGGCGTGACCATGCCCACGCTGACCATCGATACCGAAAAACTGTTCGGGCTGAAGGGCGGCCTGTTCAATGTCAGCGCGCTGCAGACGCGCGGACGTTCCATTTCGCAGGATCACCTGAACAATTTCAACCCGATCAGCGGGTTCGAGGCTGACCGTTCCACCCGCCTGTTCGAACTGTGGTACCAGCAGTCGTTCCTCAAGGGGAAACTCGACGTCAAGATCGGCCAGCAGGCCCTTGATACCGAATTCCTGATCAGCGATTACGCATCGCTGTACCTGAACGCCAATTTCGGCTGGCCCATGGCCCCGTCAGTCAACCTGTATGGCGGCGGCCCGTCATGGCCACTCTCCTCGCCCGCCGTGCGGATCCGTTACCGACCCGGCGAGAAGTTCACCTTCATGTTCGCCGCTGCTGACGACAATCCGCCAGGCAACCGCTATAACTCGCTACCCATCCAGCAGGCCACGGGCGCAGTACTGGGCAGCAACAGCGATCCCACCAGCCAGACCTATAACGGCGCCAATGGCACAAACTTCAACATGGGCAATGGCGCGCTGCTGATTACCGAACTGCAGTACGCACTCAATCCGCAGCCCGCCGATACGTCCAACGTCACAAAAAATCCCGGCCTGCCGGGCGTCTATAAACTGGGCGGATATTACGACACCGCCAGATTTCCCGATTACCGCTACAACAACATGGGGCAGGCCCTTGGCGGCCCCAATGACACCACCGGCATCCCGCGCTGGGACCGGGACAACTGGATGGTGTACGGCATCATTGACCAGATGATCTGGCGGCCTTCCATCCAGTCCACGCGTTCGCTGGGTATTTTCGTGCGCGCCACGGGCAATGGCGGCGACCGTAACCTGATCAGCTTCGCCATTGACGCGGGCCTGAACCTGAAGGCCCCGTTCCGGGGACGTGACAACGACACGATCGGGCTGGGCTGGGGCATTGGCCGCGCCAGTTCGGGTGAGCGCCAGTATACCCGCAACGTGGCCCGGACCGGTACCGACAGCCTGGTGCCGGGCAATGAAAACCACCTTGAACTGACCTATCAGGCGCAGGTTACGCCGTGGCTGGTGATGCAGCCGGACCTCCAGTACGTCTGGCATCCCGCAGGCGGCGGCAGCGACCCGTCCTATCCCTACCGTCGTACCGGCGATGAGGCGATTTTCGGACTGCACAGCAATATTACATTCTGAAGGGCGCGCCCTTCACTCCCCGCCCGTACTGCTGTTTGCATTCGCAACCCCCGCCATCCCGACAGCCAGATGCCAAGAGAAGACAAAAGCACAGGGCGGTATTGAAAATTTACATTGTTGTGAGGTACGGGCCCCTTCTATACGCCTGAATGGACAGGCACATGGCTGGGTCCCGTGCCGCATTGCAAAAGGAAAAAACCGTTGCGCCGTCTTGTTGCTTTATGTCTCCCGCTTGCCATGGCCGCCTGCGCGCAGCACACCCCCCGCCCCATGGTGAACTACTGCCAGCAGCCCGGTGTGGCTGCCACGATCGTGGGGATTGCCAACCAGGGCACGCCGGCCGCGTCCCCCGCCGTCCGGTTTGAAGACGGGACGGTCAAGAGCGCCGTCTATAACGACCATATGCAGGTCATGGCCTGCCATGGCAGCCTGGTGCGCAAGGATGGTACCCGTCAGGACGGTATCGCCGTCGCCCGCCTGCCGCACATGCGCACGGGGTGGAAGGAAATCTGGAGCACGAGTGCCGCCAGCCACCAGTGGATATCGGATGCGGACATAGAAAAAAACAGGCAGAACCGGTACGCCGAATATTACGAACATACGCCGCAGGCCTGCAAACCCTACGCGCATGACCTGTTCTACGGCACGCAGAAGTCGGACAAGGAAACGGAACACCTGCGCGAGACGCTGTATGACTGCCTGGCGGACCATGACGTCAAGCCGCTGCGTCCCGTATCGGGCGTGGACCATACCTACAGCCCGTTCGGCATGAACTTCTACATCCCCTATTACACCAACCTGAACGCCGACGATAACGGTCCCTTCCTGTACTGACCGTATTGCAATGGCCATCCTGCCGATTGTCCGCTTTCCCCATGCCTGTCTGGAACAGGTGGCGGCCCACGTTGATGCGACTGCGCCGGAAACGGCGCAACTGGCGCGCGACCTGCTGGAAACCATGCATGCTGCGCCGGGCATCGGCATCACGGCATGCCATGTGGGCATTGCGCAGCGGCTGGTGGTCATTGACCTGCCAGGCGGGGACGGCCCGCATGTCTATGCCAATCCCGACATCATCTGGCAGTCAGCGGAAACCTCGACACAGGAAGAAGGCAGCGTGTCCATGCCCGGCATCCACGCGCCTGTCACCCGCCCCACATGTGTGAAAGTCCGTTACGACCGGCCCGATGGCACGAAAGCGGAAGATGTCGCTGATGGCCTGCTGGCCACCTGCCTGCAACATGAAATCGACCAGATCAACGGTGTTTTTTGGCTGAAACGCCTGTCACGCCTGCGGCGCGAACGGGCACTGAAGCGTTATGCAAAACTGGAACGCGGCAGCATATAAAAGAAGAAAGTTTCTGGTGAAGCTTTTTTCAGAAAGCTTCAGGAAATGCCGCCTTTTTTGAAAAAAGGCGGCACCCGGAAACTGTCATTAATGGTTGATCGAGGCAGCCGATCAGCCCACCTTGCCATCATCCAGCATGTAACCGCTGGAACGCACGGTGCGGATCAGGTCCGCCCCGCCCGTGGCGTTCAGCGCAAGTCGCAGCCTGCGGATATGGACATCCACCGTGCGCTCTTCCACATGGATACGGTCATCCCACGCGGCAGCCAGTATTTCAGCACGCGAAAACACCCGGCGCGGATTACGCAGCAGATGCAGCAGGATACGGTATTCCGTCGGCCCCAGCGCCACGGGCGTGCCCGCGCGGCTGACCCTGCGTCCGGCGTGGTCCAGCGCTATGTCGGCAAAGCTCAGGACATCGTCCGTCTGCGCGGCAGGTAGCGCGGCACGGCCCGCGCTGCGCCGCATGACGGCCCGCACGCGCGCATGCAGCACATCCATGCCACATGGCTTGACCAGGTAATCATCCGCCCCGGTATCCAGCGCATGGACGGAATCCTGTTCCTCACCCCGCGCGGTCAGCATGATGACCGGCAGGTAACGCGTGGCCGTGGCCATGCGCAGCCTGCGGCACAGGTCTACCCCCGATAACCCCGGCATCATCCAGTCCAGCAGCACAAGGTCGGGTTTCCAGTCGGTCACTTCCCGCAGGGCGTCCAGACCGTTATCCACCGGCATGACAAGATGTCCCGCCGCTTCAAGGTTGTAGGACAGCATGACGGACAGGGCGGCATCATCTTCTGCGACAAGGATGCGCAGCGGGCGGTCTTCAAGCAAGGACGCTAGCCTCCCTGCCCTGAAAACCCGCCACGGGGACGCACGACGGGCAGGATTTCACCCGTTGCGGTATAATAGACGCGTTCGGCAATATTGGTGGCGTGGTCACCGATCCGTTCAAGATTCTTGGCAATGAACAGCAGGTGCGTGCACGGGCCGATATTGCGCGGGTCTTCCATCATATAGGTGACCAGTTCACGGAACATGGCGTTATACAGTTCGTCCACCGCAGTATCGGACTGCCAGACTTCGCGGGCGAGGTCGGCGTTCCGCTGGCTCATGGCGTCGATCGCGCGGCGCAGGTTGTCCTGCACCAGGCGTCCCATGCCGCGCAGTCCACTCAGCGAAAGGCGCGAGGACACCAGTTCCGTGCGCAGCGAGCGTCGCGCGATGGAGGCGGCGCAGTCACCGATGCGTTCCATGTCCCCCGTGATCTTGAGCGCCGAGACCACTTCACGCAGGTCCCCCGCCACGGGGGAACGCAGCGCGAGGATGCGGATGACCATCGCCTCCACATCACGTTCCAGCGTATCAACCTGGGGATCGAGGTCGGCTGCGACACCGGCGGCGTTTTCATCGCGATCGGCAATGGCGGCGACCGCCTGCGATGTCTGCTGTTCAACCAGCCCGCCCATCCGCGCCATCATGGAACGCAGTTCTTCCAGTTCCTGTTCGTAACTGCTGACGATATGTGCTGATTCCTGTCCCACCCGCGACCCTTCCTCCCTGCCCGCACAATTATACGGGATGCGCCCGATATCAGGGCTTATGATACGCCACGTAGATATATTATATCCGTCCCGGCTTGTTCAAGACGATGTCATACCCCACCAGAATGGTACAAAATAATGAAATAAAAAGATTTCTTCAGGAACACTCCATGCCACGCGTGCCCCGTCCCCGCATTGTATCCGATCCGGCCCCCGTTTCCTACCGGCGGATGCTGACAATCGCGCTGGGCACGATGCTGGGCATGGGGCCGGGCATGGCGGCGGGAAATGACAATACGCCATCCGCCACGCCCGCCGCCCGCGGCACGGCTGCCCCGGCTGCCCGCGCGCCTGCCGCCCCGACGGAACGCATGACCGTGACCAGCCGGCACGTGGTGGGCACCCAGCCCGGCGGCGGCCTGATCCGGGCGGAGGACGCGGCGAAATCCGTCAGCACCATCGGCACCGATTTCATGCGCAAGCAGGCGCCAAGTGCCACGGCCTTCGACATGGTCAGCCTGCTGCCCGGGGCCAATGTCTCCTCCTCCGACGCGCTGGGGTTTTCACCCCAGACCAACATAACCGTGCGCGGGCTGGGCGGGGATTCGCTTGGTTATGTGCTCGAAGGGATGCCGCTGAACGACATCGCCTATTATAACGGTTACCCCGGACAGTTCGCGGATACGGAAAATTACCAGAGCGTGTCACTCGCCCAGGGGACGGCCGACCTGGATTCGCCCGTCCTGAACGCGGCGGGGGGACTGATGAGCATGTCCCTGCGCGATCCCTCCATGCGGGCGGGGGGATATGCCGATGTCTCATACGGGTCATACAACACGAACCGGCAGTTCCTGCGGCTGGATACCGGGCAGATCGGGCATACCGGCATCCGGGGTTTCGTGTCCTATTCCCATGGGTATACCGATAACTGGCGCGGGCCGGGACATGATGAACGCCAGCACATCGACTTCAAATTCCTGCGCGAATGGGGGGCGGGCAACCGGGTATCCGTGCTCGGGACATGGAACACGATGGTCGCCAGCTATTACCCGCCGGTGGACAAGGCGGACTGGCAGGCACAGGGACCACATGGGGCGGCCAACAACCTTGCCGCCACCTATAACCCCAATGATGCGGCAGGCGGCACGGATTACTGGCAGCTGTACCGACAGCCCGAACGCATCGCCTATATCGCAGCCCCCGCGCGCTTCACGCTGGCGGACAGCGTGCACCTGAAGGTCACGCCCTATGCACAGTGGAGTTACGGCAACGCGCCCAGCGGCACGACCATGGGGGAGAGCGGCCTGTGCGATGGCACGGGTGGCTGCGATGAAAATGCCGTGGTGCGCGCGAACTGGACCCAGACCAGCTACCGCTCCGGCTTTAATGCCGCACTGGACTGGCAGCTGGGCAACCATGACCTGGTGGTGGGATACTGGTACGACTATTCCGATGACAGCGAGCACCAGCCCTTCACTGCAGTCAACGCGCAGGGATATGCCGCCGACATATGGGTGGACCGGATCAGCCGTACCCTGCTGCAGCCCGATGGTCAGCAGGTGGATGCGGGCAGCTACCACATGATTTCCCAGACCAACGCGCTGTATGCCGGCGACCGGATGCATTTCCTGGGCCACCGCCTGATGGTGGATGTGGGCTTCAGGGAAGTCATGCTGGACCGCCATGGCACGACCACGTCGGACGGGGTGCAGACGACGGCGGGCAGCAATTCCGCCACCCCGCTGCCGCGCATTGCGATCCGCTACCGCATCAGTCCGCGCCACATGGTCTTTTTCAACACCACGACCAATTTCCGCACGCCAGATGAAACCGCCCTGTTCGGTGGCGTGACCGATACGGGCGTCGCCACACAGCTGAAGAACGAATATTCCGTGTCTGAAGAACTGGGCTATCGCTACAGCGGCAACCTGATTGTCGGCAGCCTGACGCTGTTCAACTATGATTTCACCAACCGCGAAATCCAGACCCAGATCGGACAGGTGGACTCCACCATAAATGGTGGCGGCCAGACATCACGCGGGGTGGACGTGGAAATCGGGCTGAAACCATGGCACCATTTCGCGCCCTACCTGTCGGGGGAATACCTGCATGCCACCATCGACAGTGACATCCCCTCCGCCGGCGGCATGCTGGCAACACGTGGCAGAACGGCGGTGGAAAGCCCTACACTACAGGCCTCTGCCGGGCTGAGTTATGATGACGGGCACATATTCGGCATGGCCTCCATCCATTACACGGGACGGCAGTACTCAACCTTCATGAATGATGAACGTATGCCCGACCATACGACCGGTAATCTGGCCATCGGATACCGCATGGATGACCATGCCGTCTTCTCCCATCCCGAATTCAGGATGAATTTCAACAATATCACCAACCAGCATTACCTGTCCGGTGTCGCGACCCCCACCCTGACCAAAGTGGATGGCCCGCAATATTACGTAGGCGGCGGACTTGCGGTGCTGTTTACCGCCTCCACAGGGTTCTGAGGGGCGAAATACCGTAGCACCACCCCACCCGCCAGCAGGTACAGCAACGCGGGCAGCAGCAGGAAACCGGCATGGATGCCTGCCTGCGCATGGACTGACTGCACGCCCACGCCACTGACCAGTCCCGACGCCGCAAGTACGCCCGCCAGCAGACTGCCACCAACATCAAACGCCATTTTCGATGCGGTGGAATTCAGCGCCCATGCCAGTCCCACGGTGTGCGTGCCCGAAAACCCATCGCCGCCGTCCATGCAGTGCGCCAGCAGGGTAAAGCAGACCGGATTGCAGATCCCCACGCACAGCCCGAACAGCGCAAGCGAGATGCCCAGCACCTCCACCCGCGCGGGCAGCATATACGCCACCAGCAGCACGCCCCCCGCCGCCAGCGTGCCACCGCGCATGACCGGGGCCGTGCCCCACCGCCCGGCCAGCGGCAGTGACAGGCCACACCCCGCCAGCACCATCAGGCTGACAAGACCCAGCAGCCAGCCGGCCATATGGTCACTATCATGCAGGACATAGCGCACATCATAGACCAGCGCGCCGAACAGGAAGGTGCTGCCCAGCATGGTCAGCAGCATCGCCCCCGTCAGCCGCCGCCAGCCCCGGTTGACCAGCAGCCCGGCAACACGCGCACGTACCGTCAGGTTCCCCCCATCAGTCGCAACCCGTTCATGGCAGAACCGCGACGGCAGCCACAGCAGTCCGCCCACCACGCACGCCACCACGACCATGTACAGGGCGAATCCCGCCTGCCGGTTACCATGACCCAGCCAGTCCACCATGGGCAGGGTCGTGATGCTGACCAGCAGGCTGCCCAGTGTCGCTCCCACCATGCGGCTGGTGGCAAGGCGCAGGCGCATGTCATGGTCCCGCGAAATCAGGCTGGTCATGGCGCCATAGGCGGTATTGACCACGCCATACGCCACGCACAGCGCCATGTAGCCCATGGCCGCGCACAGGCCACGCATGCCCACCGGCCACATATGCGGCAGCGGCATGAAGGTCAGCGCCACCAGCACCATGAATGGCGCGATCCCTGCGCGCAGCACGGGTATGGCCTGCCGCCCCACCGGCCTGCGGTCGATCCACAGCCCCACCACCGGGTCGGTCACAAGGCTGGCCGCACGTGCGGCCATAAGCATGAATCCCACCATCTGCACCGGCAGCAGCGAGATTTCGGTATAGAAATACGCCAGGTAGCTGAGCATCAGCCCCCAGATGATGTTGAACCCCATGTCCCCCGCGCCAAATGCCATGACCTCCGCCAGTCCGATACGGGAGACGGAGGGGGCAGCCGCGCGGGGGGCTTTCATCCCGGCAGGACCTTGCTGCGCACGCCAAAGCATTCTTCCGGCCCCGGAAAGCGGCGGGTGCGCACATCTTCCGCATAGCGTGCGGCAGCGTCGTCAATCACGCTGCCCACATCGGCATAGCGGCGAACGAAACGTGGCGTGAACGCACCGAACAACCCCAGCATGTCGTCAACCACCAGAACCTGCCCGTCACATGCGGGCGAGGCCCCGATCCCGATGACAGGAACGGGCACGTCCGCCGTGATGTCGCGCGATACGGGTTCCACGGTCCCTTCCAGCACGATGGCGAAGGCACCGGCATCGGCAATGGCCCGTGCATCCGCATGGACCTTGCGCGCCTGCTGCGCGTCACGCCCCTGCGTGCGGAAACCACCCGCCGTATTGACCGCCTGTGGCATAAGCCCCACATGCCCGCAGACCGGAATGCCGCGCTGCGACAGGAACCGCACGGTCTCGGCCATTTCCGTCCCGCCTTCCAACTTGACCGCGCCACAGCCGGTTTCCGCCATGATGCGCGCGGCATTGCCGAACGCCTGCGCGGGTGACTGCTGGTACGACCCGAACGGCATGTCCACCACCACCAGCGCACGGCGGGATGCACGGACGACGGCTGCCCCGTGGGCGATCATCATGTCCATGCTGACGCCAAGCGTATCCGGCATGCCATACACCACCATGCCCAGCGAATCCCCCACCAGCATCACATCCACATGCGGGTCAAGCCTGCTGGCCATGGGCGCGGTATAGGCTGTCAGCCATACGCCCGGCACGTCTCCCTTCCGGACATCACGAATGGTCCGGCGCCGGGGCTGTTCCCCATTGCCCATGCTTGCTATTCCCCTGCCCTGTTCATCTGGTACGATGTCATCTGGCATATTGCAGCACATCGGTGTTTGCAAATCCGCCATCCGATACAGGCAGGGGCTGCGCAAATGGGACTTGGCCGGACCGATATATGGCAGACGGGGCTTATTCACCGGTCCATGCCCGACGTGCTGCGCACGGGCACGCTGGCTGACATGCCGGTTACATGGCTGCCCGATCCCGGTCCCTTCCGTTTCATTGCCGACCCCTTTGGCATCTGGCACGAGGACAGGCTGTACCTGTTTGCCGAAGCCTATGATTACCGGGTGAAGGTCGGGCGCATTGACGTCTTCATCCTTGACCGCACCTTTCGCATCATCGCGCATTCACCGGTGCTGGTGGAACCATGGCACCTGTCCTATCCCGTCATCCTGCGCGACCGGGACGGGTCATTCCTCATGATGCCCGAATCAGGAAAAAGCGGCGTGCAGCGCCTGTACCGCGCGACCGATTTTCCCTATCGCTGGAAGGAAGTGGAGGGCTGCACCTTTCCCGGCCCGATGATCGACGCCTCCCCCCTGTTCTATGACGGCCGGTGGTGGCTGTTCCATACCCCATGGCATGAAGAAGAACGCCCCCGCGTCGATACCCTGCATGTGGCATGGGCCGACAGCCTGACGGGGCCGTGGCACCCGCACCCCGCCAATCCGGTCCGGCGCGACATACACAGCGCCCGGCCCGGCGGAACACCGGTCGTGATGGATGACGGCACGATCATCCTGCCAACGCAGGACTGCGCGCGGACCTATGGCGGGGCGATCACCCCGCTGGCCATCACCACCCTGACGATACGTAAATTCGCAGCCCACCCCCTGCCCCCCCTGACCGCGCCACCCGCATGGCGGCCTGCGACCGACGGGCTGCATACCCTGTCCGCCGCGGGACCCGTGACACTGGTGGACGCCAAGCAGACCAGCCGGTCGGTCATCGGGCGCGCAGGCGTGGATATTCACCGCATGGCGCGAAAACTGACCCGCCGCATGCTGCGTTATTAACAAAACTGAAAAAGACATATTCATGACTGGATCAGGAAATCTGTCATGGATTTAATGTGATATTAATTACCATTATCAAATAACATGCCTATAATATGCATGAATACGGCATGTAACGATAACCTTCCCAACGCCCCGTCCCGATAACCGGGCCGATGCCGTACCCCGTGCGACCCGCCCCCATCATCCTGTGGCGCATGGATCCGGGTCATGTCGGCAACTCCGGCATGATCAGCCCGTTAACCACCGATCCTTCCAGCCCCAGATACTTCAAGGACCGTCCGATGCGTGAACCACGTACCGCCCCGGCTGCCTGGCATCTGCAGCATTCCCGTCCCGAAAGCCTGGTCAGCTACTTTGATCCATGGCAGCCCGTGGCGCGGCAGCTGGACATGCTTGCCAACCGCTTCCGGACCGTAAAGGCCCTGTGCGATGCGCAGGTGGACAGCCTGGCCACCGAACATGCGGCACTGGCGGACCTGCGCGATTCGCTTGCGTTTCACCTGCTGCGGGCCTGCGTATGGTGGCAGGTCGATTTCTCGCCCCATGCGGTGACCGGCCTGCAGGCCACCAGTTTCATGAAATACGTGCGCCGTCATACCGACCGCTTCGTGGATGACGACACGCTGCTGGATGTCATGACATGGCAGCATTACATGCACCGCGCCGATAGCGGGCATATCATGGTAACCGGGACCGACCCGCTGTGCCGGGGCAACACCACCATCGTGTACGGCATTGATGGACATCGTGGCTTCCGTTTCGCCATGCAGCGTGCGGGCCAGAAGCTGGAATGGAACGACATCACCCATACGGATTTTGTCGCATCCTGCCTGAATGCCCGCGCCCTGCACTGCCTGATCGAGACGGAATGCACCGCTATTGGCGAATGGGATCTTGCGCGGGAAGAACACATCCAGGCCTCGCGCCATTACACCCAGCATTTCCGTACGGCCACGCAGGCCAACCCGGTGGAACGCTATGCCACCGCCCTTGACCAGCTGAGCCGCTGCCATTCGCGCTTTGGCCGTTTCGAGTTCGAGAACATCGTCAACCACATGGCGTTTTCCGTGGTACGGACGGCACATGAACGCGGGATCAGCATTGCCGACATGCTGCGCCACGGGACCGACCGCACCGTCAGCCCCCGAATCGCGGGCAGCCTGAAAAAACGCGCACGCGGCCATATCACCACTGGCACCGATCCCCTGCGCCACGCGGAACTTGAAGCCCTGCTGGATCAGGTTGAAACCGGCTTTGCCCTGTCAGATGGCAGCTGATGGACGTGGGGGGAGAGAAAACATCGTCCTTCCCCCACGACATCCGTCCCTGCACTACCTATATTCAGACAGGAGCAGCAGGAGACCCGATATATGGCGCTAGCCAAGAGCAGACGACCGGCAACACGCCGCAGGACGGTACAGCCGCGCTCATCGCGCGTGCGGGGCGAGACACGCCGCCTGCTGGAGATGCTGTGCGTGCTGCATGGTTCGATCCATCGTGGATCGCGTGACGCCGGCGCGCTGGTCCGCTGCGTGGTGCAGGCCCAGCCCGACCTTGGCCTGCATGACAAGGAACTGCCTGCTGCCCCCCGCCATGATGGGGAAAACCCGCCCACCACCACCGAATGGAAACGCCTTGGCCACGCGCTGGAGGAAGCACGCGCCCAGCACGCGGGCGACCGGGGATACGTGGATACCTGGCTGGAGGAACTGAGCCAGGCCACCGGGCTGGGCCGCGTGGCCAGCGAGGTGCTTGGCCTTGCGATGTGCTATCGCCTGAACGGGCATTTCGAACAGCTATGGGACGACCTGTGTGAAAACCGGTCACGCGGGCCGTTCCTGTGCGAGGACATTCCCCTTCTGCACCTTCTTCTGGGGCAGGAGGAAGATGCGATTGCCACCGCGCTGGCCCCCGAGGGGCAGTTGCGCATGAGTGGCCTCATGACCGTGGACGAGGACGGCGACATTACCCTGCTGCCCCGTCTCATGGCGCTTATGAACCGCCGCGCCAGCGTGGTGGGCGATATCCGCTCCCTGCTGCTGGGCCAACCGCGTGAGGCGACCCTGCCGTGGGATGCCTTCGCTCATCTGGGCCAGCAGGCGGACATCGCGGCGAAGCTGCTGAAGGCCGCGGTCGAACAGCATGCAACGGGCATCAATATCCTGTTGTACGGGCCGCCGGGCACGGGCAAGACCGAATTCGCGGCAACCCTTGCGCGGCACATCAATGCCACCCTGTACCCCGTAGGCGAGGCTGACAGCGCGGGCGATGAGCCATCGCGCCACGAACGGCTGGCCGACCTGCGGTGCAGCACGCGGCTGCTGCGCAATACAGACTCCATCCTGCTGTTTGACGAGGCGGAAGACCTGTTCACCGCCAGCCTGTTCGACCCGCCGCAATCCTACAGTCGCGTCTTCTTCCACCGGCTACTGGAACAGGGCGGCACCCCCGTCATCTGGACGGCCAATGACCTTGATACCCTTGGCCCCGCGATCGCGCGGCGCATGGCGCTGTGCATTGAGGTCCGACAGCCCGGAATCGGCGTGCGCACGCGGCTGTGGCAGGACATGGCGCGCGAGGAAAAGGTCGCCCTGGCACCCACGGACGCAGCCGACCTGGCCCGCGCCATTCCGGCGGCCCCGGCGATTTTCCGCAATGCGCTGCGGTCCACCCATCTGGCGGGCGGCGATTCCGCCATGGCCAGCATGATCGCAACCGGCATTGCCCGTGCGGCAGCGGGCGGGCAGATGCCCATGCCGTCACAGCCGGATGTCACGGATTACGATTCAACCCTGATCAACGCGGACTGTGACCTGCAGGCCCTGACCACGCGGCTGGCCCGTCCCGGCGCGCCGCGTGCGGTCTCGCTGCTGCTGTCGGGACCGCCGGGTTCGGGCAAGAGTGCATATGCCCGGCATCTGGCGGAACGGATGGACATGCCGGTACTGCAGAAACGCGCATCCGACCTGCTGGACAAGTATGTCGGGCAGAGCGAACAGCAGATCGCGGCCGCCTTCGCCGAAGCATGCGACAGCGGGGCCTTCCTGATCATTGACGAAGCAGATAGCCTGCTGGGCGACCGCCGGTCGGCGGAACGCTCGTGGGAAATCAGCCAGGTCAATGAAATGCTGACATGGATGGAACACCATCCCCTGCCCTTCGCCTGCACCACCAACCTTGTGGAAAAGCTGGACCCGGCCAGCATGCGGCGGTTCCTGTTCCGCGCCCGCTTTGACTACCTGACGGAAACGCAGGCGGCCCATGCCTTCCGGCGTTTTTTCGAAAAGGACGCGCCAGCAGGCCTGCGCCATGTCCGCACGCTGGTACCATCGGACTTTGCACTGGTGCTGCGTCGCGCGCGCCTGCTGGATGAAGACCCGACGCCAGATGACCTGCTGGAACGCCTGAAGGCGGAAACGGCGGGACGGGACGGAACCCGGCGCATCGGTTTCCTGTCCTGACCCATTGGATGTGGGGCAGGAAAACCGAAAGGTGCTTCTGGTGAAGCTTGTTGCAAAAAGCTTCGGAAAACGCCGCCTTTAAAAAAAGGCGGCACCCAGAAACTCTTCTCAGGTAATCCTTTATTGTGGCGGATGGGCGGCAGCATCCGCCTCAACCGCGCATTCGGCTGCGGGCGGTGCCGCCATGGTCGGGTGCAGCGCCGTGACTTCCGCACGCGCCGCGTCCATTTCCTGACGGAAGCCTTCATCCTGTTCCATGGCGGAATACAGCACGCCGCCATTCAACCACGCCGCCATCACATCACTCTGCCACTGCACGCCACACACCACCCGGCTTTCGCCAAACACCCTGGCGCGCTGCATGATCCATGCCGTCCGGTCAGGCAGGATATCGGATAGGATCAGCCCCGTAACCCAGCCCAGCGTGGCATGAAGCGACGGATAGGACGGATCCTGTTTCAGGTTGGCGCGAGGCGGAATACAGGTCGGCAGTTCCGCCTCGGTAAAGGGGCGCGGGCGGTTCCACAGCATTTTCTGCGCATGGACGGCCGGTGTCAGGCGCTGTTCGATCCGTGTCACAAGACCAACCAGTTCAGGCAGGCGGTCTGGCGGCAGGGTAAACCCCGCCGCACATGAAAAGGCCGCGACCATATGGGCGGGCGTATCACGATTATCCGCCTGCGCCAGTTTCCAGCGCGGCGTACCTTCCATTACGCGGGTCGCGGCGAAAATACTGGCATCGGCCGCGCGCTGCGCCGTATCCGGGCCGGGAGGAGGCGGGAGGAAAACCTGCCCGTCCGGCAGGGGCGGCCCGGCAGGGGCTTCCGCCTGCGTTGCATGATGGTGCACGGCACCTGTGCCGTGATGGTGGGGATGCGCGCGGGCATCCACCGATACCGTCGTCAGCAGGGTCATCATGACAGAGGCGGCAAGGCCACCAGCCACGGCACAACGGTCAAGATGCATCTGTTTCCTGTCAGTTCACCTGTTGGCCGCATTCCACGGCCCTATCATGCGCATAGCATGGGCGCAGGGACTGGCAAATCCTGCGCGAAGCAGGTGCTGCTTCTGCGCCGCCGGGTTTTATGGCATGCTGGCGTCAAAGCCCGGAGACACGTAACAATGAACCGTAGAAACCCGATATGGCCCACATCGGTCAGCCCTGTCCGCATCGGCCTGTGCGTTGTCGGGCTGACGCTGGTGGTGGTCCAGTTCTTTCATGGCCTGCACATAAGCCCCGATTCCATGCCGGGACAGGTCATGTTCCACATCGCCATGCTGGCGCTGGGCGCCATCATATTCGTCGTGGGCATGTGGGGGCCGTCACTGTAGGACGACGCCATACGACGTGACAGGAACGTTTCTGGTGAAGCTTTTTGCAAGACGCTTCGGGCAATACCGTCTTCCTGAAAAAAGGCGGCATCCGGAAACCTTCATTTCCTGACATGTATTCCAGAATTTACCGGCGTTCGGAGTCTGCACCGCTGCCTTCATCCGTGATCCCGGCACGTGACGGGGCATCAGCATCCGGTTCCACCGTGCGGCTCATACGTGCGACCGCCGCGTCATCGCCAAACCCGCGTCCTGATATGCGGCGGCGGGGGACTGGATTTTCCATCAGCACGTTTTCCAACGCTTCCGGGTCTGTCCGTTCGGCTTCGTCAAACAGTTCATCAGCGCGCGCCTGATCCCCCGCGCGTTCTGCCCGCAATCCCGCTTCCGCCAGCCTGCGCGCGGTGCCGTGCTTGCCTTCGCCTGCATTATCGGGGCGGTCGTCATCATTCATGAAACGGGGCATCGGCTTCCCTCTCCTTGCAATAACCGGGTGCGTGACACCCTGCAGGTCAGACAACACATTGACAGGGGGACGGTTCACCACCGCGCCCGAATGACACGCATGATGGAAATGGGTAGCGCGGGCAGCCAGCGCAACCGGGGCAGACCTGCACCCCACCGGGGGCATCCATGCCTAAAAACCGCCACGGCATGAAGGCCATATCCATGTAATATCAAGGCGACCATCCACCACCACGGGCCGGTGGCGGATACATGAAACGGAGTACCCCATGTCCGATCTGATCGTTATCGGTTTTGACAGTCAGGATGAAGCCACGGCTGCCCTGACCGAATGCAAGAAACTGGAAAAGGAATACCTGCTGGATCTGGAGGATGCAGTTGTTGTCGTCCGCACCGCCGATGGCAAGCTGCACCTGCAGCAAAGCGTCAACCTGGAAAAGGTCGGTGCGTCGTATGGCCTGTTCTCCGGTGGTTTCTGGGGCGCACTGGTGGGGCTGCTGTGCCTGAACCCGCTGGCGGGCTTTGTCGCGGGCAGTATCGTGGGCGCGGGTGCAGGCGCGATCGCGGGCAAGATGTCCGACTACGGCATTGATGACAATTTCATCAAGTCGCTAGGTGCCACCATTCCCGCCAACACCTCCGCGCTGTTCATTCTGGTGCGCAAGTCCCAGCCCGAAAAGGTGCTGGCCGACCTGCGTGAATTCAAGGGCCATGCCCGCGTGCTGCAGACCTCGCTTTCCCCGGAAAACGAAAACAAGCTGCGCGCCGCCCTGGGCCAGATGGCCGCCCCCGCACCGGCAGCGTGACTGCCTGTCCCGCATGCCACCCATGGCATGTGGGACCCCGACACATAGCCGTGATGACCGATCACCCCGCGTAATGATATGCTGGCGCCATGCAGACCATACGGCAGCGCCTGCGGGGCGTGTTCCTGACAGTTCTTCTAGCCATCCCGGCCGCCACTTGGCACGGTCCGGCACGGGCGCATGAACAACTGCATGTACAATGGACATCCGACCGCGTCCTGAATGCCGTGGCAGTGGCTGATAACGGGCGCACCTTCGTTTCCTTCCCCTATTGGGGCGGGGGTGGCAGCGGTCCCACCGTTGCCGAAATCGATGCCAGCGGCCAGCCCCATGCCTTCCCCGATGCACGCTGGAACCACCCCGACGGTACAAAGGGGGACCTGCAGCCCTTCGTGCGTGTCAACGCCCTGCGCATTGGCCCGGACGGGCTGTTATGGGTTGTGGATTCAGGGGATGCGAACGTGGGCGGTCCGCCCAATCCCGCCAAGGGGGCCCCGGCTCGCCTGCTGGCGTTTGATATGGACACCGGCAGCGTGGTGCATGCCATCCCGCTCCGCGCCGCCAGCACGCCACACAGCTACATGGACGACATCCGTTTCCATAAGGATACAATTTTCGTAACCGATGCGGGCGATCCCGCACTGGTGGTGGTCAACCTGTCCAACGGGACGCAGCGCCGGGTACTGGCGCATGACCGATCCACGACAGATGACCGCCCGATGTATGCCGAAGGCCACATGCTGATGGCCCATGGCCAGCAGGTGCGGATCCATGCCGACCAGCTGGAGGTTTCCCCCGATGGGCAGAAACTCTATTTCCAGCCCAGTTCCGGTCCCATGTGGGTCGCCCCCACGGCAGCACTGGAAAACCCGGCCCTGTCGGCATCCGACCTGTCCCATGCCGTTACCCTGTTTTACGACACGCCCACGACAGGCGGGACAGCCATTGACGGCAATGGCAACCTGTATGTGTCGGATGTGGATAGGCTAGGTATCCTGCGCATTACGCCACAGGGAAAGGCGAGCACGCTGATCCATGACAGGCGGCTGGTCTGGGCCGACGCCATGTGGATCGACAGCCATGGTGTCCTGTGGATACCCGCCGTGCAGCTCAACCGGACCGCGACATTCCAGCCCGACGGGGTTTCACGCCTGCATCTGCCGGTGGCGATCTATACCATGGACCTGCATCTGAAACCCGTAAGGTAGGACGTATTTGAAAATACCAGCTTGACGGAAAACAGATAGAATTTTCCGGGCGCTGCCATTTTTGTCAAAAAAAGCAGCGTTCCCTGAAGCTTTTTAAAAGTACTTCACCAGAAACTTCTTATAATTGCAGGATGCCACCAAAATCAAAATCCTGCCCCGCAGGGTTTTCACCCAGCCGGATCACGGTTGGTGACGGCATGCTGTAAGGGGGCACCGGCAGGTTATACGGTGCCGGCGCCCCACGGAACACACGTCCCGCCAGATCGAATTTCGACCCATGGCAGGGACAGGCATACCCGCCGGGCCAGGTATTGCCCTGTCCTTCGGGCAGGGGGCGATAGGCGGGAACACAGCCCAGATGGGTACAGATCCCCACCACCACGCCATAACGCGGGTCCAGCGAACGATGCCAGTTGCGGGCATAGGGCGGCTGCTGCTGGTCATTGGACTGCCCATCGCGCAGTCGTCCGGTCAGGGCAGCGTCCTGCAGGGCGGCAAGGGCTTCGGGCGTGCGATGGGTAATGAAAACTGGTTTGCCCTGCCATGTCACGACAATCTGCTGTCCCGGCGGCAGGGCGGATATATCCACGTCAACCGGCAAATGCGCTGCCGCACTGTCACGCGGGGCCAGACTCTGCAGGAAGGGCCACAGGCATGCGCCCGCACCGGCGGCGGCCGTGGCGGTGGTAACAAGCCCCAGGAAATTCCGGCGCCCACCGGGTGCCGATTGTGTATCCGACGCATTTTCCATCGTGCTGTTTCTATCGTGCACCCGTATCAAAAGAAAGGGCATACAGCATCATTGCGGCCTGCCATTCCCTGCAGGAAAAAAGGACGATACGCCGCAGCCGTACGCTATTACCCGACCATGTAAACAGTCAGCCACGCATGACCCGTGTCACAGAAATCCGTCCATAATTTCAGAAGAAAGTTTTTCCCAAAAAGCTTCAGAAAACGAAACCTTTGTTAAACAAGACGATATCCAGAACCCTTTATTCTTCCCTGATCAACGGATTGATCCAGAGGTGCTGCCAGGGCAACCCGTCCCCGCCTACGGCGTATGTCGTAGTGCTTCACACACATATCCAGGCTGTGCCGGACGATGATCCACGCTAGGTTTACCTGTGTGCCCCTTCGGGCCTGAACATGGAGAGATATCATGCGGCTTGTCCTTGCCCTGCTGCTGCCGTGGCTGCAGTTCTTTACGATTGGACGTCCCTTTGCCGGCATCATCTGCCTGATCCTGCAGGTGACCGTCATCGGATGGATTCCGGCCGCGATCTGGTCGGTCTATGCGCTCAGCCAGTACTCGACCGATCGCAAGCTTGCGGCCCTGCGACGTTCATGAAGCTTTACATCTACGATCACTGTCCTTTCTGCGTGAAGGCACGCATGATCTTCGGGCTCAAAAACCTGCCCGTTACCGAGGTAGTGCTGCTCAACGACGACGTGCAGACACCAATGCGGATGATCGGGCAGAAAATGGTGCCTATACTGGAACATGACGGCCGCTTCATGGGCGAAAGCATGGACATCATCGCCCATGTCGACGCCATGGATGGCCACCCCGTGCTGACCGGTCCGACGCGACCGGGAATAGGCCAGTGGATGCGCGATGGACAACAGGCCTATATCCGCCTGATCCTGCCGCGTTTCGCCGCCGCCCCATTTGCGGAATTCGCGACGACGGGCGCGCGCCTGTATTTTATCGAGAACAAGGAGGCGATGATCGGCCCGTTCGGCACCTGCCTGGCCGAAAGTGACACATTACGGACCAGCACGAACACGGCCCTTGACCAGCTTGCCAGTCTGATCAAATCCCCCCAGGCAGTAAACGGCACCCTGTCCACCGATGACATTCACCTGTTTGCCCACCTGCGCAGCCTGACGCTGGTGGCGGGACTCGACTGGCCCGCGCCGGTCCGGGCGTATTGCCAGCATATGTCACAGGCCACCGGCATCCCGCTGCTGGATCACATGGCGGGCTGACCGTTCATGCATGAACATGTGGGGGGAAGGAAATGCATGGCAACTGTCATGGCACCATGACCGTTTCCCCCCGCATGACACCTTGGGCAGGCAGGGAGACACTCCATGTCAGAATCACATGAACCCGGACAGCCATATGAACGCCGTTGTTCCACGCCGTTCGAGGTCTGGATCCGGAGATCGCTGCATAACCGATTCGACATGGTCTGCAGCGAAAAATTCCCTGTGGAAATCCTTGACCAGTTTGACACTCACGGCCCCGGCATATCCCTGACCCCACCCCATGGGGAGCATGATATGGACGCCTGATGCACAGGCGTATGAACGGACCGGTCAGGTGTGGATTTTTTTTGCCAGACTCGCCTCGAGTCCGATAGGCACCAGCACAAAGTCACCAGAAAAGAAAGCGGCTGAATCGCTCTTATGGCGGAAAATAGCCATTTATTGTCTCTTTCCCGCAACACGAACCCAGAGTCGCAAGCCTGAATTGGCCTTGAAAACCTGTGGATAAGTCTGTTGGCTTTTTCGGACTCCAGCCTTTGAAATACAGAGTCTTCCCTTTTTCGTGATTTGTTCGTAATTCGTCCTTATGCAGGCAGGCGCAGGATAATCGCATCCTGTCCGGCAGCCTGCCATTCCCGCATTGGGACAGGCGGACGTGGTTCCCCCGTCGCGGCGGAATGATCGATATGCCACGGATTCCCCTCCAGACGCACCGCCACCCAGCCATCGGGCTTTTCCTGCTTTGGCATAAGGCCAACAAGGGTCATATCGGTCATGGGATCGTAACAGGCAAACTGGCGCGCACAGCCCTGAAACACCAATTGCACGCAGGCATGGACGTCATGCATGCGTGTCAGGTGCACCAGCAGCAGGCCATCCGTTTTTTCCGCTGCACTGAATATCAGGCTGCCACCGCCCCGTCGTACCTCAACCGGCAGGATGGTGGCACCATCCGACCGGGACGGGGTGATGGCGATCGTCCCGCCATCAATACCAAAAATTCCCTGGTTCCAGTCATGCAGTTCATGCAGGCACAGGCTGATCCACGCACCGGAACAGGCCAGGATCGACTGCAGGGAAATCACGGATATATGCCTGCAGCCACTGCGGGAGCGGGCAACGGCGCGGCGGATCATATCCATATCGAAGTGCCCGCCGCTACAGGCGAGACGTCCTCCACTGTACGAAATGGCTGTTGCAGAACCGGACCGCCTGCCCATGTAGTGTCGTCCCCTGTTACATATACATGTTCCATCTGAGGAACATGATTAAAAAAAGCACCTGAAATTACGTTTTTTTACAGAAACAAATTCTTTATTCCGCATTCCAATGACCGAAAAAAACATCCAGAATGCGTTTGAATTCCTTTATTTATATTTTAAATAATGTTTACAATAATAGAATTTACTTCCCATTTTAGGCAAGCTTCTTAACACCCAACGTAAAATCTGTCCACTTTTCTGAAAATACGACTTATTTCAAAGTCTTATAGTGATTTCCAAGCCGCAAGGGCACGCGCACGCCCACCTGCCAGATCCACGATGGGCGGGGGATATCCGGCAGGGGCAACAGACCCGGCCTTCCATGGCGCATGGATGTATTTATCGGGCAGACGGGCGATTTCAGGCACCCATTTCCGTACATACTCCCCAGCGGGATCGAATTTCTCCCCCTGCGATACCGGGTTGAATATGCGAAAATAGGGGGCGGCATCCAGCCCGCACCCGGCCACCCATTGCCAGTTGAAGGGATTGCTGGCGGCATCCGCATCCACCAGCGTATCGGCAAACCACGCAGCACCTGCGCGCCAGTCAGTCAGCAGATGCTTGGTCAGGAATGACGCAACAATCATCCGCACGCGATTATGCATCCAGCCCGTATGCCATAGCTCACGCATGCCCGCGTCAATAATGGGATAGCCGGTTTTCCCTGCCTGCCACGCCCGCAGCGCCGCCGGATCATGCCGCCATGGCATGCTGTTGAATTCACTGCGCAGATTGGTCGTGCCCAGATCGGGAAAGTCAAACAGGGTGGACTGCGCGAAATCCCGCCATCCCACTTCACTCAGGAAACAGGCGGTATCCTGATCTCCCTGTCCTGTCGCATCCACCGCGTGCCAGATCTGCCGGGCGGATACATGACCAAAGCGCAGATAGGGCGACAGTCCCGATGTGGCAGGTTGCGCGGGCAGTTCACGCCGCGTGGCATAGCCATGAACCTGTTCCGCAACAAAGGAATCCAGACGGGCATGGGCCGCCGCCTCCCCCGGTTGCCATTGCCCGCGCAATCCTCCTGCCCAGTCAGTCCGCACAGGCAGAAGGGCAAGGTCCGGAACCGCCACAAGCCGGTCCGCAACCGCGGGCGGGACTGGCGCGAAGGTGGTCCGGACGGGCGCAGGCAGCGGGGGCAGGGGCGCCCCCATGGCCTGCACGGCACGCCACCAGGGCGTGAAGACGCGAAAAGGTGTGCCCTGCTTCGTGCGGACCTGCCACGGTTCATGCAGCATGTTGCCGGGATGGCTGCATGCGTCGATTCCGCGCGCCTTCAATGCCGCCTTTATGTCCGCATCCACCTGCCGGGCATGAGGGCCATAACGCCGGTTCCACACCACAGCCTCCGCCCCGGTCTGGCCAACCAACCAGGACAGGTTTTCCCGCGAGTCCCCGGCCATGATCCAAAGCCGGCCACCACATGCGCCCAGGTCATGGTCCAGCGCCGTCAGCGCCCCGTGCAGCCACCATTTTTCCGCACCGCCCAGCGGAAAGGCCGGGTCGTGGATATACAGGCATATGACCGGCCCGCGTGCGGCGGCATCACACAGGGCGGGATTATCCATAAGGCGCAGGTCATCACGAAACCACATGATGGTCGGGGCACGATCGGGAAGGGTCACGGTTTTCCGGTGGGCTGGGAGCGTCATCATTACGGTCCTGTGTGGACACAATCACCCGACCCGTCAAATGCGTGGTCAGTGCGTGGGCGCGACTTCCCGGGCAACTGCCGCATCTTCCTGCCTGTGTTCGGCGTCCTGTGCCTCGTCATCTTCGAACATGGCGCGGCATTTGGGGGAAAGCTGATCAAGCTTGCTTTCCAGGCATTCCGTCATCAGTTTTTCGTTCGGAATGTCAAGAAAGCACAGCCGGAAGACATCGCCCTTGCAGGCGCTGGCCTGGTCCTCACGTCCTGCGGCATGCGCGCTGGCACTGACCAGTACGACGGCCATGGTAAAATGGAATGTCCAGATCAGGCCGTGCGCCCCATAACGCCACACGGCGGGAATGCATTGCATCTGGCTGTCTCCCTTCAGATAATGACATGGCAATTTTTGTTATATCATCCAGCGCATTGCAGTTTGCCGCCTGAGTCAAGACACATCCATGCAGTGCTGCCATCATGGAACGATGCAGATGCAGGCTGCAAAAAGTTCCCGCGGGAATTCACGCCTTTTCTTCATAAATCCGTGATGGGACACATCCGCCCCTGCCTACGTTGGCTTCATATCCCTGCCCACTGATTATTGAAGGAGCCAACCCATGGCCAAAGCAGCAACGGACCAGATCGGACAGACAGCAGACAAGGTTGCGGATGTGCTGACAGGCGCGCGCACCGATACATCCGGCCTGATGAGCGCGGTCATCGCCTATATGGGTGATGCCGGTAGCCCCGGACGGCGCGACCTGCATGACCGCGCCCGCAGGGCGGGGCTGGAGGCGCAGGTCACGCAATGGGAAAACCATCCGACCAATATCCCGGTTGGGGAAGATGTGGTGACCCGGCTGATTCCCGCCCCGGTCATCGACCGCTTCTCTGCCGAGACGGGACTGTCCCACAACGCCACCATCAAGGGCCTGTCCGACCTGCTGCCGCACCTGTCGCGGCTGGATGGCTGATATACGCCCATGGCCTGCGGGTCGGCATGTTTTCCTGTTTGCATGCCCGCCCGCGGGCCTATGATCGTCTCATCTGATATCAGCACAGCAGGCAGGACGGGTTCATGAACAGCGTCAATTCCACCCCCGCGCCATCACCCGGCGTCGTGATCGTAACAGGGGGCAGCCGGGGCATCGGCCATGCCATAAGCAGCCTGCTGGCACGTGAAGGCCATGCCGTCGCCATCAATTACGCCGCCAACGCCGCCCCGGCGGAAGAACTGGCCCGCACCATCACGGCCCACGGCGGGCGGGCACTGGCGATCCGGGCCGACATATCGAAGCCTGAAGAAATCCGCACCCTGTTTGAACAGGCAGCCGATCTCGGGCCGCTGACGGGGCTGGTCAACAATGCAGGCATTACCGGCACGAAGGTGCGGGTTGATGAACAGACCGCCGAAACACTGGATACCCTGTTCAACATCAATATCCGCGCCACCATGCTGGCATCGGGCGAGGCCGTGCGGCGCATGTCCACCCGCCATGGCGGAAAGGGCGGCGTAATCGTGAACCTGTCCTCCGTCGCGGCGCGTCTGGGTGGGCTGCCGGGGCTGGTTCCCTATGCCGCAAGCAAGGCAGCGGTCGAGACCTTTACCCGTGGCCTGGCCAATGAAGTCGCGCGGGAAGGCATACGCGTCAACGCTGTCGCCCCCGGCCTGACCGCAACCGACATGGTGCCGCCCGAAACCGCGAAACTGGCGGAAACTGTCGTCCCCATGGGACGGGTGGGGCATGTGGACGAAATCGCGCAGGCGGTGGCCTTTCTCCTTTCTCCCGCATCATCGTATATGACAGGCAGCGTGATGACGGTATCCGGCGGTCGCTAGGGGCCACCGGACGACAGAACAGGAGAAGCACACCATGTACATTGCCATGAACCGTTTCCGTATCCCGCCAGAAAACGAGCAGGAATTCCGTGAACGCTGGCTGGGGCGTGAAGTCCACCTGCGTACCGTGCCCGGCTTTGTCAGTTTTCAGTTCCTCAAGGGCCCCACGCATGAGGATTACATCCTCTATGCCTCGCACACCGTATGGGAATCGTATGAAGCCTTTGTCGGCTGGACGCAGTCGGAACAGTTCCGCGCCGCCCACGCCCATGCGGGCAACCGCAAGCCGCTCATGGCCGGCCCCCCGGTGTTCGAGGGGTTTGAAGTGCTGCAGAATATCGAAAACTGAACTGACTGCCCTGCCCCCCGGCCTGAACGGGAGGATTGGTCCCACAGCAGAAAGGCGCGTTCCATGCCACCAGTCACCCGTCCGTTCCCACCCACCCGGCGCGCCCTGCTGGCCGGGGGGCTGGTTACGGGCGGGTTATGGGCAGGTGGCCTGTCCACCCGCGCGATGGCTGCGGACAACCTGCCGCAACCGGCAAGCGTGATCTCCACCCCGCCCCGGCAATGGGGGGCGGATGCACCGGTCACGCCGTTGCCGGACCCGGACATACTGGTACTTGATCCCGGCTTCGGTAATCTGGCCTACGCCAATGCCGGCCTGAAACTGGCATGGCGTGGCGGCGGATGGCTGGAAGGCCCGGCATGGAACAGCGAAGGACGCTTCCTGCTGCTGAGTGATACGATCCGTGCCCAGCAGTACCGCTACCTGTGGGAAAATGGTGCGGTTTCGGTCTTCCGCGACTATTCCTACAACAGCAACGGCAATGCCTTTGATAATGAGGGCCGTCTGGTCAGTTGCGAACACGGCATGCGCCGCGTGGTCCGGTGGGAACATGACGGGTCATGCCGCGTACTGGCCGACAGTTACGGCGGCGCACCTCTGAACTCCCCCAATGACGTGGCGGTCCACCCCGATGGCAGTGTCTGGTTTACCGATCCCGGTTATGGCGACACGATCGTGGAAGGCCACCCCGACGCCCCCGGTGCACCCGCCAACCGCAACGGGATCGAACGCTGGACGCTGGATGGGGAAGTCGTGACCCAGTTTGGCGGACACAGGCGGCAGGAAGACCATGTCTTCCGCGTGGACCCGGCCACCGGCGATGTCCGCGCCGTCCTGACACAGCAGCAGTTGCCGGACCCGAACGGAATTGCGTTCTCACCTGATGGAAAGATCGTCTATGTCATTTCCGATGGCCCCGGACCGGGACAGGACGGTCATGGCGGTGACCAGCATATCCATGCAGGTGACGTGGTGGGCGGCGACGTGCGCAACCTGCGCCCCTTCGCCGACATGATGCTCAATGGCCACCAGATGATTCCCGACGGCATGCGCACCGATATTTTCGGCAACCTGTGGTGCGGGGCCAACGGGCCGCTGGGGCTATGTGGTGTTGTGGTGTACAACCCCCACGGCCACATGATCGGGCGACTGCGCCTGCCGCGCGGGGTATCGAATCTGACATTCGGCGGCCCAAAGCGGGATGTGCTGTTCATGTGCGCGGGCGATGCGCTGTTTACCCTGCAGGTGAACACGCAGGGGGCCGCGCCCTCTTAGATCTCAAGTTTCCGGGTGCCGCCTTTTTTTAAAAAGGCGGCGTTTAACGAAGCTTTTTGAAAAAAAGCTTCGTTAAATACTTTTATCTGCTTTCAGGCATCAGGCTCCACCCACGCCCTTGCCCACCATGTCCAGCGGGCGGACAAGACGGTCAAACGTCACTTCATCCACAAAGCCCGAGGCAAGGGCGGCCTCCCGCAGGCTGATGTCATGCTCCATGGCCTGATGGGCGATGGCGGACGCCCGGTCATACCCGATTTCGGGGCTGAGTGCTGTGACCAGCATGACCGAACCCGCTACATAAGCATCAATGCGCTTGCGGTTCAGCTTCGTGCCCTCGACCGAAAAGACCCGGAAATTATGACAGCCATCGGCAAGGATCCGGATGGCATGCAGCACATTGGCCACAATGACCGGGCGCATCACGTTCAGGTCAAGCTGCCCCTGGCTGCCTGCGAAGGCCACGGTGGCATCATTACCCAGCACCTGCGTGCAGATCATGACCATGGCCTCACACTGGGTCGGATTGACCTTGCCCGGCATGATGGAAGACCCCGGTTCATTTTCCGGCAGGCGCAGTTCGCCCAGACCACAGCGCGGCCCGGACCCGAGGAGGCGCATGTCATTGGCGATCTTAAGCAGCGTGACCGCCACCCCGCGCAGGCCGGCGGATGCCCGTACCATGGCGTCCAGCCCGCCAAGGGCCGCGAATTTATTGGGCGCGGTGACAAACGGCCTGTCGGTCAGCGCGGCAATGCGTCCGGCAATGGCACGGCTGAAGCCCGGCGGGGCGTTCAGGCCGGTGCCCACCGCCGTCCCGCCCGCCGCAAGCTGCAGCAGGCCGGGGCGCGCGGCCTCGACCGCTTCCAGCGCATCTTCAAGCTGCTGCGCCCAGCCGGACCATTCCTGCCCCACCGTCAGTGGCACAGCGTCCTGCAGGTGGGTACGGCCAATCTTGACCACCTGCATCCATTCCTCGGCCTTCGTGCGCAGGCTTTCGATCAATTCACGCACGCGCGGCAGCAGGCGGCTGTCGATTTCCAGCAGGGTTGCGACATGCATGGCGGTGGGAAAGGAATCGTTGCTCGACTGCCCCATGTTGACATCATCATTGGGGTGTACGGGGGTCTTGGACCCGACGGTCCCGCCCAGAAGCTGGATGGCGCGGTTGGCGATGACCTCGTTCACGTTCATGTTCGTCTGGGTGCCCGATCCGGTCTGCCAGACAAAAAGCGGGAATTCGGAATCCAGCCTGCCCGCGATCACCTCATCCGCAACGCGGCTTATGACGTCAGCCTTCCATTGCGGCATGCGCCCGTCGGCCGCATTGACCTGCGCCGCCGCTTTCTTGACGATGCCGTAGGCGTGGCAGACCTCGATGGGCATATGGTCCCGCCCGATCGAAAAATGCACAAGGCTGCGCTGTGTCTGCGCGCCCCAGTAATGGTTTGCGGGAACATCGATTTCCCCCATCGAATCCTTCTCGCGCCGTGTGCCGGTGGCATCAAGGCCGATGGGACAGTCCCTGATCGTGGGTTCGGTCATGCTGGCGTTCCTTCCCTTTATGGTTGAAGGGAATATGGGCACACCGCCGGGCTTTCGCGCCCCCGCCCGGCATCACAAGCGGGTGCGCGGGGTAGCGAGGGCTACCTGCTGGCCACTGCCCCTCCTACATGCGCGTCAGCAGCAGCATGGCCCCGAACCCCATGAACACAAGCCCGGTCACGATGGAAAAAACCCGCCGCACCACCGGCGTGCGCAGCCATGCGGACAGGACGCGCCCACCACCGGCATAAATCCCGTACCAGAACACCTCCACCGCCGCGAAGGTCACAACCAGAATGATATATTGCGGCATGCGCGCGGCGGCAGGATTGACAAACTGCGGCAGGAAGGCCGCGGCGAACAGCAGCAGCTTGGGATTGCTGATCCCGGTCAGGAACCCGTCACGGAACAGGTCCCGCATGGCGACAGGCGGCAACGTGGCCATATCCACCCCGTCATCGCCCGCCCCGTCCCGCGCGCGCCATACCCGCACGCCCAGGAACACCAGATACGCGGCCCCGATCACCCGCAATACCGCAAACAGACGTGGCGAGGCCGCCAGCACCCCCGCCATGCCTGCCAGCGATGCACTGACCACCAGCACGATCGCCAGCATGCACCCCGCCATGACCCCGACACTGCGCGGCACCCCATACCGGATGCTGGTGGACATGACGTGCATCATGTTCGGTCCCGGCATTGCAGATAATACAAAGGCGGTGGCCGCAAACAGCAGCCATGTATGAAACGTCACCTGTCCGGACCAGCCTGTTCATGATGTCGGGGTGGCACCATGCCGCCTTCCCTTGACGGTCGGCAAGTCCATGCTATAAGAATATGTTATATTATAACACTCTGGTCGTCCCCATGCCGCTTTCCCCCCCTGTTTCCACATTGCACCCGGACCAAGGCAGACGGACAGCCATGCAGCATCCCGCCCCCGCTGTTCCCCCTTCCCCGCTGCCACTGACATGGATGGCGCGCGCATGGTGGCAGCGCCTGGCGTGCATGACCCTGCCAT
The DNA here is from genome assembly GCF_018491655.1 of Komagataeibacter oboediens. Taxonomy (NCBI): domain Bacteria; kingdom Pseudomonadati; phylum Pseudomonadota; class Alphaproteobacteria; order Acetobacterales; family Acetobacteraceae; genus Komagataeibacter; species Komagataeibacter oboediens. The sequence goes on along the minus strand of NZ_JABLUU010000003.1, from coordinate 60,666 downwards.
GCGCGGTATTGTGGGCACTGATCGCATGGGCCGTGGCGGCGCCATGACCCATGGTGCGATCCGGCTGGAAGATGCCGCCGCCACGATGGGCGGCCAGCCGGTCTGGCAGCATGTCAGCGGCAGCTTCAGTCCCGGCAGCATGACAGCCATTGCCGGCGCCAACGGTACCGGCAAGTCCACGCTGCTGCGTGTCATAATGGGCGAACTGCCACTGGCGCAGGGAACGATCACGCGCGGTGGCCTTGGCCCGCGTGACTTTGGCTACCTGCCGCAGGCCCGTATCATCGACCGGAACTTTCCCATAAGCGTGACCGACATGGTCCTGGGCGGGGCATGGCGACAGACCGGAGCCTTTGGCCGGGCGGACCGGACGGTACGCCTGCGCGCGGCGGCGGCCCTGCGGCGCGTCAACCTTGAAGGCCAGGCGGAGCGCATGATCTCGGCCCTGTCCGCAGGCCAGTTCCAACGCCTGCTTTTTGCCCGGCTGCTCATGACCGATGCGCAGGTCATCGTGCTGGACGAACCCTTTACCGCGCTGGATACGCCCACGACGCAGGACCTGCTGGCGCTGGTCTGTGAATGGCATGCGCAGGGCCGCACCATCATTGCCGTGCTGCATGACATTCACCAGATCCGCACCTGCTTTCCCGATGTCGTGCTGCTTCACGCCGGGCGAGCGACATGGGGCCGGACGCCCGACATCCTGACACCGGTCACCCTGCAGCGCGCCTATGGCGGGGCACGGGATCCGTGGCCGGAAACGGGAATGCAGGCATGAGCATCCTGTCCACGTTATGGGACCCCTTTGCGTCGTTCGGCTTCATGCGCCGCGCGCTGGTGGCGTCCGTGACCCTTGGCATGGGGGCGGGGCCGGTTGGCGTCATGCTGCAGTTGCGGCGGATGAGCCTGATTGGCGACGCGATGAGCCACGCGATCCTGCCGGGGGCCGCCATCGGGTTCCTGCTGGCGGGTGGCCTGTCGCTGACTGCCATGGGGCTGGGCGGTATCGTGGCGGGGTTGGGCGTGGCCCTGCTGGCCGGTCTGGTCAGCAGACGCACCCAGCTTGCCGAAGATGCCAGTTTCGCCAGTTTCTACCTGACTTCTCTGGCGCTGGGCGTACTGATCGTCTCCGCGCGCGGGTCGAATATCGACCTGCTGCATGTGCTGTTCGGTACCATACTGGGCATTGACGCACCGGCGCTGTACCTGATGGGCGGCATCACGACGCTCACCATTGCCCTGCTGTCCATTATCTGGCGGCCGCTGGTCATGGAATGTGTCGATCCCGGTTTCATGCGCATGACCGGCGGACAGGGCGGGCTGTACCACATGGCGTTCCTGTTTCTGGTCGTCATCAACCTTGTGGCGGGGTTCGAGGCGCTGGGCACGCTTATGTCGGTAGGCATGATGATGGTGCCCGCCGCGACCGCACGCCTGTGGACGCGCCGGCTACTGCCCATGATGGCGCTGTCCGCCCTGACGGGTATGGTGGCGGGGCTGATCGGACTGCTGGTGTCCTATCATTTCCGCCTGGCGGCGGGACCATCGATCATCCTGACGTGCAGCGTGCTGTATGTCCTCTCGCTTGTCATGTCGCCCGCAGGCCTGCGCGCGACCCATTCCTGATTGTCTGCGGACAGGTTCAGTGGCCGATCCACAGGATGGCCAGCCGGTCATACGAGCACCCGCATGTCATGTACGCCGCCTTTCTGAAAAAGACGGCATCCGGAACATTTTGTTTTTTAACAGTTATATGGAGTTCGTGCCCATGCGCCGCCTGTCCTGCCTGCTGGGCCTCTGCGGAGTCCTGTCCATCATGCCTGCCCATGCGGCGCCTGCGTCCCATACGGTTCAGGCGGTCGCCAGTTTTACCGTTCTGGCCGATGTCGTGGCCCATGTCGGCGGCACGCATGTGCATGTCACGTCACTGGTGCCGCCCGATGGCGACCCGCATGAATTCGAACCGTCCCCCGACGACGCCCGTCAACTGCGGCAGGCCGATATCGTGTTCATGAGTGGCGAAGGACTGGAAACATGGTTCAGCCGCCTTGCGCATGCGGCGGGGTACCATGGCACGCCCGTTATCGTATCCAACGGGATCAGCCTCTATACCCCGCCGGGCAGGCACCAGGCCGAAGCGGACCCGCATGTGTGGAACAGCGTGTCCAACGTCATCATCTGGACCAACAACATCCGTGATGCGCTGATCGCCATCGACCCGGCGGATGCCGACAGCTTCCGCGCGTCCGCCGCCACCTATGTCACGCAGCTGCGTACGCTGGACCATGACATCCGCGAACGCATCGCCACCATTCCGGCCGATCATCGGCGTATTCTGACCAGCCATGACGCCTTTGGCTATTTCGGGCGCGCCTATGGCCTGACGTTCATGGCCCCGCAGGGTCTGTCAACCGAGACGGAAGCCTCGGCCGGGGATGTCGCCAGCCTGATCCAGCAGATCCGCCAGACGGGTGTGACCACCTACTTCCTGGAAAACGCAACCGATCCCCGCATGGTCCAGCAGGTGGCACGCGCGACGGATGCGCGTCCCGGCGGGGAACTGTATGCCGAAGCACTGTCCCCCCCCGGTGGTCCCGCACCCGACTACATCACCATGATGCGGCACAATACCGATCTTATGGTTGCGGCGATGCAGAAAGCGCGCTGACGGTTCCGCCGCTGCCCGCGGGTGCTGCCGGCACAGCAAAGGGGGACAGGTCCACGCGGTTGACGTGCATCGCCACCACCGTTTCCCGATGCGTGATGGAGACAACCGTCATGTCCGGACACGCCTGACGAAGCAGCGCGTACAGCGCCGCTTCCGATTCCGCATCAAGGTTGGATGTTGATTCATCAAGGAACACCCAGCCCGGCCGCGCCAGCAGGATACGCGCGAAAGCCAGACGCTGGAGTTCACCGGGGGACAGGATCTGGCCCCATGCCTCCTCGCTTTCGATCCGTGGCGCAAGGGCGCCCAGTCCGACCTGCTGCAGGGCATGGATCACATCCGCTTCCGCGTAGGCCTCCACCCCGGCAGGATAGGTCACGGCCCGGTGCAGCGTGCCGGTGGGCACGTAGGGCCGCTGGGGCACGAACATCATCGCCACGTCCGGCTGCGTAATGGTGCCGGTGGCGAACGGCCATATCCCCGCCAGCACGCGGAACAGCGTGGATTTGCCGGTGCCTGACGGCCCGGTCACCACCGTCATCTGCCCATGTTCCAGCGTGAAATCGACATTGCGCAGCAGTGGCGCGCCGTCGGGCCGGAAGACATCCAGTCCACTGACCTGCAGGTTCGCGGTGGACGGGGCGGACACCACCGTGACCTCGTCACGCATGGCCTGCGCGCGGTCCATCACACGCTGGAAAGTGGCCAGACGCGCGACCTCCGCATGCCATGTCGTCAGCGAGGCATAGGATGTGGACAGCCACCCCAGCGCGCCCTGCACGCGCGAAAACGCCATGACAAGCTGCATGAGCGTGCCGAACGTCATCTTGCCCGCGAAATAGCGGATCGAACCGATCAGCATCGCGAAGTTGCCCGACACGACCTCCAGCCCCGTCGTCAGCAGCCCCAGCCATTTGGTCCGGCGCATGATGGTAAGGAAATTGCCGTATACCTGCGAAAACGACCGGTTCAGCCCGGCCTGTTCTTCTCCCTCGCCCCGGTACAGGGCAATCCCTTCGGCATTGTTGCGGACATGGACAAGACTGTAGCGGAAGTCGGCTTCGGCGCGCTGCTGGAAAAACTGCAGCCCCGCCAGCCTGCGCCCCGCAAGGTGCGTGACCCACGTCGCCAGCACGGAATAGATCAGCGCGGCCCAGAAGAAGTAACCGGGTATGGAAATGCCCAGTACCTCCAGCGGGCCGGACAGCGCCCACAGCAGGCCGACATAACTGAGCAGCGTCACGATATTGGACAGCAGGTTGATGAACTGCGTCAGCGTATCGGTGACAAAGCTGTTCAGGTCTTCCTGTATGCGCTGATCGGGATTGTCGGCCCCGGCCTCCAACCCGGACGTGGTGATGGCGATGCGGAAATAGGTCTGGTTTTCCATCCACTGCCGCGTCATGCGCTGGGTCAGCCACCGCCGCCAGCGCAGGCCCAGCATCTGCTGCAGGTAGGTGGCATAGATACTGCACAGCACCATGGGAATGGTTACGATGAAGAACCCCAGCACAAGGCCCTGGTCATTATGCACATACCAGAACAGGCCGCGCAGGAAGGTCCTGGCATCATGCTGCTGCAGCGCCGTGTAATAGGCATTGCGCGAAAATGACTGCAGCAGGTCCAGCCCCACGATGGAAAAGGTCAGCACCAGTACCGCCACCAGCAGGCCCCATGCCCATTTCCTGTCCTCGGACGTGAAATAGGGGCGGGTAAGATACCAGACATCTTTCAGAAGAAGGCGCAAATGCTGCATGTTGATCCCGTGCACAGGGTTAGGGCCAAGACTGTCAGCCAAGCATTCCCACGAAGTCGGGGCGGACTCAATGTCCATTGCGCATGGATGGGGGTCTGGGGGGCAATGGGGAACAGTCTTAAGAATCATCACGACTTCTTGACGACCGGCATCCGTCACGACCCCGCGCCGCACCCGCCACGCAGAAAAGCGAAATACCACCGGACAACAGGGGGTTATGGAACGCGGGCCTGAACAGACAAGGGGACCATATATCGAAAAGCCGAATGCCAGACATATCAGCCACACGGGTACCGGACTGCCGCATCGTGTTATGTCTGACACACAGATTTACAAATGGCGGGACGGTCAGCCCTGTTCCGCCCGACAAACAATGTAAGGAAAATCAATATGGTGTCGTTCAGTCGCGTTCTGTCTGCCGGTGCATTTGCCACAATTCTGGCAGTCGCGCCGCTTGCGGCCCATGCCGCCGAAATCTCGCCGCCGACCGGGGCCGGCGTTGCAAACCAGGTCGAGGCGATCAAGCCCGGTTCCCTGTCGGCCGACACGGTGTATTCGGCCGTGGCTTCAGCCAAGCCTGCCGATCTGGGCGGTATCCTGAATTACTGCATCCAGTCCAACTACCTGAACTCGTCCGAAGCATGGCCGGTCCTGGCGGCGCTGAACAAGAAGACCAACGACGTGCCGTCCAACCAGAAGGGCAACATGTCCTATGCTGACGGTTCCACCGGTCTGCTGAAGGTGGGCGGCAAGGCGCCGATCTCGCTGGAAGACGCATCGGCCGACATCCGCAAGCAGGCCTGCGCGAAGGTTGAAGCCCGCGCGAAGTCCATGCTCTGATCCGGGCCCCCTCCCCGTATCCGCCCCGCCGGGTCTTCCGGCGGGGTTTTTTAATGCCTGCTGCCATTGCCGGGGGATGCCTGAAACGCCTGCGCCAGGGACACATCGGGCCGTCATGTAGTAGTTTCAGGAAACATCGCCTTTTTGAAAAAAGGCGATACCCAAAAACCTTTATCAGTTCATTATCAACACGCCCTTACTGCACCCACACCCGTGAAAACGTCATGTGGTACAGCCGTGTGGAAAAATAATTCCCCAAACGGGGCGACACCAGATCAACATAGCTTATGCTGATCATGGGGGCCGCGGGGGCCAGGCGGGTAATCCGGTCATCCACCCTGCGCCACAGATCCTGCATCACCTGTGGGTCGTGTTCGTTGCGAATGCGCGCCACCAGTTCCTGCATACCCGGATCACACAGGCCCGACACATTGATCGAACTGTCGGATCCGGGATGGAAATTGTCGCAGTCGAACAGCGTATCGACAAAATTGGATGGCGACACATAATCCGCATACCACCCCATAAGGCTGATCTGGACATGGTTGGCGCTGTTCTGCGCATAGGACATTTCCATGGCTGCCGAAAGTGGATGCAGCCGCGCGTGGTAGCCAATATCCTGCAACATGTCGCGCAGATAGGTGCCCATACTGGTTCCCATGGCGGTGGCTGGCACGATCAGGGTCACGTCCTGCCCCGCTGTCCCGCTGTCATGCACAAGCTGGCGGGCACGCGTCATGTCGGGACGGGTCCAGCGCGGGGCCGGATGGTCGGGATCGGCCCCTTCGGTCCATGCGCATTGCCCGTCACCGGGCAACAGGCCGGGCGGCACCATGCGGCACAGTGGGGCTGCAATACCCGATCCGCCATACAGGATGGTCATGGCGCGGCGATCGAGCGCGTAATTGACCGCCTTTCTTGCGCGGATGTCGCTAAAGGGCGGGATATTGACGTTCATGGGCAGGAACATAAGCCCATACAACGGATAGACATGGACCTGCGCCGTATACCGCCCGCCAATTTCCCCCAGCCGGTCCAGTGGCTTCAGTCCCGCCATCCAGTCGTACTGTCCCCGCTCCACAGCCGTGACGGCATCCTCCTCCGACAGGCCATAGTCATACTGTATGGCATCGACATACCCGTCGGGCTGGGCGGCGTCGCTCCATTCATGAAAGTAGGGATTGCGTTCCAGCCGCATGCCCCGGTCGGGGATGGAGGACACGATGCGGTATGGCCCGGTCCCGGGGGCCGCCACGTTGCCAAGGTCATGCGCGGGCGTACTGGCGGGCAGGATCACCGCATGCCCGAACGCGATTTTTTGTGGGAATTCGGAATCCGGCGCGATCAGGTGAATGGTGATGCGCCGCGTGGCCACGTCCGTCTCCACGCCACCATCCAGCGTGCAGTGCGCCGGATCGCGCAGGCAGTCATCCGCCCCACGGATGCCCCCGTAAAACGACCCCGCCGTTGGGGAACCCACGCGGAACAGCCGCCGAAACGACGCCGCGACATCCGCCACGGTGAGTGGGGTTCCATCGGAAAAACGGATGCCGTCGCGCAGGGTAAACACCCATGTGCGCCCATCATCCAGCCGTTCGGGCATGGACTGCGCCAGATCGGGCACCACCTGTGCCCCGGCCGGGCCTTCCAGCTTGGGATAGGTCAGCAGGCCGTCATACATGACAGCCACAAGCTGCATGTACTGGCTGGTGTAATTGACCTGCGGGTCCAGCGTACCGGCGGACGTGACCGCCGTCAGCCGCAATGTGCCCCCCCGGTGGGGACTGCCTTGTGTACCGTCAGCCGCGCGGGCAGGCAGGCCATGCACTCCCGCCCCCAGCAGAAGGAACAGGGCCGCGCCGGATGCCTGCCATGGTGCCTTCATGCGCGGTCCTGCTGTTTCAGTGCTTGCCCGGTGCGTTCATGAGTTCCGTCATGCGTGCCGTCACCTCCGCCGCCGTGGCGGTGGATGGCAGGCTGCCGGCATACCGCCCGGTGGGCGACATGATCACGATCTGGGTGGCGGGTTCCATGCTGTATTCGCCATTTTCCCCATCATGGCGGACGTAGGGAGCGTGGTATTCCTTCGCCACGGCTTCCAGCATCTTGGGCGATCCCGTCATGACCGTGACATGCGTCCCGAACCGCAGGGCATAGGTGCGCAGTACTTCCGTCGTATCGCGCATGGGATCAAGGGAAATGAAAATGGGCACCACCAGATGCGCACGGTCACGGCCCAGCGCCTCCACCCCATCGGCCATCGCCTTGACGGTGGCGCCACAGACCGTATCGGGGCAGTGGGTGTCGCCAAAATAGATCATCATCCACCGTCCGCGGAAATCGGTATCCATCACCGATCCGTCCGCCCCGTTGATCAGACGGAACGAGCCGCCAACGGGGTTGCCGTACGTGGTCAGCGGCACGGGGGCGTTGCTGGAATAACGGTAGCCGAAATATCCGGCCACCGAGGAAACCGCGAGTATAACCAGCCCTACAATAACAAAGAACCGGTCCCGTTCATTTCGCATCATCAGTGTGCATCCGCCCAATTCGTTCCGGTCCCGGTTTCCACGACCAGCGGCACCGAAAGGGTGGCTGCGGATTCCATGACCTGCCTGACGAGGGCTGCCAGACGATCGGCATCATCCTTGCGCACCTCGAACACAAGTTCGTCATGGACCTGAAGGAGCATGCGTCCGTCAAGCCCCGCATCCGACAGGGCGGCAGGAATTCGCACCATGGCGCGTTTGATGATGTCGGCCGCCCCCCCCTGCAACGGAGCGTTGATGGCCTGGCGTTCGGCATAGTTGCGGCGCACGGCGCTTTTGTCGGCAATGCCCGGCACCCAGCAGCGACGGCCGAATGGCGTGGTGACATACCCCTTCGCCCGCGCTTCGGCCTTCACCCGTTCCATGTAATCACGAATGCCGGGATAACGGGCGAAATAGGCGTCGATATAGCCCCGTGCCTCACCGGGCGGAATGCCAAGCTGACGGCCCAGCCCGAAGGCGCTGATGCCGTAGATGATGCCAAAATTGATGGCCTTGGCCCGCCTGCGTGTCAGCGGGTCCATGCCTTCCAGCGGGATGCCGAACACTTCGGACGCCGTGCGGGCATGGATGTCCTGCCCCAGTTCAAACGCCTCGCGCAATGCGGGGATGTCCGCCACGTCCGCCAGAAGCCGCAGTTCGATCTGGGAATAGTCGGCCGAGACCAGCACATGTCCCGGTGCCGCAACAAAGGCCCGGCGGATCCGGCCGCCTTCTTCCGTGCGGATGGGGATGTTCTGCAGGTTGGGATCATTCGATGACAGGCGGCCCGTTGTCGTCACCGCCATCTGGAACGATGTATGCACCCGCCCCGTCGCAGGATTGATCTGGTTGAGCAGTGCATCGGCATAGGTGCTTTTCAGCTTGGCCAGTTGCCGCCATGCCAGAATCCGCGCGGGCAGGTCATGCCCCTGATCCGCCAGATCCTGCAGCACCGACGAATCCGTACCCCATGCGCCCGCCTTGGTCCGCTTGCCACCTGGCAGGCCCATTTCATCGAACAGGATCTCGCCAAGCTGCTTGGGGGAGCCGACATTGAAATCGCGTCCGGCGAGCGTGTGGATCTCGGCCTCGATCACGCCCATGCGCTGCGCGAACTCGGTGGACATGGCGCGCAGGTCATCCGCATCGACCGCAATGCCCGCCCGTTCCATATCCGCCAGGATCGGCACCAGCGGGCGTTCCATTTCCTCATATAGCGCCAGTGCATGGTTGGTGCGCAGCTGCGGGCGGAGCACCTGCCACAGCCGCAGGGTCACATCCGCATCTTCCGCCGCATAGGGCGTTGCGCGGGCGATATCCACCTTGGAAAACACCACCCGGTTGCGCCCCGTGCCCGTCACCTCGTCATAGGGGATGGGCGTATGGTCAAGGGTCAGACGCGAGAGTTCATCCATTCCCTGCCCATGCTTTCCCGCCGACTGGGCGTAGGAAATCAGCATGGTGTCATCAATCGGGGCGGGCTGGACGCAGCCTGCCTGTGTCAGCACCAGCAGGTCGAACTTGGCGTTCTGGAACACCTTGAGCACCGACGGATCGGCAAACAGCGGGTCAAGGATGTCCAGCGCCGTTTTCACGGGCATCTGTGGCGTGCCAAGGCTGTCCATCAGGTCAACCTGGTGGCTGAGCGGAATATAGCACGCCCTGCCACATTGCGGGGCGAGTGATATGCCAACCAGCGGCGCCGTAAGCGGGTCAAGGCCGTCGGTTTCCGTATCCACCGCGCAGACGCCACCGGTGCGCGCCTGCTCCACCCATTTCCGCAGCACTTCGGGATCGGTCACCGTTTCATACGGGCCATAGGGTTCGGGCGGGATCGGGGGCAGTTCGCCTGCCGGCCGGGCGGCAGGCGTATCATGCGCCGAGATGCGCGGGCGCGGCTTCGCCTTGAGCCCCATGCGCTGCAGCAGGGATGAAAACCCCATATCCGACAGCCACGCACCCAGACGGGCCATGTCCACGTCACAGCAGGCAAGATCGGACAGGGGTTCGGGGCACGGCGCGTCTTCACGCAATGTCACCAGTTGCAGCGACAGGCGGGCCATGTCGGCATGGGCCAGCAGGTTATCACGCCGCTTGGACGCCTTCATGCCCTCCGCACCTGCCAGTATGGCGTCCAGCGACCCGTATTCCGCCATCAGCGCCGATGCGGTCTTGGGACCGATGCCGGGCACGCCGGGCACATTGTCCACCGGATCGCCAATCAGGGCCTGCACCTGCGCCACCTTGTCCGGGGTAACGCCAAACTTGGCCTCGACCTCCTTTGCCCCGATGGGCCGGTTCTTGATCGGGTCCATCATCATCACGCCGGGGCGGATGAGCTGCATGAGGTCCTTGTCGGATGAATAGATGGTGCACTGCCCACCCGCATCGGTCACCTTGCGGGCATAGGCCGCGATCAGGTCATCAGCTTCCCAGCCCGCTTCCTCCAGCGCCGGCACGCCGAAGGCGGCTGTCGCGTCACGCACAAGGCTGAACTGCGGGCGCAGGTCCTCCGGCGGTTCGGGGCGGTGGGCCTTGTATTCGTCATACAGGTCATTGCGGAAGGTATGGCGTCCCGCATCGAATATGACCGCCAGATGGGTACCCGCATGTTCGCGCAGCAGGCGCGACAGCATGTTCGAAAAACCATAGACTGCATTGACGGGCGTGCCGTCGGGGCTGGTCATGGGAGGCAGTGCGTGGAAGGCGCGGAAAATGAAGCCCGAACCATCCACCAGGATCAGGTGAACCTGCTTGTCGCTGGACATGTATCAGGATGCAGTCAGTGACCGGTGACCGCCGGGGCGTCGGGGCTGAGCACGAACAGCCGCGAACAGTAGGGGCAGAATGTCTGGTGGTCGGCAATGCGCAGGAAAACCCGCGGGTGCCCCAGCGCGCCCAGGCCCCCGTCACAGGACAGGGTACGCGAATCGACGACAATGGTTTCAATCGTACCCAGACGGGGGTGCGGAACGGGATCGTGGGACAGGGCTTGCATTTTGACGGGCCTCGGGTTGTTGTCCGGCTTTGGTCTGCATGTCCATCCACGGACGGACCATGCACCTTGTCCATGATGATACGCAGGATTGCCGTGCTTTCAAACACTCACCTGTCACGCCTGCTTTATCCAGCGCTTTTTGTGATGCTGGCAGCCTGCAGCACGCATGAAGCCGCACCGCCCGCCATCCCCGCACGACACCCGGACCTTGCACGCCTGATCCCGGCGGACCGCACGGTCACGATTGCGGGCGTCGGCGCGGTGCCGCTGCGCATCTGGCCCGCACGGGGGGCGGAACATGCCGTCATCCTTGCGCTGCATGGATTCAATGACAGCCGCGATGCATGGGAACGCCCCGCCCCCGCGCTGAATGCGGCGGGCATGACCGTCATCGCGCCAGACCTGCCCGGTTTCGGGCAGACAGCGCAGCGTGGTGGATGGGTGGGAACGGATGCCCTGCTGCGGACCGTGTCCACGCTTGCCACCTCCATCGGGCGCGAACATCCCGGTGTTCCGCTGTATATCGTGGGGGAAAGCATGGGCGGCGCGCTGGCCATCGTGCTGGCGTCACAGACCGACACGCCACCCGTGGCGGGCTATATCCTGCTGGCACCGGCGGTATGGGATCTTGATGCCGGCACGCGCATGACCAGCCACCTGATTGCCGCGCTGGCTCCCCGATGGCGGCTGAGCGGCCATGAACTGCCCGTCCATGTCACGGCGGCCGATGACATGCTGGCGCTGGCCCGCCTGTATTACGACCCGCTGACCCTGCGTGACACCAGCACGGTGGCCCTGTCCGGCCTGACCGACCTCATGCACCGCGCGGCACAGGCGGATGCGCACATGCACGGACGCGTGCTGGTGATCTCTGGCGGCCATGACCAGGTCATTCCCGCCCCGGCCATGGCACGGGCATGGCGGCGCATGCCACAGGCCACACGGCATGACTATATTCCCGGTGGCTATCACCTGCTGCTGCGCAGCCGGGATGCCAACCGGGTTACGGCGGACATGACCAGCTGGATCATCACTCCGGACAGTTTCCTGCCTTCGGGCGGGGATATGGCAGCGGCAGCATGGATGGCGGATCAGAAAGGACGCGCGGGGCCCCTGCCCATCCTGCCCGGATGGATGGACTGGATCGCGCCGCAATGATTTTTCCTGATTTCAGGGGTGGCGTTTGACCTGATCCCGATGTATGCAGACGGACGTGGACTCGTAGCTCAGCTGGATAGAGCGTCGCCCTCCGAAGGCGAAGGTCGAAGGTTCGAATCCTTTCGAGTCCGCCATTATCCCCTAAAATTTCTGTTCTTTACCCCGGTTCGGGCCAGCATGCCCGCCTTCTGGCCCTATAACTGAATCCGCGATGGGGCAGATCATTGCGGACACATGCAGACGCATCCCGCACCATCTGGACAGTTGGCCTGCCGCCTGGGTGTAGCCTTGCGAAAAAACCCACCCCTGAATGACAGGCGGTCCGGCAGGTGATGCGGTCCACCCGTTCCGGTCGGCGTGCCGGCGTACTCACCTCCGCAGGGAGCGTATGCAGACCGACCATGGAACGGGGCCGCCCAACCGTCAGCGGCCCGGAGGCGCCATGAATTCCGGCCCGACCGGGTCCTTGATGCAGGTGCTGAGGATCGTATCAATCTCTCGCAGGTCATCAGCACTCAGGTGCCAGCCGACTGCATCAGCGACCGCTGCGATCTGGTCCGGGCGACGCGCGCCCCACAGGGCAATGGTTGGCCCCTGATCCAGCACCCAGCGGATGGCCAGCGCCAGAAGCGACTTGCCATGTTTCTCACGCGCGAATTCCTGCAACTGGCGCACGGCTTCCAGATACTGGGCAAAGCGGGGAGACTGGAACTTCGGGTCGGCGCTACGCAGGTCATCGGGACCGAATTCGGTCTGCGCCGTCATCTTGCCCGACAGCAGGCCACGGCAGAGCGGACCATAAGCAAGGATGGTCAGGTCATGCTGGCGCGCATAGGGCAGGATGTCATGCTCCATCCCACGCTCGAACAGGTTGTACGGTGGCTGCACCGCAGCCAGCGGAGCGACCGCACGGAAGGCATCCATTTCCGCAATGGTGAAGTTACTGACACCAAGCGCCAGTACCTTGCCTTCCTTCACCAGATCTTCCAGCGTGCGGGCGGTCTCCTCCATCGGCACGGCGGAATCAGGCCAGTGGACCTGATACAGGTCGATGTAATCCGTGCGCAGGCGGCGCAGGGAATCCTCGATTTCCTTGCGGATACGCGCAGGCGAGGTATTGCGGAACGGCTTGTGGTCGCCCGTCCAGTCCAGCCCGACCTTGGTCGCGATCGCCACCTTGTCCCGCCGCCCGGCAAGGGCCTGTCCCACGATTTCCTCCGAATGGCCAAAACCATAGACGGGGGCCGTATCAACCAGCGTTATGCCCAGTTCGACGGCTTCCTGTATGGTGGCAATGGCGTTGCGGTCATCCGGGCCACCCCACATCCATCCGCCAATGGCCCATGTGCCAAGTGCAATGCGCGAGACAGGGTGTTTCAGCCCCCGGATCGTGGTGGTTTCCGTAACAGACGCCTGGGTCATGAATACTCTCCGTGTTCGTGAAACCGGTTATGACGGCGTGCCAACCGCCTCGTAGCCCACCGTGCCACAGCCTGGGGTTCGTTGTTAAGCCGCCCCGACCCTTACTTCCGGTCGCGAAACGGGAACCGGCTTTTCAGGGGGCTTTAAACCATGCTGCCTGTCAGCATCCATACAGGCCACGGACAGGGTATGAAACAGGACCACCCGCATTGATCGACATGCAGGATTCCCTTTTTATGGAACAGGTGATTCACTGAACACCGTATGGCGCACGGAGCATGGCGCCGGGACGTTCCCGAGGTGCCCTGACACCAGGGAACCATACGCTTTCGCTTTTCGATACGCTGGCCCATCCACGACGCTCCATTATCACGGCGGGGCAGGTTCGGTGACGTTACCCGGCACAAGCCTTTTCATGGATCAGGAGAGACGACATGCCGGCGGCATAAAATCGCCATTGCCCGGCTGAACGGTTCCCTTCGCGCTTCTTCATCCATATTGACTGAATGGGCCCGTCCCGCAAAATCGGCATGAATGTACCGTCAGCCATGCTGATTCCTGCGATTCCCGACCCGGACGGGGCAAATGGAGCGACCGATGACACCCTTTCCCCTGCGGGGCATGCTTGTGGCCAGTGCCTGTGCGCTTGGTTTTATCGACCTGGCCTGCCCCCTGCGCCCGGCCCATGCGCAGCAGGCGGAAGAACACCATGGTCCCACCGATGAACAGCGCGCGGAAATCCAGCGTGCCGTGCATGAAGCGATCCAGCAGGACATCCACAAGGTGGCGCAGTACAAACTGCCCAAGGACTTCTTCGCCCGCATGCTGCCCCTGGTCCGGCAGATCAGGCGCGCTGGCATCATCCCCCCCACCCAGACCGCCAACATGACATTGACCACCACCATCCGGCGTACGCAGGCCATGCCGCAGCTTCAGCCGATCCTGCAGCAGCATGGCATGTCAGCAGAGGATTTCGTCATGAGCCTGACCGCCTTTGAAATGACGAATACCATGATTCAGGCGCCCCCCAGAAAGACAAAGGACACGCCACAGCTTGATAAGGATAATGTCAGGCTGATCGAAACCCATCAGGCGCTGGCGCAGGCACTGGTCCACGATATGGATGCCGAAACCGAACATCTGCAGTAACACATGCCCCGGCCAGAGAAAGGGCGGCATGGCAGGTCACAGGGCGATGGACCTTGCAAGGTCTGCAATCTTTCCGGATATGACCAGCATTACTGACCACATGCCGTCATGAAGACTGGCCCAATGCCAGTCCGGCCGTGTGGGTAATGGACGGTATGGGTCATGCGGACCGGAACAGGCGGATCGGAATCAGGCAAAACGGCCAGCGGGTCACATGCGTGCAGCGGGTGGCGTGCCCGGCTGCGCGATGTCATGGCCGGGCTGTCGCTTGCATCCATGAATATTCCGCAGGTGCTGGGCTATACCCGCATTGCGTCCATGCCGGCGGTTACGGGGCTGTACACGGTGCTGCTGCCACTGGTGGCGTTCGCCTGTTTCGGGGCCTCGAAACATCTGGTTGTTGCAGCCGATTCCGCCACCGCCGCCATTTTCTCCAGCGCGGTGGGCCGCATGGCGGCGCCGGGCAGCCCGCATTACATGGCGCTGGTCAGCATGGTCGCCCTGCTCAGCGCGGGTTTCCTGCTGGTCGCGCGCCTGTTCCGCCTCGGGTTCCTGGCGGATTTCCTGTCCCGCACCGTGCTGGTGGGCTTTCTGGCCGGGGTGGGCGTGCAGGTCGCGCTGGCCATGACGCGCGACATGCTGGGCATTGCCACCACAGCGCATAACCCGATGCTGCAGCTGTTCCAGACCATAACACGGCTTTCGCATGTAAATGTTCCCACCCTGCTGCTGTCCGCCTGCATCGTGGCGGCGATCATGATCGGGGACAGGCTGGCCCCGCGCGCACCACTGGCGCTGGTGATCGTGGTGGGCACGATCGTGGCCAGCATGGGCATCGGCCTGTCACGGTTCGGGATCGAGACCATTGGCCCGATCGCGGGTGGCCTGCCCCGCCTGTCCATACCCGACGTGTCATGGAATGACATGCTGGCGCTGCTGCCTGCCACGACATCGTGCGTTTTTGTCATCATTGCGCAGAGTGCGGCGACATCACGCGCCTTTGCCCTGCGCTTCCATGACCCGGTGGATGACAATGCGGACATTCTGGGCCTGTGCGCCGCCAACGCGGTTGCGGGGCTGAGCGGGACATTCACCGTCAATGGCAGCCCGACCCAGACGGCAATGGCGGTACGCGCGGGCGCGCGCAGCCAGCTTGCGCAGCTGACATTCGCCACCGTTACGATGCTGGTGCTGGTGTTCCTGACCGCGCCGCTGCAGTACCTGCCGCGCTGCGTTCTGGCGTCCATCGTCTTTACCGTGGCACTGGGCATGATCGATGCACGGGCGATGCAGGCGATCCGGCGTGAAAGCCCCGGCGAGTTCGGGCTGGCGCTGGTTACGGCCGCCGCCGTCGTGGGGATCGGGGTGGAACAGGGCATATTCCTGGCCATCGCCCTGTCGCTGTTCCGCCACGTACGCCACAGCTACGAACCGCATACCATGATCCTACGCCGTGACGGTCAGTCGGGCCTGCTGGAACCCTATGACGTGAAGGCAGGCCAGCAGACTGCACCGGGGCTGATTGTCTATCGCTTCTGCGCCGACCTGTTCTATGCCAACGCCACCCGGTTCGCGCACGACGTGCAGGTGCTGGTTGACAGTGCGCCCACCCCCGTCCGCTGCCTGGTGATTGACGCCAGCCCCATCACGGATATCGACTTTTCCGCCGCAAGCGACCTGCGTGACCTGTTCACGGCCCTGCGGGCACGGCATGTCACTGTGGTATTCGGTCGTGTCAGTTCCTACCTGCGCGCCGACATGGACCGCCATCGCATTACCCCGGTCATCGGGGCGGCCAACATCCATGCGCAGTTGCATACCGCCATCGCGGCGGCACAAAAGATCATGGCGGACGGTGGCCCCTGAAGCTTTCTTCAAAAAGCTTCACCAAAGACTTTCAGTAGATTTACAGGATGTTTCATAAGCCGACTTTTCAGGCAGCCTTCCGGTTTTCAGGACATTCCGGCAACTGACACGCGACACAGTCTTCCGCATATCCCGCCCCGCCTGCGGCACGAAGATACAACCACCAGTCATGGCCGCCATCGGTTGTCCATACCGTACCAAGGCGATACGATACCCGCTGTCGCGCGTCATTTCCAAACAGGATGGGAACAGGTCATGCAATGGGGTTGGGTCAGTGCGGCAACCACCATTACGTTCCAGATCCTGTTCATCATCCGCGTCCTGCTCCGGCCACACCGGCAGCCCGCGTCACGCGTGGCATGGGTGGCCATTATCGGTTCCCTGCCCATCCTTGGCATGATTGCCTATCTGCTGCTGGGCGAAACCCATCTGAACGGGCGTATCCTCGAGCGTATCCGGGAGGCCATCAAACGGCTGCCCGTTCCCGGCAAGACCGGCAATGCGCTGATTGATGCCGAACGTGACTTCGGGCTGCACCCGCGCCTTGCCCCGCTGTTCCGCGTCGGGCAGTCGATCAGCGGCTATCCCCCCATGGGGGGCAACAGCGCGGCACTCATGCCGGATTCTGATGCGGCAATTACCGCAATGGTGGCTGATATCAACGCCGCGCGGGAACACGTGCATATCAGCTTCTATATCTGGCTGTCCGACAATAACGGCATGAAAGTGGTCGAGGCCCTGAAACGCGCGGCGGCACGCGGTGTTACATGCCGCGTCATGGCGGACGACCTGGGATCGCGGCGCCTAATCCACAGCCGCCACTGGCGGGACATGCACGAAGCGGGCGTGCGGCTTGTACGCGCCCTGCCCATCGGCAACCTGCTGCAACGCCCCTTTCGCGGGCGGTTTGACATGCGCAACCACC
The DNA here is from genome assembly GCF_018491655.1 of Komagataeibacter oboediens. NCBI lineage: Bacteria > Pseudomonadati > Pseudomonadota > Alphaproteobacteria > Acetobacterales > Acetobacteraceae > Komagataeibacter > Komagataeibacter oboediens. Next base: position 43,353 of record NZ_JABLUU010000003.1, on the reverse strand, counting down.
GCAAGATTATCGTCATAGACAGCCGCGTGACCTATTGCGGCAGCCAGAACTGCGCCGACGCGGCATTCCGGGTCAAGCCGCGCTTTGCGCCATGGGTCGATCTTGTCACACGCTTTGAAGGTCCCGTGGTGCTGCAGAACCAGCACCTGTTCGCAACCGACTGGTTCGGTCACACCGGCGAGGATCTGACCAGCCTGCTGACCACGGCGGACATTCCGGCGGGCAGGGGCTTCGTGGCGCAGGTAATCGGGACAAGTGCGGCCGTACGCTATGCCGCGATGCCGGAGGTGTTCGTATCGCTGATGAACGCGGCGGCGCGGGAGCTGACGGTGACAACGCCCTATTACGTGCCGGATGAACCCATACAGGCCGCCCTGTGCGCCGCAGCCCGGCGCGGCGTTAACACGACGCTGACGGTGCCGACACGCAATGATTCATGGATCGTCGCAGGTGCCAGCCGCAGCTATTACCGTGAACTGCTGGAAGCGGGCGTGAAGCTGTATGAATACCCGCACGGCCTGCTGCATACCAAGGCGCTGACGGTTGATGGAAAGATGACCATGATAGGGTCAGCCAACCTGGACCGGCGCAGCTTTGACCTCAATTTCGAAAACAACATCCTGTTCGTAGACCCCGCTTTCACCGCGGACATCCACGCACGCCAGCAGACCTATATCAATACCGCCACCCCCATCACGCTGGATATGGTCATGAACTGGCCCAGATACCGCATATTATGGAACAACGTACTGGCCATGGTTGGCCCCGTTCTGTGAATAGGCAGGATATATCATCAACCCTTGAAAACCCGCAGCCCTGTACCGACATTCAGGACAAGAGCCCGATCCATTGCACGGGCAGCCTGCACTGAATGCGAACAGGAGAAACCGGACCATGAGTACCGCTGAAAACCTTCGTAAGCTCAGCCCTGAAGACATTCAGGAAATCACGAAGCATTTTGAAAAATCCCTGCACCAGCACAAATCCGAACTGCACAAGCAGATTTCGGACCACCTGTCTGGCCTGAAGGGTGAAGTGCGTCTGCATGAAAACAGGATCCCGACCTACTGCAAGGTGTTCGGATTCCTGATTCTGGCGGCAGCATCCGTGGTCAGCTACGTCTTTGGTCGCAAGTCGGCCGAATAAACGTCCTGAAGACCATCTGGACAACATCGCACGATCGTAAAACGTTTTTGGTGAAGCTTTTTTCAGAATGTTTCCTGATACGGCGTCTTTTTGAAAAAAGCCGACACCCGGAAACTTTTATTGTTTTCTAAACAGCCTTCTGCCTGACCCATCCTGCCCCATGACCATGTGGCGGGATGGGGTACAGGTTATTTCCCCTCCGCCGAGACCGTTTTGACCGTGGCGGTTGTCACAGGCATTGCGGTCGACCCGGGCGCTTCGGGTACGGCGGGCGTTCTGGGTGGATGGAACGCGGAAATGGGTCCCAGCGGACCACGTTTGACCTTGCGCATTGATTCGACCGGTTTACGCACACACCCGCGTGTCACGATTGAACAGACCCCGTCGGACCCGATGATCTCATCATCATCGCCGCTATAATGCAGGTCCACGACCTTGTCGTCCTCGATACGGATATCCGCGATACAGGTCTTGCCCGCGCCGCCTACGGTTGTTTCCGTCAGGTTGACCAGTGTCTGCAGCGGTACGAATGTTGAATCATTCGTTGATGGAATATTCAGCGTTCGCGAATATTCAAAAATCTGCACATGGTCGTCTATTTTCTTGATCTTGTCGGGAATCCCCACGCAGGACTGCACATCCGTGCTGTTCATGCCGATCATGGCCAGCTGCGCGCGGTGCGCGGTGCGAGAATCCGTATAACCGCATCCCGCAAGACCACTGACAGGCAACAGAACAATACAGACCCCTCCAACACGCGACAGAAGGGAATGAAAAGGACGGTTGCTGCGGTGGTTCTCAACTGTCATGCGGGTATGTTGCTCCAGAAGTGGGGACGGCATAGGTCTAAAGTGGGATCTGACGCAGATGTCGTGGCCTTCATCATGCCTGTTTCGCACATACGAAACAAACATAATGACGGAAATCCCGTTTCCTGCTCCGGCGCAGGCTTACCCTACCGCCCGGTTTCCCTTACAGGCTGCCGGATGCATCCCATTGATTGAAATGTAAATATTTCAACGCGTTGCCTTTTTTTTGAAAAGGCAACGTTGTCCGAAAACGTTCTGAAAAAAGCTTCACCAGAAATTTTTTTTGAGGTGTGCAGGTTTTCCAGCCGGTTCCAATGAATGACCGGAGGTCAGAGCACTTCCGTATCCGTATGGACAGCCACGTCAGCGGAACAGGCAGAAGATCAGCGCCCATAATGGCACGCTGAACAGAAGGCCGAACAGAATGCCACGGACCGGCGTACGGTGATGCCCTGCCACTTCACTGGTGCGGTGGCCATCAGGCTGCGGGCCCGTACGGGGCAGGGCAATGCTCTCAAGTGACATGGTCCAGAAAACCTTTTTCTGAAATACGACGCAATACAATTCAGGTATTGGGCATAAAACGATAAGATTGCCTTAAAAATAACATGCTTTCCTGTCAATCAGGCAAGTTGGCGGATTTTCCTCTTTTTTAGCAGAAATGTTGGGCATATCCCTGCGCAGGAAACCTAATTTCCAGCCGTATCTGCATGGTTTTGTTCCCCTTTTTCCACCCAGAGGCACGGCCTGCCCGCCCGTCCTGTCCTTACAATTATTTACAGGCGGTCACGCCCCCACCCCTAACGACCTGCATGCAGTCCTGCCAGCCGTTCAGATGGGCGGCGTGTTTTCTTTTGCTGCCTGCATGCGCAGCACATATATTCGTCACAGGATTTGATAATAAAAACCCATCGACACACAGGAAACAACCTGCGCACGTTCGAAATAATAATTTTCACACCCAGAAACATTTATTTGTTTTTTTTAAGTTAAAGTGCAAAATAATATAAATATTTCCATTAATTACATTCAAGAAACCCCCATGATAACTCATCCAGTCAGATTCGGATACATGCAATGACGCTGCGCAAACTCGGCTGCCATCCTGCCCGACTGCAGGGACCACAGCCAGTACTGTCGGGCATGCGTGCCTTCATGGCCCGCAGGGCCCCGCCCCGTCTGAACCGTGCGCGGATTGATCCCGCGCCCCGCATGCTGGGCAACGACGTGCTGGGCAACTGTACGGCAGCGGGAATCGGCAACCATATCCGTGCCACGGCAGCACTGGGGGACTACCAGATTACCGTCACGACGGGCGATGCGGTACGCTTTTACGCATCATCCACCGGATACATCCCGGGCAATCCCCTGACGGATCAGGGTGGCGCCGAAGTCGATGTCCTTACCACCGCCCTGCGGTCCGGCTACGGCCTGACCGATCAGACGCTGTTCCCGTTATGGGGAAGCGTGGAAAGCGGAGATCTGAACGGGATCCGCAACATCACGGCTGGACTGTCCGCTGCCTATCTCGGAGTACGGCTTGCCATGTCGGATATGTGGGAAGATGGCAACGGCAGCCTTGCCCCCGTATGGGACACCATCACCCCCGCCAGCCACGGTGACCCCACACCGGGCAGCGCGGGTGGCCACTGTCTGCTGTTGTGGGATTATGCCGGCACGGCGGATGCCGACCTTGTCACGCTGCTGACATGGGGCAGCATGCAGAAGGCGACATGGCGGTGGCTGCGCTCACGCATAATGGAAGCGCATGGCCTGGCATGGCGGCAGTTGCTACCCGGCGGAATACAGGCCCCAACGGGACAGGACTGGGACGCCCTTATCGCCAGTAACGAAGCCTACCTGGCGGGCACGTCCTGAACGTCGGCTTTTTGAAAAAGGCGACACCCGGAAACTTTTATTTTCCCGATGACAGGACAACCATGCGACCCCTTCCATCCATGCTGGCTGCCGCCGCATGCCTGTCCGCCTGCGCGCATGGCCGTGCCGGACAGACCACCATCCCCGCCGCCATGGCAGGCATACAGTCCACACTGGCGCAGGCGGGTGTGGTATCGGTTTCACACGCCGCCGACTGGAACGCGCAGCAAGGCGGCCATCTTGACCAGGCGGTACGGGCCGCGCAATGCGCACAACAGGCGGCAGACCCCGTAATGGGCACCATAACGGGCGATGTGACGCTGCAGCTTGCCGGCAGTTTTACCCGTAGCGGCCAGTTTACGGTCGGTGCGCTGACAACCGCCCCGACCATGGGCCTTGAAACCACTGCCGCCCGCACGACCAGCCAGCAGGTCAGCCTGTCCGTATCCTACGCCCCCCTGTCCTCGTTACCCGATGTCGAGATGGGGCGGCAGATGGGATATGAAACCGCCTTGTTCGGGCAGAACGACCCCGTGCGACACAGCGAGGCCCGACGCCTGATAGCCGACCGTGACGCGCTGCGCCGGATCGTACGCGTCCTGATCCGTTCATGGGACGGGCGAAGCTGTCCGGCACCACAACCGATGGCGCCCCTTGTCAGCCTGCGGCGGGACAACATGCCTGACCCCGCCCGATATGGATCCGGCGATACGGACAGAAAACGCCAAATAAGAGATATGTATTAAGTTTGCATTTCTGCATACACATCAGGTCCCTGCATAAAATATATTTCAAAATCACCTGCATTTCCCTGCGGTCAAGGCCGGTGAAATCTGGTACAGCCGCCCTTTCCCCTCCGGGCAGACAGGCCGCCATGACGTGCGGTGACGGATGGGAAGGGACGCATTCATTTCACAACGCGTCCGCCCCTTCTTCCGGCGTGGCGGCATGGGCCGCTACCGTAAACTGAGGACGCGTATCTTGCCTGTTGCGTTGCTTGCCCTTGCTATCGGGGCGTTTGGCCTCGGCACGACGGAAACCATTGTCATGGGGCTGCTGCCACAGTTGTCCAGCGGCCTGCATGTCACCATCGCACAGGCGGGGCTGCTGGTATCGGGCTATGCCATCGGTGTGACCATTGCCTCCCCGCTTGTGGCGATCCTGACCAACAGCCTGTCACGCCGCGCAACGCTGCTGCTGACAATGGCGATCTTCATCGCGGGCAATGCATGCAGCGCCATGGCGCCGGGTTACGTCAGCCTCATGCTGGCACGTGTGCTGACATCGTTTTCACACGGGACGTTCTATGGCGCGGCGTCGATCATGGCGGCACAGGTCGTGCCCCCCGCCAAGCGGGCGGAAGCGCTGTCCCTTGTCTATATCGGGCTGACACTGGCCATGATCCTTGGCGTGCCGATGGGCACTGTCGTGGCGCAGATGACATCCTGGCGCATGGCGTTCTGGCTGATCTGTGCGGTTGGCGTGCTGGCATGGACCACCATGTGGCTGTGGATTCCGCAGGACCGGGCCAGTGGGCCCGTCATTCCGCTATCGGCACAGTTCAAAGCCATGCTGCACCCACTGGTCGTGACCATGATGCTGGTGTCGATGTGCACGTCTTCCAGCATGTTTACCCTGTTTACCTATATCACCCCTTTCCTGCAGACCCGTTCGGGGTTCAGTACGCATGCGATTGACGGCATCCTGCTCATGATCGGGGGAGGGCTATGCCTGGGCAACCTGCTGGGCGGGCGACTGGCGGACTGGAAGATGCTGCCATCGTGCGCCGGGCTTATGGCCGCCGTGGCGATGGTGCAGGTCCTTCTTGTGCCCGGCAGCCTGCATCCGTGGGCCTGCCTGGTGCTACTGTTCCTGTGGGGGGTATTCATCTATGCGCCCATGGCCCCGCTGCAGACCTATGTGGTCGCCTGTGCGGGGTCGGCACCCAACATCGCTGCCGTCATGAACCAGAGTTCCTTCAATTTCGGCAATGCAATCGGCGCGTGGGCGGGCAGTCATATCGTGGATACCCACTGGTCCTATGGCGGACTGCCGGTCCTGTCATCGTGCTTCGCCTTTATCGGTTTCGCGCTGGTGGGGCTGGCGGAATATTATGTCCGCCGACAGACGAAAAAACCCCGTGAAGTCGTACCGCACCCACTGACCAGCGCCACCCACGCCGTGGTGGCGAAACCGGAACAGACCCTGCATCCCCACGCCTGACGCAGGTAACATGCATGACATCGCCCAGTGCCGTGCATGCACACAGGTCACCCGCTCAGGGCGGGAACAAGGAACGGTTACAGGGAGCACCTTCCCCCTGCGTGCCATACACCAGAACTTCCTCGATATTCGCCATCGCGGACGGGTCGCTGTGCAGGACTACATGATGCACCGACCGCCATCGGGCATGATTATTGCGCGGATGCTGATAAATAATACAATACGACTGTATATACGTGCTTAATTACTTCAAGACACGAAACAATAAACGGGATTTATGCCTTAATAATTAAATAATTTTATGCATCATATTTATATTTTCTCTTAACTTCATTTCGACATCTATCCGCACCGCACACAAGCCAGATGAAACGGATCAGAAGAATGACACGGCGCCCTTTTTCATAACATTATCCAGACAGAAATAGAGGAAATATAAAATACAGAATATCATTTGAAAATAATCTATATTGTTTATTATACTATTTGTATTCATGTCTCAGAAAAGACGTAAAATTCATCCATACGGCGCGCATGCAGATACCGATGCTCCCCAAACCGGGGCGTTTCCAGATATTCCAGCCATCTGGAACCATAGGTGACGAAAAAAGAATGACTGTTTACTGGCGCTACCTTGTTTCAAAAAAGTCGGTGTTTCCTAAGGCTTTTTGAAAAACGTCTTATGATTTCCTGATGTTTTCCATACAGGCCGTGCAGGCAGTTTCTGACGCGCCCTGTCATGAACATACAGGCTACCCCACGCACTGCGGATACAGGCGGCATGTCTGTCCTGTTTCATTTCGTTTCGTTTATTAATACACCGTACGTATCCAGTCGCAATAATGATCGACTTGGGCCCGCAGGGTCGCAGTCACCCAAATGTGGAACGGACACGTCCATGCAAACGCTGTTGCAACCGATATTGCGGGTCAAAATGTCCAGTGACGTGCATGAACGCCTGGCATCGCTCCACATTCCCTATCCGCCCGGACCCAAGCGCCTTAAACGCGCCGATAGGGTGCGTGAACGTGGGGTTCTGTTCATCCATATTCCCAAGAATGCCGGAACATCCATCACGCATGCCCTGTACGGCATGAATGTCGGCCACGAAACCATCCGGTATTTCCAGCGCCGCATGCATGACCTGACGGACTTCCCGTCCTTTGCCATCCTGCGCGACCCGGTTCAGCGGTTCATGTCCGCCTATCGTTATGCGCGTGCAGGGGGAAGTTCCTCACGCCATGTCGCGCATGGATTTCGCGCAACATATATGGCATTTGGCGGCATTGACGACGCATTGGACCACATCACCCATGCCCGTTCGCCTTACAGCATAGACCATATTTTTCGGCCACAGACATGGTATCTGACCGATACGCATGGGCACATCGGGGTTGATCGCCTGTTCATGCTTGACGACATGGCCCGCATACAGGATTTCATCCGCCATTATACCCCGACCCCCATTGGTCATGCCAATGCAGGCGAAGGGCAGAATGACGAAACACCCAGTGCAGACCAGATTGCACGCATCCGGCAGATATATCGTCAGGATTACGACCTGATCGCTACCGTCAGGAACAATCGTACCGCCATGCAGCCAGACCGTGTGCTACAGTCGCGGATGGACCGGGCTGCCTTCGACCTTGCATAAAACGGTTCCTGCCGGGTGGTCGTGTCGTGCCCGGAGCCGGGCCCCATAACCGGAACCTGCGACGGTCCTGACAGACCAGATTCCATTGCCCGAAACAGGCTTCATGCCTGACCGAAGGGCATGTGGCATTCTGTGCATCCCTGCCCTGTCGATCTCATGAAATTGACACATATCAACGACGGTACTGCCAAATAAGCCCGCTATCTTCAGCGGACTTTTTAATCTGGCATAACCGGGCGGGCCCATGCACGGCCCCCCAAAAAAGAAGAAAATCCATGAGATATGCCCACAGCAACTTCGAAGCCTTCGTGCGCCCTGAAAAGCCGCCCGGGATCGAGGGCCGTTCCACCTGGATTATTGGCAGCGGTCTGGGCGGCATGGCAGCCGCAGCCTTCCTGATCCGCGATGCACACATGACGCCGTCCCACATCACGATCCTTGATGCATCCGGTGCCGATGGTGGCGCGCTGGATGGAGCAGGAAATGCCGAAACCGGCTGGCTGATCCGGGGCGGACGGGAAATGGAGGAACAGTTTCAATGCCTGTGGGACCTGTACCGTTCCATTCCGTCGCTGGAAGTGCAGGATGTTTCGGTACTGGATGAATTCTATCGCCTCAACCGGATTGATCCGTCCAGCAGCCCGGTCCGGGCAATGTGCGGACGTGGCCAGCCCCTGCCGGATCGTGACAGCCTGAAGCTGACCGGCAAGGCACGGCGGGAAATCATTTCCCTTATTCTGACAGATGAAAAAAAACTCGACGGAAAGACAATCCGTGACGTGCTGTCCGCCGATTTCATGAAATCAAATTTCTGGCTGTTCTGGCGGTCAATGTTCGCCTTTGAAACATGGCATAGCGCAATCGAGATGAAGCGCTATCTTGCCCGCTTCGTGCATCAGATCCTTGGCCTGAAAGATCTGCACACCCTGAAGTTCACCCGATTCAACCAGCAGGAATCGTTAAGCAGGCCACTGGCGACATGGCTGGCTGAACAGGGCGTCATGTTCCGCCATGGCATACAGGTGACCAATGTGCGGGTGGATACAACCGGCGGGAAGAAAGTCGCAAGCCATATCGACTGGCTGGAAAACGAACAGCCGGGCGGCATCAACATCCCTGCGAATGACCTGGTCTTTGTCACAAATGGGTCCATGGTTGAAAATTCCCGCTGGGGCAATCACCATGCACCTGCCCCGGTGGACACCACCATTTCCGAAGGGAATATCTGGCAGCTGTGGCGTAATATCGCAGCGCAGGATTCTGCCTTCGGGCGACCGGATGTATTCTGTGGCGACACGACGAAATCGCGATGGGAATCCGCCACCGTCACGACGCTGGATGCGCGAATTCCCGAGCTTGTGCATAAGGTTACGGGACGTGACCCGTTTTCGGGCCGCACCGTAACGGGTGGTCCCATCACCATTCAGGACTCCGCATGGTTGATGAGCTGGGTTGTCAGTCGCCAGCCCCATTTCAAAAACCAGCCGGAAGGGCAGATGGTGGCGTGGCTGTACGGCCTGTTCAGTGATGTACCGGGTAATTACGTGAAAAAGCCGATGCAGGACTGCACGGGCGAGGAAATAACCCGCGAATGGCTATTCCACATGGGCGTGCCCGAAGACCAGATCGATGACATGGCGGCCACGGGCGCCATTACCCATCCATGCATGATGCCATTCATCACAGCACAGTTCATGCCGCGTTCGGCAGGCGATCGTCCGAAGGTGGTTCCCGATGGCAGCGTCAACCTGGCCTTTCTCGGTCAGTTTGCCGAAACACCGCGCGATACTGTGTTTACAACGGAATACTCTGTCCGCACTGCAATGGAAGCCGTCTATACCCTGCTCGACATTGACCGTGCCGTGCCGGAAGTATTTGGCAGTGTTTATGATATCCGGATGCTGTTGCAGGCCGCAGCAGAACTGCAGGATGGCAAGAAGATTCCCGGGTCAGGCCTTGTTCATCATCTGACCGTTGGGACGGAAATCGACGATCTTCTGGACCGTTACGGGTTGATCTGACCGGATCAGGCGGTGCATGGCACCGCCTTTTCATCTGTTGGCCAGACCCTGTCCTGAACACAAAAAAGCCGCCTCTGGGGGCGGCATTTTTGTATCATATTCAGTGTATTAAGCTTGGTTGCGGGGGCAGGATTTGAACCTGCGGCCTTCAGGTTATGAGTTTGTAGGCAAGAGCTACGCCCTGCCACGAAATTCCCCGACGCATCCCGAAGAACCACTACTATCCTATTATTTTAATTGAATAAGTCGTTCATTTTGGCTCTTCTGTCTACGCTTACTCACGCTGACGTTTCAATCCCATTTGCATCCTATACGCATCCTGTGGAGGCAGCCATGCCCCGGATATCAAAGCGCATAATCGCCACCCTCCAGCCTGCTGAGAAGGACTACATCGTCTGGGACGATCAGGTCGCCGGCTTCGCCCTGCGGGTCTGGCCTTCGGGTCGGATGAGCTACGTGGTTCATTATCGAGCCAATGGCCGGTTCCGACGTTATACGATCGGCCATCATGGTCCCTGGACGGCAGACAAAGCACGCGATGAAGCGATTAAAATCCTCGCTCGTGTGAAAGACGGCAACGACCCAAACACCGAACGCGGCGAAGAGCGGACCTCCCCCACAATCAGTCAGTTCTGCAAGACTTTCATTGAACGGCATGTAAAGACGCATCTGAAATCAACCACACAAGCCGAATATCAACGCGCGATTGACCTGTTCATTATAAAAAAAATTGGCAGCCGGATGGTGGCCACCCTGACCCACTCGGATGTGGTCGCATTCCACCACGCCTATCGCCATATCCCGTATCAGGCGAACCGGACTCTGGGTGTGCTGTCGAAAATGTTCTCTCTGGCAATCCTCTGGGGTGTGCGGACAGACAACGTCAATCCATGCAGGGGCGTGAAACGCTATAAGGAGCAGAAGCGCGAGCGCTACCTCACAACAGAAGAACATCAGCGTCTTGGCAAAGCACTCGACGACGGCCGTTCCGCAATGCCGGAAGCCGTCAACGCGTTCCAACTCCTGCTTTTAACCGGTTGCCGCCTGCGGGAAATCCAACGTCTGAAATGGGAATATGTTTTTCTGGACGAAGGGATAATCAGATTACCTGACAGCAAAAATGGTGCCCGCACGGTTCAGTTGGGCGAGAGTGCGATCGGCTTGCTTGGAGACATCACGCGGGTTGAGGGCAATCCCTATGTCATCACGGGACGGAAAGACGGTGGTCACCTGACCGATCTGGAGAAGCCGTGGCGGCGCATCCGAAAGGAAGCCGGGCTGCATGATGTCCGCATTCACGATCTCCGCCATTCCTTTGCATCCGATGCGCTGGAACTCGGCGAGGATCTGGTCATGATCGGGAAACTGCTGGGTCATCGCGATCTCAAATCGACCGCACGTTATGCTCACCTCAAGAAAGAACCAATCCAGCGTGCAGTCAAAGGGATCGATTTGAAAATTTTTACGGCACTTGTTTCAGGAGGCAGCGAGAGCAACATCTGAACACGTCAATTATGCCCTGCCTCACAGAACTATTTTTAAAAATACCTAAAAATATATTCGGCTTTGTTGCACAATTCACTGATTGGTCGTGCTGAACGCTCTTATGTTTTTTGTTATACGACCGCCTAAGTGATTGAGGTTCCGAGCGTTGTGAAGCGGTTAAAAGTAGCAACGTGGATGTGAACTTCGGCGATCTTCCACGTATTTGCGAAACAAAGCCGCCGCCAAGCCAAAATGGGCTCTTCAAGCATCCTGGTAGGAATGCCTGCCATGTGTGTGCAATATCGGGTTGACAGGCTCGCAACCATAATGGATTTTATAAAAAGTCTACCGTGACAGGAGCATATGTTTTCAAAAGATGGCCCATGCCATACATCCTGCGCCCCGCTCTTCATTGAGCCGCTGGTTTCTGGTCGCGTTCACGCTCATGGGCTTTCTGGGGCAACTCCTGATCCAGAGTCAGGCAATGCCGGGAGAAATGCCTCGTGCTACCATCCTGCGCCTGACAGGCATTGATATCGCTCCACATCTTTATCACACGCCACATAAGCACTCCGTCTGTGCGGATATGCCTGGCATGACAATGGACAATGTGACGCAGGCTGTGTCAGCCGACAATGAGGGCGACCACGACCACATGTCCGGGCATCCTTCTCATCACGATGGAAGCTGTCCGTTATGCCCCCTCCTGCACCTGCCAGTATTCCTGTTCACAGCTCTCGTGATCTTGCTGGCACTGGCGTTTATTCGTTGGCAACGCCACGTCAACATCGTTAACCCCCGTGCTCCACCTGTCATCACACTTGGTGTTCCTTTCTCCTGTGGCCCCCCTGTGTCTGCGGTCTTCTAGCGCCCGCAGGCCGTTTAAGCTGTCATTCATCGACCGTACGCGTTCACTTAACGCATAGTGCGTCGCTGACGTCATAAACTAATGACGAAAAAGACAATGACCGTCCTGCTGGCTGAACGATATTCTCAGCTCAGGATCAGCTTCCATGTCTTCGACACATGTTTGCGCACACACGTTCCACCGCGCGCACTTACTTTCTGCCGCCGCAATTTTTCTTATCCCGTCCTTCGCGGCGCATGCCAATGAACTGCCCGGAAAAGAGCGTGAGAGTGCCGCATCAACCAGGCAGGCGGCGATTAAAAAAACTCCGGAACAGTCATCACGAAACACGTCAAAACAACTCGGCGCTCACGTAAAAACAGGAGCAGCCGTCCCTATATCCAGCAACGCAGCTGAGCGGCTCGTTGTCACAGCCACGCGAACGCCACAGCAGATCCAGGACGTTCCCGCCTCGGTCAGCCTGATAACACGTCAGGACATCCAAATGAGGCAATCTTCCACGATTTCAGATGCCCTCAATCGCTTGCCTGATGTCGATATGGTCGGCACGGCGCGTATGGAAGGTCAGGTTCCCCAAATCCGTGGGTTTGCGGGACGCGAGATCATTTTGATGGTCGATGGCGCACGGCGTAATTGGGATTCCCAAGGGATTGAAGCGCCGCTTTATATCGATCCCGCCTTTATCCAGAGTGTAGAAGTTGTCGCCGGATCAGCGTCCACTCTTTATGGAACAGGTGGTCTCGGCGGAGTTATGTCAATTAAGACTATTGACGCAAAGTCCCTTCTGAAACCGGGTCAAGGCTTGGGCGGAGAAATTGATGGCGGCTATCAAAGCGCCAACGGAAATGGGAAGGGATCAGCAAAAATATACGGAAAATGGGGCAAGTTCGATGCGCTTCTTGCTTATTCTGGGCAAACCTTCAACTCGATACGATTAGGGGGCGGCGAGAGACTTTCACCCAATGACGGGCAAAGCCACAGCGCACTACTTAAACTTGGATATGACATCAATGACCGAATTAGAATAGATTTTGGTCAGCAATTTTATCTTGATGAAAACTATAGATCTTCAGTGCCACAAAAAGGTCCTTCCACTTACCACTGTTCTACCTGCCAAGAGCAAAATGTCCGACAGGACGAGTCAACATTGCACCTCACAACACGTAACGAGCAAGGCGAGGAAGATGGAAGGCTGACCCTTTACAGAACGAAAATGGCCTCAAAGCAGGTGCCGAACAGCATGGACTCTAATGGCGGGTCCACTGTCCTTGAGACCTATGGTTTCGACTTACAAAAATCATACTTTCGTAATTTCGGATTGTTTGGAAGACATAAATTTACTGGAGGCGTAAATTACTACCGCGATTTTTATACGTACACCACATCTGGTTCAAATACACCCAACGCACAACAGCAGGTATATGGGGTTTACGGGCAAGATGAAATAAAATTTCGCCACCATGTCACTCTTTCCCCTAGCTTGCGTTACGATAGATACAATACCTTTCCTGAACACGGGAAAGGTCTCTCAAATAGCTCAAACGGTGCTATTCTTCCAAAAATAACATTATCGTGGCAACCAACACGCGAATGGATGATATATCTCAGTTGGGGGAAAGCTTATAATGCTCCCACCCCAGCGCAAAGCGACATGGATTTGACAGGCAATCAATGGTTCGCAAATTTTGTTTCTAACAAAAATCTAAAACCCGAATCTGCCAAAACATACGAAGGCGGATTTACTTATACAAAGAGCGCACTGTTTAGCGAGCACGATCGTGCGAGCGTCCGCGCTACAGGTTTTTACGAAGACGTAACCAATCTCATTCAAGAAGTTGCTATCGGGCGTTTTAATGGAAAATATGGGAAAAACAGACCCATTTATCAATATCAGAACGTTGGACACGCCACACGTTACGGTATTGAGCTACATAGTAATTACGACATAGGAAACTGGGGGTTTGATCTGAGCTTCAGCCACATAAGAGTCACAAACGCTCGGACCGGTGCTGGGTTGTACTCGCCTCCAGATAAAGTTGCCGCTGATATGCGTTACCGTTTTCCGAACATCGGACTGACTTTAATGTACAGCCTCATGGCCGTAGACGCTCAGAACTACGATGCAACTATTATTCGTCGGCGTCCCGGCTATATGGTGCACGACATACTCGCAACCTGGGCACCTCCTCGCAAGCCTTGGCGAATTAATTTTGCTGTTACCAACTTATTCGACAAGGAATACAGTATGTATAAAATGGCTTCCACAAACGTTGATTTTCCTGAAGTAGGTCGCAGCTTTCGCTTTGATCTATCATATAGATTTTGACAATCGCCAGGAGGTTATTCTGAAATAAATCAAATTATTACACGTAATTCCATTGATTTATTTCCTGTTTTTATGTATAATTAGACGCCACATAGAATGTCTATTGTGGTTACTGGAGGTATGAAATGACTATTACTATAACTATACTTAAAACCAAACAAATTTCTGTACCTGTCCGGGCCGGACTGCAGTGTGGTTCGGGTGTCTGCGGTTATAACGCTTAAAACAATACAGAGACTGGCGCCTTTCCGCGCCAGTCTCGCCCTAGGAGGTATACGATGTGTAACGGTTCTATTGGCATAAATTTCACTGGCGGCCAATCTTACTCATCTATTATGTCCCTTATTGACGAGGGACATATAGATTACGTCGAACTCCTGATCGACAATTTTTTACATCTCAATCCAACAGAAATTGCAAAGAAATTTCCTTGCCCTGTCGCATTCCATATTATGCAATCCCGTTTTTTGGAGCGAGGTGAGGAAGAATTAAAGTATATATCAAGCAGAATAACGCAAATGTCTGAGGCGTTTCAGCCACTTTATATTTCCGATCATATCGCACTTTTCGAGCATAACGGAACTAATTTTTATCAACTCGCCGAAATAAATTATGCAATAGGGTCAATATATTTTGATAAAATTCGGCGATGGCAGGATATGCTTGGTCATACTCTATATTTAGAGAATTATCCTTCACTGCTCGACGGTTCTTATGAAGCTCCAACTTTCTTCGAGCATATATCAAAGAAAACTGAATGTAATGTGTTGTTTGATATATCCAATGCTGTTTGTGCCTCTAGGAATACGGGCGCAGACATAGACGACTGGAAGAATGTAATATCGAAAACGCTACACTATCATGTTGCAGGATACACTCCAGCACCAAGCGATAATAATATTTTAATTGATTCACATTCGGAGCAGATTTCATCAGAAACGGAGATCTTCATAGATCGTTATGCTGATCTGTTTTTTCGTGAAAATACTACAATTACTTACGAACGAGACGGAAATTTTGATTACGACCTTATAGTGGAAGATTTAAACAGCCTTCGCTTGAAATCGAAAAACCAGAGTGTATACAATGAACAATCATAGAAAATATTTGCGTGATATCGATGTCATAGACTTTATGTCGCGCCCAGATCAGTTTTCTTTGTTTTCTGACAACAGGCGCGCGTTGGTGCGATTAGATATTGCGTGGCGCGGTTATTGGCATGCTCTTTATGATCCATGTCCATCCCTACTGGATTTTTCTGGTGATCAAGACGGATTCAATATTTTTCGGCCCTTTATGAGGTGGGGTTCTGAGCGAAAAATTTGTTTTGGTTGGCCATTACACCTCTGGGTTATCATTTGGTTGCAAGAAAATGAGATGCTGAATAGTTCTAATTCCGAAATCATTCTATCGGAATTGGCGGGAGCTGCAGCTGCTCGGTGGGCCATATCTGATCGCACAGAAGCACTAGGCATCGCCATTTACCGCGGTATCAAACAAAACTGGACTGTCGGCTGGAAGTGCCGTGCGGTAGATCTGCAACGAGAAATTCAAGAAATTGAAATTGGTGCGGATTTAAGCCCGGAAGATGATATTCCGTCGTATTTCCTTATTTTTGATAACAAAATTTCTGTATTCCCTGGATGGAGCCGCATACTGTGAGCAATTTGACCTATGCGCCGTCAGTGTATAGAATAAATTTTTTTTTGTTATTCATTGGGATGGGTCTATTTATTTTCCCGGCCTTTTCTTCAAACGAAGCCCACGCAGCACCAAAGCTCGGGCGCCTTACTTTCCAGGCGGCATTCGGAAACCAGCCGGTAAGTTGTGCTAGAACCATAAGCCCGGTGGGGACAAGCGACAATACGGTCCGCATCAACGATCTACGCTTCTACATCCACGATGTGGCGCTGCTCACGAAGGACGGCCGTGCGGTGCTGGTCAAGCCAGGGCCGTCCGGCCTCTGGCAGCGTGACGGGATAGCGCTGATCGACCTGATCGATCGCAATATTCCATGCAGCGATACGACTCCGTCGCCGAACTCGGCTATCAGTTTTGTTTGGCCGCAAGGCCATTTCACCGGCCTGCGCTTCACCGTTGGGCTGCCTATGGCCGCCAATCACGGCGATCCTACGATTGCACAGCCACCACTGAACATGACGAGCATGTTCTGGACCTGGCAGTCAGGATATCGTTTTTTCACGCTCGACATCACGATGATTCCGAAGCCTGGCGACAAAGCGCGACCGCACGGCTTCCCTGTCCATATCGGGAGCACCGGCTGTGAGTCCGCCAGCGCGGTCGAGGCGCCGAAGGGCGCGTGCACGGCCCCGAACCTCGTCACGGTCACGCTGCCGGAGTTCGATCCGGCGCATCAGACCGTGAAGCTCGACATAAGTCGACTGCTCGCTCTGAGTAATGTCAGCACCAACCAGATTAATAGTGCGCCAGGTTGCATGTCTGGACCGGACGACAAGGATTGCGCAGGTGTGTTCCGTGAGTTCGGCCTGCCATTCGGATCAGAGACCTCTCCGCCGGCTCAGTCGGTATTTCGGGGTCGATAAGATGCGCACGTTATTTCGCAAAGTTCTCCAGATGGCCCTTCTGGGTGGGGGGGCGCTGCTTCTATCGGCCGCAACCCGGCCCACGACGTGGCATTGGGACATCCCCTCCTGGGCGCCTGCGCCAGTCGTCCCGTCCGACAATCCGATGAGGGCAGAGAAGGTCGCACTGGGGCGGCGGCTGTTTTATGACAAACGGCTATCGGAGAATGGGACGCTCGCCTGCGCGTCGTGCCATCTCCAGAAACTGGGCTTTGCCTCTGGTGTCCCGACGCATGTAGGCGCGCATGGCGAGCCGGGACTACGCACGCCGATGCCACTGGCGAACGTAGCCTATCTGCCGAGCTACACCTGGGCCAATCCACAGCTCACCACTCTGGAAAAGCAGATGCTGATCCCGATGTTCAGCGACCAACCGGTCGAGCTGGGCATGGGCGGCCAGGAAAAGGCGCTGTTCGCCCGGCTCTCGGATGATCCCTGCTATGCGCGCCTGTTCCGTGTCGCCTTCCCCGAGGCGAAGGGCGCGATCACACTCTCCACGGTCACGAAGGCGATTGCATCCTTCGAGCGCACGCTGCTGTCCTTCGACAGTCCCTACGACCACTCGCTGCATGGCGACAAGACGGCGCTGTCCCCGGCCGCGCAACGAGGCGAGGCGCTCTTCTTCGGCGAGAAGCTCGAATGTTCGCATTGCCATAATGGCCTGAATCTGACCGACAATATCCGCGCGGCTAACATGCCCTTTCCAGAAACAGGCTTTCACAATACCGGCTTGTATAACGAGGACGGCAAGGGGGCCTATCCTGCCAGTGATCACGGGCTGCGGACAGTGACAGGCAATGCCGAGGACGAGGGGAAATTCCGCACGGAAAGCCTGCGCAACGTCGCTCTGACGGGTCCCTATATGCATGATGGCTCCATCGCCACGCTGCACGACGTGCTGGCAGCACATTACTCGAAGGGAGGTCGGTCGGCGACAGGGCCACACGGAGAGAACCCGTTGCGCGACCAGTTCATAGAGCCGTTCGATATCAGCGAGGCGGAGATCGCGGACGTGATCGCCTTCCTGAACTCCCTGACGGATCAGAGCTTCCTCACCAACCCGGCGTTCTCAGATCCGGGAAAGACCTGCCCTTTGGCTCTGCCCTCAGCCTCTCCCTCTGGTAAAGGCGCACAATGATGACTTCGCGACTGGTGTACGGCTTATCGCATCTTAGCAACTCCGCCATGTCATCAGGCGTCGATATGGTATCTGGATCTGGTGTCTTCGTCTTCGATTCTTCGGGTAAAGACTATATCGACGCGGTGTCGGCACTGTTTTGCGCTACGCTCGGCTTTCATAATGAACGCCTGATCGAAGCCGCCACACGCCAGATGCGAGAGCTGCCAGTCTATCCCACCGCGCTAAACCGGACGGTCCCTGTCGTCCACGCGCTTGCGGACGCGCTCAGCGCGGCAGCGCCGATACCGGACGCTCACGTTCTTTTCGCCACAACCGGATCGGAAGCTATCGAAACTCTCATTAAAACGACTTGGTATATCAATAAACAACGAAATCCAAAACGGCATAAAATAATCACGCGTCGGGGGAGCTACCATGGATCGACGATATTTGCCACGAGACTTGGCGGGATCGAAAGCATTATCAATTCATTCGATCTGACGGGTGACGATATTCTGTATGCTGCGCAACCCCGCTGGCCACGTGACGCGTTGGCTGGAGAAACAGAAGAAGATTATGCACATCGCCTGGCGCTGGAACTGGCAGAACTGATAGATCACACGGGTGCCGAAAATATCGCGGCCTTCCTCTGCGAGCCAGTCTCGATTGCTGGCGGCATGTACCCAGCGCCGGAAGGATATTTTGAAGCAATACGCAACGTCTTGTCGATGCGCGATATTCCTCTTTATTTCGATGAAATCGTGACGGGCTTCGGTCGAACCGGAAAGATGTGGGGAAGCCAGACCGTCAACCAGACGCCCGACTGCCTCGTCGCATCGAAGGGGCTTTCAGCGGCCTATCAACCGATTTCGGCGGTCGTCATGAATGATGATTTTCACTCCGCATTGGTGGACTGCTCGATTATGCACCATGGGTTTCATCATGGCGGCACATATCACGCACATCCTGTTGCCGCTGCCGTCGCCCTTGAAACGCTAAAAATCTATGAGGATGAAAGAATAGTAGATCATGTGCGGGATATTTCAGAACATTGGATAAAGATGATTTCGAAACTTGCGGCACACGAACTGGTCCGATCCACACGGACAATCGGATTATTAAGCGCGATTGAAGTCGGATTCCGTAGCTACAGGGAGCTTGATTTCCGAAATGATGAGAAGAGAGACATCAAACGGTCAGTTGTGAAAGCATGTATGGAACACGGCGTCCTGATAAGAATCTCACACGATAGCATAATTTTAGCACCACCTCTCATTATTTCTAAAAAAGACATTGATGAGCTTGAGCAACGCATGACGAAAGCTTTCAATACTATTCTGTTTTCAACAGCATAGCTGCGTCGAAGGTATCCTTTTCGTTGGTCAATAAGAGACTTTTTTCTCTGAAAATATTTGTCTTTCTGCTGTAATTCACACCAAGCAAGGAAAGTAAACATGACTTCTATCCGTAAAATCGTTGCCTCTATGTGTCTCGCAGGGAACTTCGTTCTGCAGATGGCGGACCCTGCCTATGCACATGCCCACCTGAACGCCGAAATACCCGCTGCGGATAGCACGGGAACGGCGCCGCAGAGCCTGACGCTAGGCTTTACTGAAGCAGTAGTTGTCAAGCTCACCGGCGTCGTTGTCACTGGCCCCAAGGGTAATGTTATAGAAACAGGAAACGTTTCCCTGTCGGATGACGGCAAGACTCTGACGATCCCGCTCAAAATTGACCTCGTGCCTGGACGATATTCCGTAACCTGGCACGCCCTTGCCGTCGATGGACACAAGACTCATGGCGTCTACGGGTTCACAGTTACTAACCGATGACACCGGATGCTTTCCTGATCCTATGTCGCGCCGCACGAGACAGCCTGGCGCTCTTTCTTACAGGTAGCCTGCTTTTTGCAGGGTGGCTGGCTCCGCGCAAACTCGGAAACGCACTCTCTGCCCGCCTGGGAAAGTTTTGGGCATGGGGGAGCGTTTTTACGACGGTAATCGTCGTTGCAACACTGCCAGCCGAAGTCTCCGAGGTCGGAGATGGATGGCAGGATGCCTTCTCGCCGACTTTAAGCAAAGCCGTGCTTGTTGACACCACCATTGGACAGGCATGGATCATTCAGGCCGTAGCTGGCGTCTGTCTTCTACTTCTAACTTGGCGTAAATGCGGCGCGGTCCTGTCGGTCATACCCGCATGCGTGCTTCTGACGGCGACAGCCTTGACAGGTCACGTGCGCATGATCGGTGTGGGCGCGATGTTCTTCCAGGCCGTGCATTTGCTTGCAGGTAGTTTCTGGTGCGGGGGCCTCATCCCCGTTGCCATGCTTGTCAGTGATACACGAAAAAAGAAGTGGGATTGCTCCATGCAAGTGGCGTTAGCACGGTACTCGGCTGCGGGGCATATCGCGGTGCTTCTGGTCCTGCTTACCGGCTCTGGACTCGGCCTGAATATCCTGGGGGGATGGCCGAAGCATGTCACTGTCTATTCTACACTACTCATTCTCAAGCTGGGATTAACGAGCGGTATGGTCTGTATCGCCTGCGTCAACCGCTATGTATACGTGAAAAATCTACGCCAGAAAAGAAACATTACGGTTAGCCTTAAATATCTTCAACGCGGAACAATAGCCGAAATTGCACTTTCTATTGCTGTTATTGCAATTGTTGCCGTTGCTGGGAGAATGGACCCGACAATCTTATCTCTGCCTACAAACTAGAGTCATGCGCGCATATCTATAGATGCGAATAAATATATCTAGGTATTAATTGTGGTATATAAGACATATATAAATATTACATTATATTTTTCATGTATACATAAATTATATTATTGTGAGTTACAACACTCACACTACAAACTGTCGAATTTTAATTTGTATGAGAGGAAAGAAATGGAATGGTAAGACACCCTCCTCTTGATCTACGGGAACTGCAATGCGTATGCGCAATTGCTCTTCAAGGAAGCATCCATGGCGCGGCACGCGCTCTAAATTCCAAACAGTCCGCAGTCAGTCGTTCACTTCGGCTACTTGAGGAGCGCGTCGGAATTCAGCTTTTCCGCAGGACATCATCTGGCACAACGCCTACGCCAGTCGGCGAAGCATTCCTCCGACAAGCTGAGGCTCTGTTGCACGACACAAATGCTCTTTATGAATATACTCGGAGATGCGCCTTGGGTGAAAGCGGTATCGTATCAATAGGAATACAAAGTAATGTACCGCCAGGACGGGTGTCGGCCTTCATCGAACCGTATAGAATTCTTTATCCCGGTATTTCGTTTATATATCGTGACGTATCCAAGAGAGATGTAATTTCGGCTCTTTTCGACGGTATCGTTGATTTAGTAATTATAGCCCTTCCGCTGAACGAATCTTGCGCAGCTACCTTACCACTGTGGAGCGATCGAATTGTCGCTGTGACACCGACAAACCATCCTCTTGCTTCGTCTGTCACGACATGTTGGAGCGATTTACGGGAAGAAACTTTTGTCTTCGGTAACGATGATACAGGAGAGGACATGTCTACACTGTTAAAACGCAAAGCAAGCATTGCTGGCTTTCTACCAACAGTGTGTAGGGAAGAAATCATAAGTCTGCGGACGATCGCTCTCGTCATTAACGGACATGGTATTACGCTCATGCCGGCTGGCTGGCTCGCATTTTTTCCAGGTACGATCCTTGAGCAGGTAACTGTGCTAGAAGTGCGCGACGGCGACGGTTTTTCACATCTTGATTACGGCATTGGATGGCGCGATAGAAATTTGTCGACCGTCGCACATAAAATACTTGTTTTCTTGGGAAAGCAGAATCTCGAATAGACTAAGTTTCTCTGCTTACTATCTGCTTAGCTCGCGCACGCTTAAGCTTCGCGAAAGCTCGATCAGATGCAATGAATCCACGGATCATGTGCGGCACGAGACGGGTTGGATCGACGGGCTGACCATTCTGGCTGACCAGTGCTGCGTAAGTCACCAGATCACGATGGAGGTCCGCCGGTAAGTCCACGGGCATGCGGACCGGCTTTTCATCCGGAATTTCAGTGATGCGCAGCGTTGTCATGGTGCTGTTTCCTTTGCGTGGCGAGGTTGCAGGACAAGGTCGCGGTTAAGGATCAAGGTGAAAGGCAGCCCCGGCCGGTCGGTTAGGGTCGGCTGGATGTTGAGGCTGCGATCAACCAACCGGTTACCAACCATGGAAAACCCATTGCTGGCCCCAGAACGGATGGCCTGCGCCAGATTGTTCTCGCTCTGACTGGTTCCGGCCTCTGATCCGACGCTCAGGAGCGTGGTCACGATGGCAGCCCTGAAAAGCTGGCCCCAGTGGTTGTTCACTTCATCGGACAGGCCGGACTGGCCGATGGCGTCGCCACCGGGCAGTTTTTCCAGCACCAGGCTCTCGCCGTTCGGGTAAATCAGCCGGGTCCAGATGATCTGGGTACGCTGCTGCCCGAAAGAAATGCCGCTGTTATAGGCCCCGAACAGCAGGCTTCCCTGCGGGATCAGCAGGAAACGACCGGTCGGGCTGTCATAGACGTTCTGCGTGACATGGCCAGTAATCTGACCCGGAAGGTCAGAGCTGATTTTCGTGTTCAGCGCCCCCGCGATGACAGTGCCCGCCTGAAGGATATAAGGCGAAGCTGACGGCATGATGCGATCCGGGCTGGTCGTCGCGCGGTCAGGCTGGCCTGCCAGAAAGGCACGGTTGCCTGATTGGGCGTCGGTCGAAGAAGATGGATTTGCCTGGGACGCAGATGCACCCGATGTGGGCGGAGTTGCCTGGTCGGTACCCCGGTCGCGTTCTCCCGTCTGCACGAACAATTTGCTGGCGATTGCGGCCTCGACCTCCTGCGCGGCACGGCGGTCGTCGCCACCCGAGGCTGCCTTTCCCTGCTCCTGTGCGTGGAGGATGGTATGCCCCAGATCACCGGGCAGCGCTGGTCCCAGCTTCGGCACATCCTTGCCGACATAGTCGGACGGCAGTCCCGCCAGCCCGTCGGCAGAGGGACGCACATCCGCGTCCTGCGCGGCAGGCGTGGATGACACCCGATGGCTTGCCTGAAGGGCATAGCCCAGCGCGAAGGCCACCGCGATCATGCCAACCCCGCCCAGCGACCAGACCACGGTGCGGGAAAGCCGCACGACACGCGGTCGTTCCGTCCGCAGACGCAGATCAGGTGGCGGCGGTGATGCTGCGGAATTTCCCCCTGTGGCCGG
Source organism: Komagataeibacter oboediens (assembly GCF_018491655.1). Taxonomy (NCBI): domain Bacteria; kingdom Pseudomonadati; phylum Pseudomonadota; class Alphaproteobacteria; order Acetobacterales; family Acetobacteraceae; genus Komagataeibacter; species Komagataeibacter oboediens. The sequence goes on along the minus strand of NZ_JABLUU010000003.1, from coordinate 20,006 downwards.
AGCCGCAGAATTTTCTCCCACTGTGTGAGCCTGCCCGGTCATGACTTCCTGCCGTCAATGCGGACAATGCGCACCCGCTGCTCGGAATGCTTATCGCCCAGCCGCAGTTCAGCGGCGGCGAACAGCCGATCCACGATCATCCAGTTCTGCCGCACCCGGTAATTGACCAGTTCCGGGCCGCCATCCGCCCCCAGCACGAAGAGCGGCGGCAGTTCCCCCTGCCCGATCCCGGATGGAAAAGCGATATAGACCTTGTGACCGTCATCAAAGGCCCGGCCGGGTAACCAGGGCGGCGTGCCGCCTTTCACCGGCTGGATGGCATAGCGGAAATTCAGGGTATCGAGATTCAGCCCCGCGTCCACTGGGGCAGAGTCATCGGCCGCGTCGTCCTGCCGGTGCAGGGCAATCAGATCGTCCTCGGGATAGTTCCACGAGACCGACGCCATGTATGTGGGGGGTGTTGACCTCAATTCCGCCAGATAAGTCCGTCGGTCAGTATTGATGATCAGATTAGTGGTCAGATCCGGCCGGGTCGGCTTCACCAGGATATGGATGCGTTTGGTCGCCCCTTCTCCGCTTTCGGTGTCACCGATGACCCAGCGCACCGTATCCCCAGCAGCAACTGGGCCGGTGCCCACCAGTTTTTCACCCTGCTGGAGCATGATGTCCGTGATCTCGCCTGGCGAGGTATAGACCTGATAGAGGGCACCCGGAGAATAGGGATAGACCTGCACCGCATTGATGAAACCGGCCCGCGTCGGCTGGATGCGCGCCGCCAGATTAGCCTGGGTCACGCGCGTGGTCGGATCAGTAACCTCGGGGACCGGATGGGCCGTGCGTCGTGACGGCAGTGGCTTGAACTGGCCCGGCAGAGGAAGTGGCTGTGGCACCTCCACCACCTGCACGGGCTTCGGTGGATCGGGAATTCTCGTCGCGCGCGCGGCGTCATCGTACCGGATGACGGGCGGATGGTAACTGCCCGCGCAACCGGCAAGCGAGAGCAGCGCCACAGGAAGGGCTGCGAAAATGAAGCGCGTCATTGACCAAGCTCCTTCGACCAGTTGATGGCGGAGACGTAGATTCCGAGCGGATTTTTCCTGAGATGGTCGGCATCGCGTGGCGTGTGCAGAACGACCGACACGATGGCGGTCCAGCGTTCGGTGCCGGTGAACGCGCCGTCGCGGTAATGGCGCTCGCTCCAGGCGACACGGAAGCTGCCGGGAGACGCCCGGATCACCGAGGCGATGTCCACCTCGACCTGCTCATGCCCGATGCGCGAGAACGGATCATTGAGGCGGGCATAATCGTTAAGCGCCTGAGCGCCCGACGTGGTGGTGAAATCATAGGCGCGTAGCCAGTTCTGCCGCACCACCACAGGGTCCGACGACAGAGCGCGCACGTCATGAACGAACTGCGCCAGATACCAAGCGATCTGCGGATCGGCGGGCATATAGCCCGCTATCGCGGGGGCCACGACCTGCGCCTGCCCCAGCCGATCGACCTGCACGACCCACGGCGTGATGGTACCGCGCGCGGACTGCCAGACCAGCCCTACGCCAAGGCCTGCGGACAGAAGCAGAGAGCCGAACGCCATCAGCCGCCAGTTACGGGCCTGTACACGGGCGGAGCCGATGCGCTCGTCCCAGACTTGCGCGGCTTTCTGATAGGGCGTGACAGGCTCGGGCGTGGTCCCGTAGCGGGTGGTGGAGCGACGGAACATCGTCCTCATTCCTTTTCCGACAGATCGATGGAGGAAGATCCGCCCCCGCCATCGGCGGAGCGGATAACATGGGCGGCCTCAGCAGCATGAGCGGCGGCATTGCGGCGCTTCATCTTCTGAGCCCAGCGGGGCGGTTCGCCGGAACCGCCACCATCTCCACCAGACGGACCCTCACCGGTAGGGCCGCCACCCGTGGGGCCATCCCCTTCTCCGGCAGGACCACCGCCTCCAGAAGGTGCCGGTCCGTTATCCCCGGCTCCGCCTTCGCCTCCCTCCCCCATCCCGCGCGCGGCCCAGCGTCCACCGGCGGCATAGCTTTCCTTGAGGGATGAACCGGCACGCGAAGCCGCCCCTTTGACGGCATTCGCGACATTTCCACCGACGGCCCGGCCCATGCCTCCGATCCCGGCGGCCATGCTGCCCGCGCCGCCAGACGCGCCTGCGGCTCCGGCCGAATAGGCGGAGGTAGCAGCCCCGGCAATCGCGGCCCCTCCCCGCGCGGCGGCAGCCGTGGCGCCGAGGGCTGCGGCACCACCGGAAGCAACAGCCCCGACACCGGCCGCCGCAGCAGCACCCATGGCGCCAACCGCCATGCCGGTACCGACTGCCGCTCCCGCGCCAAGCTGCGGTGCGCCGGAAATCAGCCCATTGGCGATGCTGCCGCCAAAAATGGACAGGCCGACAATTGCAAGGGAGGCCAGCACCACCGAGACGGACTGCCCGATCGTGGGAACGTCGCTGCCGTAGGAGGTTGAGAACTGGGCGAACAGAACCGACGCGATAGCGGAAATGACCGCCAGCACCATGATCTTCACACCCGACGAGACGACATTGCCCAGCACCTTTTCCGCCAGAAAGGCGGTGCGGCTGAACAGGGCGAAGGGGATCAGGATGAAACCCGCCAGCGTGGTCAGCTTGAATTCGATCAGGGCAACAAAAAGCTGCACGGCCAGAATGAAGAACGCCGCGAGCACGATCAGCCACGACAGACAGAGCACAAAGATCTGAATGAAGTTCGTAAAGAAGGCGACAGGACCAAGGAGATTATGGACTGAATCCAGAAGCGGCTGGGCTGCATCGAAACCCGTGGATGCCAGTCGGCCGGGCCGCAGGAAGTCTCCGAGTGCCAGATTGCCGCCACCGGCTCTCAGGCCAAGGGCCGCAAAACTGTCAAAGACGGTCTTCGACAGACTGGAGAAATTGCTGATCAGAAAGGAAAAGAATCCGATATAGAGCGTCTTCTTCACCAGACGCTGGATGATGTCCTCATCAGCAGCCCAGGCCCAGAACAGGCCAGCCAGCGCCATATCCAGCACGGACAGTGTTCCTGCTAGTGAGATCACATTCCCCTTCACCAGACCGAAGCCGCTGTCGATGGTGGTGGTGAAGGTATTCAGGAAAGTGTCGATAACGCCCACATTGCCCATCGCCATGGCGGTCAGTTCCCGCTGCTGCCGAAAATGGACACCGTGCCGGGCACATAGGCGTCATGCTGTGAAAAATGCTGATACTGGGCTTCACTTTCCGCTTCCGTCGCAGCATCGCGCGCCTGTTGCAGGGCTGTGGCGCGGCCATTGGCAGCAAGTTCGGCCTGAATGTCGGATAACTGACGGGACTGTAGCGCCAGAAGCTGGTTTCCTGCCTGCGCCGCCTGCAACGCGCCCGTGGAGGTCTGGCTGGAAGAGACAAGCTGGGTCATGGCCGAACTGTCGCTGGGGATGTTTCCTACCACCCGAGCCTGAAGCTTCAGGGCATCTTCGAACCCGCCCACGGAATTCTGCCACCGTGTCTGTGCCTGGCTGAACAGGGCACTGTCTGACATGCCGGACGAGATTGAGGTGTACGCCTGCTGGTATTGCTGCTCGACCGAGGTCACCGAATAAGCGATGTTCTGTGCCTGCGCGAGCAAGGCTGTTGTCTGGGAAATCGTTGATTGCAGCGTCGACAATGTCGACAGTGGCAGGCTCGCCAGATTACGGCCCTGGTTGACCAGCATCTGCGCCTGATTGGCAAGAGATGTGATCTGGTTGTCGATCTGCTGAAGCGTGCGGGCCGCGATCAGCACGTTCTGGACGTGGTTCGCCCCATCATAGACCGCCCATTGGGCACGGGCCGGTCGTGAAAGGTCGAACGTTGCACCGAATGCCAGCGTAACAGAGGCGACAAGAGCAGTGCGATGGAAATGTTTTTCTCTCACACGCGCAAAAAAATCGGTCCGAAGCTGGCAATGTCTTTCCGTCATGGCACGTCCTCCGCCCCGCGATCGTCGCGCAACAGATCCGCCGCCCATGACACGCCCCGCGCGTCAAACCACGCGAGGAGAAAACCGTCCCGGCCGTGTTCCGCCAGCACTGCATCGATCAGCTTGTGATCGTCCTTCCCTGATGCTGCGCATAAGGCGAGTGCGACAGGCCCGAGCCCCAGTTCGAACAGGCGATTGCCGCGTTGCGTCTGGCAGTAATAGTCCCGCTTCGACGCGGCCCGCGCGATGATGGCGATCTGTCGGTCGTTCAGGCCAAAATCCCGATAGAGCGCCATGATCTGCGGCTCGATCGCCCGCTCGTTAGGCAGGAATATCCGTGTCGGGCAGCTTTCCACCACCGCCGGAGCAATGCGGGAATTGGCAATATCCGACAGGGACTGGGTGGCGAAGATGACGCTGGCGTTCTTTTTGCGCAGGGTTTTCAGCCACTCTCGCAACTGGCCGGAGAAATCCCCGTCATCGAGAACCAGCCAGCCCTCATCGATGACCAGCAGGGTCGGCCGGCCGTCCAGACGGCCTTCGATGCGGTGGAACAGGTACGACAGAACGGAGGAGGCCGCGCCCGAGCCGATCAGACCTTCGGTTTCGAACACCACCACATCGGCATCCCCGATACGCTCGGCATCCGCATCCAGGAGGCGGCCGTAGGGACCACCGAGGCAGTAGGGCGCCAACGCCTGCTTCAGGGCGTTGGACTGGAGAAGCGCGACCAGGCCGGACAGGGTCCGCTCACGGGCAGGCGACGATGCCAGCGAATTCAGAGCCGACCAGAGGTGAGACTTCACCTCCGGGGTCAGCGCCACCCCCTCGCCGACAAGGATCTGACCGAGCCATTCACTGGCCCATTTGCGCTCATCCGGATCATCGATCCGCGCCAGCGGCTGAAGTAATACGCCGCTGCCCTCTTCTCCAGACAGATCGGCATCTGTCAGTCCACCCCCGAGATCGCGCCAATCGCCTCCCATCGCCAGCGTTGCCGCGCGCATCGACCCGCCAAAATCGAAGGCAAAAATCTGCGATCCCGCATAGCGACGGAACTGGAGCGCCATGAGCGCCAGCAGCACGGATTTACCTGCCCCGGTCGGTCCCGCGATTAGCGTATGACCCACATCGCCGACATGCAGGGAAAACCGGAACGGCGTGGCCCCTGCCGTTTTGCCATAAAACAGCGGTGCGGCCTTGAAATGCCCATCCATCTCCGGCCCTGCCCACACGGCGGAAAGCGGAATCATGTGCGCCAGATTCAGGGTCGAGACCGGGGGCTGCCGCACATTGGCGTAGACATGCCCCGGCAGAGATCCCAGCCACGCCTCCACCGCGTTCAGGCTTTCCGCCATGCAGGTGAAGTCACGGCCCTGAATGATCTTTTCCACGAGGCGAAGTTTTTCCGCCGCTATGCTGGCGCTGCCATCCCACACCGTCACCGTGGCCGTGATGTAAGCCTGCCCGACATCATCCGCGCCCAGCGACTGCAACGCCAGATCGGCATCGGCTGCCTTGTTGGCGGCATCGTTATCCACGAGAACTGACGCCTCATTGGTCATCACTTCGCGGACAATGGCTGCGATACTCTTGCGCTTTGCGAACCACTGGCGCCTGATTTTCGTCAGCACCTTGGTGGCGTCGGTCTTGTCCAGCAGGATGGCGCGGGTGGACCAGCGATAGGGCATGGCCAGCCGGTTCAGGTCGTCCAGGATTCCGGGGAAAGTCCGCGACGGGAAACCCGTAATGGTCAGGGTTTTCAGGAAGGCATCGCCCAGCTTTGGCTCCAGACCACCCGAAAGCGGCTGGTCCACCAGCAGGGCATCCAGATGCATCGGAATTTCCGGCACCCGGACCCGCTGGTTCCGGGTGGAGATGGTACTGTGCAGATAAGTCAGCATCTCACCGTCATCCAGCCATGCCGCCTCGGGCATGAAGCCATCCAGCAAGGCCAGCATCCGATCCGTGCGGTCCACGAACGTATGGAGCATGCCATGCGGATCGGGACCATCGCGTTCCCTGCCTTCATAGAGAAAACGCTCGGCGCGACCTGATGATTCCGCCGGTGGCAGCCAGACCAGGGTCAGAAAATACCGACTCTCGAAATGCGCGCCCTCATCCTCGAACTGCTCCCGGCGCTCCAGGTCGACCATCTGGCTGGCTGCGTCGGGAAAGTCACCGTCAGGATAGAGTGTCGCCGGGACGCGCTGCGCTTCCACGAACACCGCCCAGCCTGAGCCAAGGCGACGGAGCGCATTGTTCAATCTTCCGGTCACACCGACCAGTTCGGCGGGCGTAGCGCTGTCCAGATCGGGACCACGTATTTTTGCGGTGCGCTGAAAACTGCCGTCCTTGTTCAGGACGACGCCCTTTTCGACCAGCGCGGCCCAGGGCAGGAAATCAGACAGCAGGGAGTTTCGGTTGCGATATTCGCCAAGGGACATCATGGCCCTGTCCTCCCTCTACGCACGAAGCCAGGCGGGATAACGGAGATGCCGTCGTCCCACCTCGATGAAGACCGGATCGCGTTTCGCACCCCAGACCGCGAGCCCATGGCCGACGATCCAGAATGCGGCCCCGATCAGCCACAGCCGCAGACCAAGGGCGATCGCTGCCGCCAGCGTGCCGTTGGCGATGGCAACGGCGCGGGGCGCACCACCGAGCAGGATGGGATCGGTCAGCGAGCGATGCACCGGGACATGGAAGCCCGGCACGGCATCATCGTCATATCCCACGGCCATCAGATCAGCGCCCCACCGGAGAACGAAAAGAACGACAGGAAGAAGCTGGACGCGGCAAAAGCAATGGATAGACCAAAGACAATCTGGATCAGGCGGCGGAACCCGCCGGATGTTTCCCCGAAGGCCAGCGTCAGGCCGGTCACGGTAATGATGATCACCGAGATGATTTTGGCGACCGGTCCCTGCACGGATTCCAGAATCTCGTTGAGCGGGGTTTCCCACGGCATGCTGGATCCTGACGCCCATGCCGACGACGCGAAAGCAAACGACAGCAACAGGGACGTTCCGAATACACGGAGATCCCGCACATGCCAGTCAGGACGTGCGACAGCGCACACGACGGCGCGCAGACGTGAAGGCGGCCTCATAATGACTCTCCATTGGCAGAGCAGGATGTTTCGGGAGACGAGAAGCTGACCGGACGGATGCGATAGGCACCCGTCACGGGATCTAGGCCATCGATTTCTGCCAGTTCGGACAGGTGGCGGGCCGTGCCGCGTCCGGACAGGACCGCGATGACGTCGATGGTTTCCGCGATCATGGCGCGTGGCACTGTGACCACCGCCTCCTGGATCAGTTGTTCCAGCCGATACAGGGCCGCGAGCACTGATCCGGCATGTAGTGTACCGATACCGCCGGGATGGCCGGTGCCCCATGCTTTCAGCAGGTCCAGCGCCTCGGGGCCGCGCACCTCACCAATCGGGATACGGTCGGGCCGCAGGCGCAGGGCGGACCGCACCAGTTCGGACAGGGTTACGACACCATCCCTTGTACGCATGGCGATCAGATTGGGGGCTGTGCATTGCAGTTCCCGCGTATCTTCGATCAGCACGACGCGATCACCGGTTTTCGCGACCTCGGCCAGCAGCGCATTGACCAGCGTGGTCTTGCCGGTCGATGTCCCGCCGGCGACCAGGATGTTTTTCCGTTCCGCGACCGCGCGGCGCAGAAATACCGCCTGCCCCACCGTCATGATTCCGGCGGCGACATAATCGTCGAGGGTGAACACGGCCACGGCGGGCTTGCGGATGGCGAAACTCGGGGCGGTCACGACGGGCGGGAGCAATCCCTCGAACCGCTCACCGGTTGGCAGTTCCGCCGATACGCGCGGTGCTGCCTCATGCACCTCCGCCCCGACATGGTGCGCGACCAGGCGTACGATGCGCTCGGCATCGGCCGGCGTAACCCTGTCGCCGGTATCGCCCAGCCCCTCGGACAGGCGGTCGATCCACAGCCTGCCATCGGGATTGAGCATCACCTCGACAATGGCAGGATCAGCGAGGTGCCGGGCAATCGCCGGTCCCATCGCCGTGCGCAGCATGGACATGCCGCGTACCGTGGCCCTTTCATGGATGCTGGAAACTGACATGATTTTCCCCGCTATGAGCCGAACACGATGCGCGGACAGCAACGGGGCAATTAAGAAAGGCAGGAAACCACGCGGTTCAACAGGAATTCATGCGTCGTAGGGCGGTGGGGAAACGTAGGGCAAAAATACTTGCAGGGTGCGGAAATTACGAATCCGGTTCATCCTGTAAGGCAGGATCGGAAACATCGTCTGGAATTTCCTGCTGGAGTCTCGGTCCCTGGGCCAGCCTGCGACCGAGGGCCGAGACAAAATTATCGTAACGCGCCCCGGCCTGCGCCCGTGCTGCCCTGGCAGCCGGTTCAGGCAAGGGCGGGGTCGTGGTGAGCCAGAAGCGGATGAACAGCGCCAGGGTCTCCACCGTGATGCCGATATCGCGCTCCAGCCGCGCAAGACGCCGGTCCTGCCGGTCGAGGCGCTTCGATGTTGCAGCCTCGCGGCGCTCCTCCCCGTCGGGCGACAGAAAGGAAGCGACGGCAGCCTCCACGATCAGGGACATCGGCTGCGCACGTCGCGCGGCATAGGCGGAGAGGGTCTTCATCACATCAGGGTCGAGATAGACGGAGATCTGGGCTTTCTTTTTTGCCATCACCATACTTTCCTCACAGTTCCAGCTCGTCGCCACAGTCGAGCGATGCCTGCCGGGCCACACCGCGCATGAGATCGTTCATCCGGTTGTTACGGGGCGCGATGTCGTCGAATTCGTCAGTCGGGTCGGGTGCGAATTCATTTTCCATCGGCTCCTTCTTCTCGACCGTTCCCTCACCCAGTTCTGGCTGACGGCGGCGGGCAGACTGTTTCGGGTCTTCATCCCCCTCGTCCTCCGTCGGCTCCGCCCCGGCATCCGGCGCCGGTGGGCGTGGCGGCAACGGTCGCGTGCTCCAGTCGTCGGGACGGCCATCTTTCGGGCGCGGAAGATCAGGCGGAGGAAGAACGCGCTCGCGGAAGCGGTCATCCTCGAAATAGCGGGCCTTCTTCGCGCGGATCGGATAGAGACCGGAGACCATGACGATCTCGTCCGCTGGCGGGAGCTGCATGACTTCTCCCGCCGTCAGCAGCGGGCGTGCCGTCTCCGAGCGCGAAACCATCAGATGGCCCAGCCAGGGCGAAAGCCGGTGCCCCGCGTAGTTCTTCATCGCCTTCATCTCGGTGGCAGTCCCAAGCGCGTCAGACACACGTTTCGCCGTCCGCTCATCGTTGGTGGCGAAGCTCACCCGGACATGGCAGTTGTCGAGGATCGAATTGTTCGGCCCATAAGCCCGTTCGATCTGGTTGAGGGACTGGGCGATCAGGAAGCTTTTGATCCGGTAGCCCGCCATGAAAGCCAGCGCCGATTCAAAGAAATCCAGACGCCCGAGGGCCGGAAATTCGTCGAGCATCAGTAGCAGGCGCCGTCGCTGTGCCGCAGCCTCCAAGTCTTCCGTCAGCCTACGGCCAATCTGGTTCAGCACCAGCCTGATCAATGGCTTGGTGCGGCTGATATCCGAGGGGGGCACGGTCAGGTAAAGCGTCACTGGGCGGTCCCCTCCAACGATGTCGGCAATGCGCCATTCGCAGCGCCGGGTGACTTCCGCCACCACCGGATCACGGTACAGGCCAAGGAAGGACATGGCAGTGGAGAGCACGCCCGAGCGTTCATTGGGCGATTTGTTCAGCAGCTCGCGCGCGGCCGATGCAACAACAGGATGTGGCCACTTCTCACCCAGATGGTTTGTCCGCATCATGACCGACAGCGTGGTGGCGATCGGGCGCTTCGGGTCCGACAGGAAATTGGCGACACCGGCGAGGGTTTTGTCTGGCTCGGCATAGAGGACATGCAGGATGGCGCCGACAAGCAGGGAGTGTGAGGTTTTCTCCCAGTGATTGCGCTTCTCCAGACTGCCTTCCGGGTCCACGAGGATATCGGCGACATTCTGGGCATCGCGGACTTCCCACTCTCCACGCCGGATTTCCAGTAACGGGTTATAGGCGGACGAGATCGCATTGGTCGGGTCAAACAGCACGACGCGACCGAAACGGGCGCGAAATCCCGCCGTCAACTCCCAGTTCTCGCCCTTAATGTCGTGGACAATAGCTGAGCCAGGCCAGGTCAGAAGCGTCGGGATGACCATACCGACACCCTTGCCACTGCGCGTTGGTGCAAAGGTCAGGACGTGCTCCGGTCCGTCATGGCGCAGATAGGCCTTGCCATACCGGCCAAGCACCACCCCATCCGGGTCAAGCAGCCCGGCTTTCGCGATCTCGTCCGGGTCCGCCCAGCGTGCCGACCCGTAGGTTTCGATTTTCCTGGCTTCACGGGCGCGATGGACCGACAGCGTCACGGCGGCGGCGAAAGCCAGCACCCCACCCGATCCGGCCATCCACGCCCCGCGCGCAAAGACGTTCGGGGCATAGGCGTCGAATTCGAACCACCACCAGAAAAACAGCGGCGGCGCGTAGACCGACCAGTGATGGAACAGCACGAACCAGGGCCGACCGAGTTCAGGCTGGAAGCCCAGTTCCCAGGCCGTCCATTGGGTCGCGGCCCACCAGGACAGGACGACAATGGACAGGACCACCGCGACCTGTCCCCATTGAATTTTGGTTCCCGGCATTTTCGATTCCTCCTTGCGCAGGAACAGGTCGGGCGGCCATTTTCCGTTCCGCAAGGGCTTTTCCCGCGTCGTCGCATCCCGGCGCATGGCAGGGAAAAAATACTTGTCCGGTGCGGCCCAGACCGTCATCACATTGAGCGAAGGTCGCGGGAGTCGAATGATAACCGGGTCTTGTGGCTGGACGGGTGCTGCGGCCAACGATGATGCGAACCCCGACCAGACATGGATTTTCTGGCACTCCCTCTCATTATGTAGTAATGTTCCTACATTGCAGTCTGGAGGCCGGACATGAGCATCACCACACTTTCAAGCCGCGAGTTCAACCAGGACACCAGCCGGGCCAAGAAGGCGGCGGCCGAGGGACCGGTGTTCATCACCGACAGGGGACGCACGGCCCATGTCCTGCTCAGTATTGAGGAATACCGCCGTCTGACACACCATCCGCGCAAGATCGCGGACGCTCTGGCGATGCCGGAAGCTGCGGACATCGCATTCGATCCGCCTCGCGCCAATATCACACTCCGCCCGGCCGATTTTTCCTGATGTTCCTGCTGGACACGAACGTCGTTTCAGAACTGAGAAAAATCCGTGCCGGGAAAGCCGACCCGAATGTCGCGGCATGGGCGGATAGCGTGGAGGCAGAAGATCTGTATCTCTCCGCCATCACCGTCATGGAACTGGAAAACGGCATCCTGCGCGTGGAGCGCCGCGACGGAGCCACTGGCACGATCCTGCGGACCTGGCTGGAACAGCATGTCCTTCCTGCGTTCGAAGGGCGTATTTTTCCCGTCGATACATCCGTAGCCCTGCGCTGCGCCCGGCTCCATGTCCCCGATCCCCGTTCGGAACGTGATGCCCTCATCGCCGCGACCGCGCTGGTTCATGGCAAGACGGTCGTGACCCGCAACGTCGCGGATTTCCTGCCATGCGGTGTCCCCCTGCTCAACCCGTGGGAACCCCAGCCGGACTGACAGGAGCGCTGGTTCACAAACCCAGCCCCCTGTTCCGGGTGAAGCTCCAGTCAATCCCGCCATTGTCGCGCGCGACACCGGAGACGTGCCTGCCCTGCTGCTTCTCCAGCGATGGCGTCCAGGGCACAAGCTGGAACTGAAGCCCGTCATCAATCATCGCATAGCGACCCGAGGCCAGCACCATGCGCTGACGATAGGTGCCGGTGACATACTCCCCCGAACCCGACTGGCTGAATGTCCGTCCCGTCTCGACGGCCAGCCGCTCTCCAACTTCCCGGACCTCCCGGTCCCTGAGCGTCCCGATCAAGTTGCGCGCCAGAACCACCCGCTGCGTGTGACGTTCGGCAAGACCCTGCTCAATCAGTTGCTCCGCCCGGCGCTCCATCGCCTCACGGACCTCGGCGCCAAAGCCCGCCTGCCCCAATGCAACAGGGTCGCGCGCCACTGCCTGCCGGTCGAGCCAGGTGGCCCCTCGCGCCATCACCTGATCCTCGATCGACAGATCAGACCGCACAGCCAGCGCCACACGCCGTTGCCCCTTCCGGTCATCGAAGGCGCGCAGTTCCACCACCGAACCCATTACACTGTCCCCGGTCGCATCGAGATCGGGAAAGCGGATATGATGCGTACGCCCGTCCACGCCGTCGATGACCGCATAGGCCGTGCCTTTCAGTTCATCGTCCAGACCACGATCAACCAGCCTGCCGATGACGGGAACATCCAGGCTTTCGCCCGCCAGCACATAACTCGACGTGCTCCGCTCGATCCCGCGCTCGGCCAGGGAACGGTGAATGCGCTTGATGATGTCGCCGCGTTCGCCCAGTTCACGCAGCGTCGCCTCGGCCGTCTCATCCAGCAACCATTGCCCCTCTCCAACCTGATGGGCGAGACCAAGCCCTTCCAGCCGACGCAGGCGTCCGACCTTCAATGCCCCGAACGGGTCGGGCTGCTCACCAGGCGAAGGCGCCGTGTCGATGACGCCATCGCGCCCCGCATCGCGCTGAAGCTGCCGGTCAAGCTGGGTCCAGTATTCGGCATCGACCTGACGTTCGAGGGCGCGGTGAATTTCGATGTCATTGCGCTGCCCGAGTTCCTGCGTCACCAGATCCTGGGCACGGGCGCGCAACCCGTCTTTGATATAATCCCGCGAGATGACAAGGTCGCTGCCATCCTCGGCTACACCGCGCACGAGGATATGGACGTGGGGGTGCTGCGTGTTCCAGTGATCCACCCCCACCCAGTCCAGTTTCGTGCCGAAGTCTTTTTCCATCTGCCCGACCAGTTCGCGGGCATAGCCCTTGAGGTCGGCCATGTCGGGCGCGTCCTCGGGCGAGACGATGAAACGGAAATGGTGACGGTCGTCCTCGCAGCGTTCGGCGAACGCCTTCGGGTCGGCATCGTCGATGCCGGGACCAAAGAGCCGTGCCTTCTCACCGTCCTTCGTGACCCCTTCCCGGCGCAGGTAACGCAGATGGGCGGCGAGCGGCGCCTTGCGCCCGCTATGGCGTACGACACGGGCCTTGACGGTCACGCGGCGGGCTCGGCTGGTCAGCAGGCGATTGGCCCTGGCTGCCGCGATGCGGCCACGCCCGAAGGACGAACGGGAACCACTGCCGTTGCGGCCCGAGCGGAACCCGCCGCCACCGGCACGCTGGGCCGAAGCAAGGGCCTGGGCGACGAAGGGCTTGAGCCGCTGGGCGCGCGGCGAGCGGATGCGACCCAGACGGGGCCGGAAGTCATTCTCGCGCGCCATCACTGCCTCCAATGTGCGAAAAAGCCAGGAGCAACAACGAAATACGGGGTCGGCAAACATTGCCAAAGAAGAGGAAACATTGCTGAAAGAACGAAAAAACGCAGGAAAACCGACACCCCAACCGAGGCGCAATGTGCGCCCTTTTATCTCGCCTCTCCTTAACCCCACCCCAAAGTGCCTGTTCCACCCTGCCAGCACCCAATCCGCGATGCTGGTCCCTGCCCCGATTGCCCTGCGCGAACCACCGCATACCGGTAGAGGAAATGATGCCTGGACGCGCATTCATGGCATCGCTCGTGATGCGGAAGAGACGACGAACAACCCACCGGAAAGCGGCCTGACAGGCGCGAGACCATGCGCGATGATGTCACTTCGAACACCCTTCGACGGCAGCTTCATCGCAACCGGAACGCCCTGCCCCGGATCGTCCGACTGCACGGCAAAAATCGGCGCGCAGGTCCAGAACAGCGGGTCGGGATGCGAATCCGACAGCAACGATTCAGCACCGCCCTGACCAATCAGGGGCAGCAACCCGGCGACATAGGCGCGCGTTTCAGGTGGCAGCGGACGTTGCCGATCGCGGTAATCCTCATAGCGCCCCGGCCCGGCGTTATAGGCCGCCAGAAAGCCCGGCGAGCCGTAATGATCGTGCATCTCGCGCAGGAACGCGGCACCCGCCAGGATGTTGTCATGCACATCGAACGGGTCGTTTCCCAGCCCGTAACGGGCACGAAGGCCGGCCCATGTCGCGGGCATGATCTGCATGAGTCCGCGCGCGCCTTTCGATGAAATCGCGCCAGTATCACCACCGCTCTCAGCGCTCATGACGGCCCGTATCCATGTGGCGGGAATGTCGAAGCGCTGCACGGCTTCAGCGATCACGGCGGCATAAGGTTCGGTGTCCGCAGGCGCTGGAACCGACGCTGCCCATGACTGATCGGTGGTATCCGATACGCCGATCGCAATGACACCGAAAGCGAGAAGGAACGTGCGTCGCATCGTCTCATTCCCCGCGTTCGAGACGCCGTGACGGACGCGTCCAGTTCAGCACCCAAACCGCACGCTCCCCACCGGCACGGAACAGATTGGCCCGGATCGGCTGCGCAAAGATGGGGTCATCAAGTGCCACCGCCACGTAGTCGCCCGCTTTCTCCCCGGTGCGTTTCCATCCGGCTCCGACCTCAGGACCATCGTCGTCAATCAGGTGAACACGGTAATCCGGTGCATGGTCGGTATTAGAAAAATCGGCCGAGACGAGAACGATGTCCTGCGTGATGGTCAGCGTGCGGATGCGCCCGGCAAAACCGGTTTTCGTGCGCGTAAAAAGACCGATCTGTGGCATCTCATTGCCCTTTCGAGGATGGATGGGAGGACGACGCGATGGCCTGTCCGCCCCACGATGGAAGCCAGACCGGGGTTGCACGTCCGATGACGGTGGAGAGGGGCAGCGCACCGAAATACCGACTGTCGAGACTACGTGGCTCGACCGGGTTCATGACGAAGACCTGGCCTGCAGCGAGGTGACGGCAACCCTGCCAGACGGGCAATGGACGGCCCCGGTGATCGAGAGATTGCGCGTCGCCGGCGAATTGCCCGTCGATGGTTACGCGCTGCCCGGTACGGCACACGGACTGCCCTGCGATAGCCGCTACAGGTTTGAGCAGGGGCACACCGGGAGGGAGATAGCCGCGCGTTGCCAGCAGCATCGCCTCGCGCTCGGGCAGACGGACAGCGACCAGATCACCGACATGCGGCGCGGGAACCGGGTGCAATCGGTACAACCCGACGGGCACGCTCGCCGTCTCGTTCCAGATCAGGCGTGGCGCAGGATGAACGACCATTGACGCGCCCACACCGAGCACGGCGAAATAGGTCGCAAAGAACCAGCCACGCCGGGTCATGACGTCACCTGCCGCCGCTTGAGCCATGCTGAATGCTGCGCGCGCGTATAGGCACGGGGCTCATGTCCGGCCGTGATGCGATGGTGGAGATGCCGCCAGTATTCGGGCGCCGCGTCCGCCGGATCGAGACCCAGCGCCTCAATGGCATCGACCGCCCGAAGCACATGTTCGACCCTTGGCCAGCTATCCACACGCAGGAGGATTTCGCCGCCAGGACGCACGAACGGCAAAGTCTGGAACACTTCGCCAGCCCTGACCGCGCGCACGATATCCAGCCGGGAGACGGTGATACCGAGGTCATTGGACGCCCAGCGCACGAAGGCGAAAACACTTCCTGGCGCAAAGCTGGAAATGCGGCGGCGGTCATCGAGTATCTGCTCGTCACTGCAATGCCCGAAGCGCAGCCAGTGTTCGATGCGCCTATCGATCCAGGTCAGTTCGACATGTGTCAGTGCCGCCGGATGCCGATGGGAGATGGGAGAGTGCCGGGTCATGGCCCGTCTCCCGGTCCCTTGAAGGGCGCAATGGACGGGCAAGAGGGGTTATCCGCAGAACGGCGCTTCCCATCAACATAAGAGTTAGATTCTAAGTTAGATAAGTTAAGGGCCGGAATCGCCGTTTCAGGCCAAAGACTTAGCTGGGGTTTGTGCGTGTGAAGTCCCGATAGTCCTGCGTGTGATGTCCCGATAGTGGATGCGTGTGAAGTCCCGATACCATTCACATAGTTATCCACAGGATGTGTGGATAAATCAGTTGGCAGGATGCGCAGTAACTCGCGCGCGCCAGCACGTTCAATGTTCAGGCGATAGCCTGGCAAGGGCTGGCTGACGGCGGCACGCCGGATCTGGATGGCAAAGTCCGAGGGACGCATCAGGCTGCCGGATTTCTGGTGCAGATGCCCGATCTCGAAAGTCCAGCCGGTAGGTTGGCGACCCGCGTGTTTGCGGGCCACGCGGTAAAGCCAGCGCTCGATGCCGCCCGTCAGCCGGAAATAGGCCGGGTCGATGGCCAGCACCAGCGAACGGTCGATCACGCCACGATAGAGCCATTCCGGAATGACTATCTCGACACCAGCGGCGCGACCGTTCCGGCTGGCGCAGATTTCCCACTCGGTAATCCAGGAAAACTGCTGCCGTCGCCAGTTCTGGCCGTTGCGGATCGTGGTGGCGACCACGGTGGACTGGAGCCGGGCGAGTGCCGCCCTGAGCAGCCCATAATCCCGCGCCCCGGTCTGTCGGCCGATACCGGTGAGCAACTGGTAAGGGGTGAAGCGCAGAAAGCGCGAGGTGGTCAGACCGAGATTTTCCGCCTCGACAATCTGGCTGGCAGCCCAGATCAGCACGTCAGCGTCCCAGATCGTCGCCATGCCGTGCTCGGGCATCCCGAACACTTCGACGCGCGTGTCCCCTGCCGCGTAGAGGATTGGCGTCGTGCGCTTCGTCTTGGACAGGGAGAAAAACGGTCGCTCCATCAGATCGCGCTGGTCGCGCGGGCTGATCTCGCCGCTGGCGACAACGAACGGCAGGAGCCTGCTGCGCTCGCTGGCCGTGAGGGTATGGCGGACCTGCATGTCCATCCTCCCCTCACCGGCGATCAAGGCCGGCAGAACGGGCCTCGTCATAATTCGGATCAGAGGTGGACCGGCAGGCGCTGGCGGTGGCCCAGGCGTCGAGGTCGTCGATCAGGTAGACGACACGACCACCAAGCTTGCGGAAGGTCGGACCACTGCCATGACAGCGGTATTTTTCCAGCGTGCGGGGAGAAAGGCCAAGAATCTGCGCGGCTTGATGTGTGCGCAGGTAGCGCGCCGGTGACGGCGCGTGTCTATCGAACATGGTACGCCTCCATCTGGTCTTGAAGCACCGCGGGGATGGTGCGGCGGATCGGGATGACGGTGGCGGAGAAAGCGGGCGTTGGGGGTGGACGAAGATTTTTCGAGGTCAGTGTCCACCCCCACGCGTCGGAGCGTATGCCGGGTGCAGCCGGGCATAGGGCAGCGTTGAACACATGAGAAAACGCAGCGCGAAGGAGCGAAAATCGGTTGTGTTATCGCCCGCGTAAAAAATCCAGGTAGCCGCCGCTGACCCGGTTCCGGGCGTCAAGAAGCAGACGCTCCGCATGGCGACGCGCCGCCGTGTTGCGCCATTCCACCGCCGGCAAAGCCGCCTGCCATGAACGATTGACCGCAATGGCGATATCGCGGGTGGTACCGCCCGCTTCGTGAATATCGAAGGCGAGCAGGAGCAGCATTTGCCGCGTGCGCTGCAGCGGCGTGAGTTGGAGGGCGCGAGGAAGCAGGCCGACGCGCTGGCCGCGCTGCCTGCGAAAGAAACGCAGCGCCACGTCGAGACGCAGTTCGGCGGCGTCATCCATCGGCAGGAGCACGGCGGGTCTACCGATGGCCAGCGGGCTCAGAAGCCGAAGGTAAAGATCGCCCGCCACATCGCCGATCACCAGCCACGTGTCGTCTTCCGCATCATGGCGGGCCAGAATGGTTCCGAGCACCGCCGGATTGATCGGGGTCACGATGGCGAAATCCGATGGCGCGGGTGTCAGAATCAGCGTGGCCGGTGAAACCTCGGGCCGCCAGACCATGCGCCCCTGACGGGCGGGTTCATCGGGCGCATGGACAAAAGCAGAGCCCCCAGCGCCGGGCGAACGCCGCGCACTCGGCGGCGGAATCCACGCCCCGACGGCCGATCCGCCGTTGCAGACGGGCATAATCGCAGCGATAGGTGGTGTTACGGCGGAGAAATTCGACGGCAAAACCGGAGCGGTCCAGACGGCTGATATGGTCGCGCAGTTCCGGTGAACGCCAGAAGGATGTGGGCATACGGGCCTCCCTGTCTGTCCCCCATGCGGCAAAAGGGGGAGCTTCCATCAGCCAGATCGGGAACGGGAGTGCATAGACCCTGATTTCTTATCAGGGAGAGAAGCGCAGGGCGGATGCGCGAGCCGGGGCGAAGCCCGGCTATTGCAGGCGCGGTTGCAGCAGATGCTGGAAACCGGCTGCGGTCATCCAGCGCGCCCGTGCCAGATGCCTGTCATGAACAGCCTTCGCGCGCACCGGTTCACGAACCGGATCAATTTCGAACAGCACGGCAACGACTTCGCGCCAGTCCGCCCCTTCCTCGTCCGCGACCAGAAGGCGCAGATAGAGCCCGAGATGCGCTTCGTCGTAGGCGTTCACCCGTTGGGTGAGAGGGGGATGATCGAGGAAAGACGGCTCCGTCATGACGGTTCCTCATGATACCGCGACCAGATCGCTTCGATAACAAAGATCGGGATTGCTGACCGGCCCGGTTCGCATGACCCCGCCAGAAATCAGCACGCCCAAGGGGGAAGGAATGACATGACCGGAGCGGATCAGGAGGATTCCACCCGGCCACGCCCTCTACCCTGCCGCACCAGGATATCGGAAGTCTCGTTAAGAAGCATGACGCCGCGTCCCTGTCCGGACTCGATGAACAGAATGCCTGCCGCTTCCAGCGCACGACGGACCTGATCGATCGTGCCCTCATGAACGCCCAGACCGCGTTCGGATTCAAGGCGCTTGAGCGCGGTCAATGCTACGAGGGCCTTTTCAGCGAGCCTTTCCTGTGTCCAGTTCAGAAGTGCCCGTGCCGCCCTTACCTGTCGGCCAGTGATCATCCGCGATCACATCCGACACGCAAGGCCTGCACACCAGAAATACGACTATAATAGTCGCATTGTGAATATTCAATGTCGTTCTTTCCGGACGATGGGAAAAAGGAATCGGCGTCCACGCACCATTCAGGCGGCTCCAG
Organism: Komagataeibacter oboediens; assembly: GCF_018491655.1. Taxonomy (NCBI): domain Bacteria; kingdom Pseudomonadati; phylum Pseudomonadota; class Alphaproteobacteria; order Acetobacterales; family Acetobacteraceae; genus Komagataeibacter; species Komagataeibacter oboediens. The sequence continues at coordinate 927 of NZ_JABLUU010000003.1, read as the reverse complement.
TCCTGTCGGAGAAGACCGTCGGGCTGACCAGAAAAAAGCCCCCCGTCAGGCGGGGGGCTCGGCATCGCGTCGGGCAAGCGCTTCTTTCAATTCTCGCTCGATCTGCCGGCGCTCGCGACGGCTGAGGTGAAAGCTGGTCAGTTCGGCGCGCAGCATCTGGATGTGGTCGTGTAGCGTGGTCATCGTCCTGCTCCTTTCGTTTCTCGAAGACAGGACGGACGGCTCATGCCGGGGCGGACCGGGTCAGGGATCGCCGCAGGCGACCGGCTCGCCGGCGCGTGGGGGAGCCGATTTTGTCTGGCGCGCCCGGCACGGGTGCGTCGGGCAAAATTGGGGGGACCACGCGTCCTTGACGCGGTTCGCCCTCGCGCATGGTACAATGGGAAGGCTGAGGGAAAGCCTCATGTTCCTCCTGCCTTCCACGTGGGGCGACCAGCACGATCGCCAGTACCCGGACGAGCACGTGGAAAAAAGACCCGGAAGGCCCCGCCCGGGGAGACCGGGCGGGGTTGGTGGTGGGGCGCTTACTCCCCGTTCCGGCTGCGGGGCCGGGTCCAGATCAGGGAGTAGCCCTCGCCGTCCTCGTCGGTGAACAGGTTGGCGAAGATCGGGGCGGCGAAGGAAGGATCATCCAGCTTCAGGCTCAGATAGGTGCGCCCTTCGCTGGAGCGGCGGGTCCAGGCCGCACCGAGTTCCACGTTATGCGGTGCACCGCATAAGGTTGATTATGTGGAGTCCGGGATTATGCGGAGCGGGTGATCCGGGATGGTGGTTTTCTGCGGGTTTGGACTGGTTTCTGCTCCGCATAATATCGGGGTGGTGAGAGACCGGCGCCCCGCGTTGGGCGAGGCGCCGGGAGGTGGTCAGCGCGACCAGATGAGCTTGTGCTCGCCGTTATCGCCCTGCACGAGGCTCGCGTAGACCGGT